>JBIOYN010000442.1:0-3883 GCA_044870155.1 Acidimicrobiia bacterium | reverse complement strand
TCGGGATGAGCCGCCGGTCCGAGCTCGCCGCCCGGGCCACCGAGCGCCGGCTCGGCGAGGGCGACACCATCGAAACCGTTCGCAACCTCCACGGCCGCCCGCCAAACTGAAGCGCTCCAACCGGATCTCGGCGCAGATTTTCCAACATGTTGGAAATTCTGCGCCCAGATGAGGAGAGCGCCAGTTGCACCGATCGCTTGTTGAGCTCGCCGCCCGCCAGTACGGGGTGTTCACGGCCGCACAAGCAACTGCCTGCGGCCTTCCCCCTTCCACCTTGCACCACCAGGTGAGGACGGGCCGGCTGGTCAAACTCCATCCCGGTGTGTACGCCTTCGCCGGCTCGGCTGCCTCATGGGAACGTTCCCAGATGGCGGCCGTTCTCGCCGCCGGAGCCGAGGCCGCGGTCTCGCATCGCGCCGCGGCACGCGTGTGGGGGATCCTCGACAACGAGGAGCTGGAGATCACCGTGCCCAGAAGACAGTCCCCCCGTCTCCTCGGTGTCTCCGTGCACCGGTCCGGTGATCTCGCCGCCCATCACATCAGCCGGTGGAAGGGGTTTCCGGTCACCAAGCCGGCTCGGACCATCGTCGACCTCGGGGCCGTCCTGCCTCCTGCACAGGTGGAGGACGCCCTGGACCGGGCCCTGACCCGCCGGCTCATCAACATCGCCGGCGTGGAGCGGATCCTGACCGAGCTGTCCCGCCACGGCCGGAACGGGACCGGTGTGGTGGGGACGATCCTGAACGAACGCGCTCTCGGCCGGGAACCGGCGGACGGGCAATTGGAACCCCGGATGGCCCGGCTCCTCAAGCAGGCGGCGTTGCCGCCCGCCGTGTTCCAGCATCCGGTCCACGATCCGGCCGGCCGCTTCCTGGCCGAGGTGGACTTCGCCTATCCGGAGCTCCGGCTCGCCATCGAGGTCGACGGCTGGGAGACGCACGGGACACCCCGCGCCATGGCCAAGGACTTCGTCCGCCAGAACGGGCTCGTCCCTTACGGCTGGCGAGTCCTGCGATTCACCTGGGTGCAGGTGGCCCACCAGCCGAAGTACGTCGCCACCGCCATCGGACAGACGCTCATCGCCCTGGCCGCGTGATCTCGCTTCTCCGACGGAACCGGGACTTCCGGGCGCTGTTCTTCGCCCAGATCGTCTCCTTCGCCGGCGACTGGTTCGCCACCGTGGCCATGCTCGGCCTGGTGCACGACCGCACGGGCTCGGAGGCGGCGGCCTCGGCCGTGTTCGTGGTTCAGACGCTGCCCGCCTTCCTGCTCACCCCCCTGGCCGGGCCGGCCGCCGACCGCTTCGACCGGCGCACCCTCATGGTGGTGGTGTCCCTGACCCAGGCCGCCGCCGCCGGGCTGTTCCTGGCCGCCACCTCGGGGCCGGTGGCCTTCGCCTTCGTGGCCCAGGGCCTCATCTCCGGCCTCGGCGCTTTCTTCATGCCCGCCTCCCAGGCCGCCCTGCCCAACCTCGTCGATCCCGAAGACCTGCCCCTGGCCGCAGTGATGATGGCCAGCACCTGGGGGGCCATGCTGGCGGTCGGAGCGGCAGTGGGCGGGTTGTTCACCGTCGCCTTCGGGCGCCAGGCCGCTTTCGCCGCCGATGCCGGCACGTTCCTGGTGGCCGCCTTCCTCATCCGGTCGCTCACCCGTCCCACCCAGGCCCGGGCCAGCAGCGACGGGCCCCGGGCACCCATGCGGCCCCTGGCCGACACCGCCGAAGCCCTCCGCTACGCCCGGGGCAACCCGGTGGTGGCCGCCCTCCTCGGTTCCAAGCTGGGTTTCGGCCTCGGCGGCGGGACGGTGGGGATGCTGGCGCTCCTGGCCACCGACTCCTTCGGGGGTGGCGACGGCGCCACCGGCCTCCTGCTCGGAGCTCGGGGCGCAGGTGTGCTGCTGGGGCCGCTCCTGGCCAGGCGCCTGGCCGAGCGGGGCCTCGACGGGGTGTTGCTGGCCTGCGGCCTGGCCGGACTCGTGTTCGGCATGGGCTACCTGGTGGCGGGCAGCGCCGGCGCCCTGGGCATCGCCGCCCTCGGGGTCGGCATCGCCCACATCGGCGGCGGGATGCAGTGGACCCTGTCCACCTACGGGCTCCAGCGGGCCACGCCCGACCAGATCCGGGGCCGGATCTTTGCCGCCGACTTCGCCCTCGTCACGCTGTCCATGAGCGCGTCGCTGCTGGTGGCGGGAGCGGTGGCCGAGCACACCGGGCCCCGGCCGCCCACCCTGGCCCTGGCCGGCGTGGGCGTCCTGTGGGGGACGGCCTACCTGACCCTCACCCGGCGCCTCCGGCAGCGCGTCCGGGTTGGACCAGTCGGCCGAATCGTTCCCGACTAGTCCCCCCGAACGGCCAAATGGTCCCAACGGGCCATTGCCGGGATACCAGCTGGTCACGACTCTCTTAATGACAGCTGTCAGAGGGGTGAGACGAGACGGGCGTGGACGACAACGCCACAAGCCAGGTGGATGTGACCGCGGGCGCTGCCCCCGTGCCGTCCCTGGCCGCGGCCATCGAGGAGCTGCTCCGGCCCGCGCCCTCCTCCGCCGAAGGCGACAGCCGCTACCACGCCCTCTTCCAGGCCAGCCCCCTCCCCATGTGGATCTGCGACGCCGAGACCCGGGAGCTGCTCGACGTCAACGCCGCCGCCCTCGAGCAGTACCAGTACACCCGGGACGAGTTCCTGGCCCTGGAGGCCGATTCCGCCCTGCCCTCCCGAGAGGTCGACGTGGCCCTGGCCACCCCTGACCTGCCGTGGCGGGGCGGGGTCCACCGCCATCGGCGACAGGACGGGACCGTGGTCCAGGCCGAGGTGCGCACGGCGACGGTGGTCACCGGCGGCCAGATCCTCGAGCTCGTCGTGGCCCGGGACGTGACCGACAAGCTGCGGATCATCCAGGCGCTGTCGGAGAGCGACGACACGCTCCGGGAGGCCCAGGAGATCGCCCACCTGGGGCGCTTCGAATGGGACATCAGCAGCGACCGGGTGCGGTGGTCCGACGAGCTGTTCCGGATCTTCGGCGTCGACCCCGGCAGCTTCGAGGCCACCTACGACGCCTACATCCGCCGGGTCCACCCCGACGACCGGCGCCTGGCCCAGGGGGCGATCGAAGAGACGCTGCGCTCCGCCACGCCTCTGGCCACCGAGTACCGGATCGTGCTGCCCGACGGCAGCATCCGCTGGCTGCACAGCCGGGCCCGCCTGGTGCAGAACGAGGACGGGGTGCCCCTGCGCCTCCTCGGCATCTGCCAGGACATCACCACCCAGAAGACGACCGAGGCCGCCCTCACCCGCCTGGCCCTCCAGGATCCCCTGACCGGCCTGCCCAACCGGGCGCTGTTCCTCGACCGCCTGGACCTGGCGCTGCGCCGCCGGGAGCGGGCCGGCCAGGTGGTGGCCGTCCTCTTCATCGACCTCGACCGCTTCAAGACGGTGAACGACACGCTGGGCCACTTCGCCGGCGACCAGCTCCTGGTGGCGGTGGCCGAGCGCCTGGGACGCATCCTGCGGCCGGGCGACAGCATCGCCCGCCTCGGCGGCGACGAGTTCGCCGTGGTGTGCGAGGGGCTCTACGGCGCCACCGGCGCCGAGGAGATCGCCATCCGGATCCTCAAGTCCCTGCCCGCCCCGGTGGAGGTGGAGGGCCAGGAGGTCATCGTCTCGGCCAGCATCGGCATCGCCGTGAGCGAGCCGGAATCCACCCCGGCCACCATGCTGCGCGACGCCGACGCCGCCATGTACGAAGCCAAGGACGCCGGGCGGAACCGCTTCTGCGTCTTCAACCCCGCCAGCCGGGCCAAGACGCTGGCCCGCCTCCGGCGGGCGGAAGAACTGCGGACGGCACTCGACCGCGCCGAGCTGCGGCTGTGCTACCAGCTCGAAGT
>JBIOYN010000441.1:0-6511 GCA_044870155.1 Acidimicrobiia bacterium | reverse complement strand
CGCCGTCGTCGGCGGCGAAGACGGCCTCGTTGACGAGCATGGCCAGCAGCCGGGCGGCGATGCCGCCGCCGCCCCGCAGCGAGAGCCGGTCGGCCACCAACGCCGTCTCGTCCCGGCCCGGGGGCAGGGCCTGGCCGCTGACCTCGACCGGGCCGATGCCCTCGGTGGGCTCCAGGCGTTTCCCGTCGTCGTCGTAGCCGTAGAAGCCCCGCCCCGTCTTGCGGCCGTGGAGGCCGGCCTCCACCAGGCGGGCCTGGATGGGGTGGGGCCGGTAACGGGACTCGTAGAACATCGCCTCCCACACCGAGCGGGTGACGGCCAGGTTGACGTCCACGCCGATCAGGTCCATGAGCTCGAAGGGCCCCATGCGGAAGCCCAGCGCCCGCACGGCGTCGTCGATGACGTCGACGTCGGCCACGCCCTCGCCCAGCATCCGCAGCGCCTCGCCGTAGAAGGGGCGCGCCACCCGGTTGACGATGAAACCGGGGGTGTCGGAGGCCCGCACCGGGGTCTTGTCCATCCGCCGGGCCAGCGCCTCGGCCGCCACCAGGGCCGGCTCGCCGCTGCGGGCCCCGGCCACCACCTCCACCAGACGCATGACCGGCGCCGGATTGAAGAAGTGCATCCCCACCACCCGGGCCGGGTCGGCCACCGCCGACTGCAGCGTGGTGACCGACAGCGACGACGTGTTGGAGGCCAGCACCGTGGGGGCGGGGCAGGCGGCGTCCAGTCGCCGGAAGAGATCCTCCTTCAGGGCCCGGTCCTCGGGAGCGGCCTCGATGACCACGACCGAGCCGGCCAGGTCCTCGAGGTCGTTGGCCGGATTGAGACGGCCGAGCACGGCCTTGGCCTCGGCGGCCTCCATCCTGCCCTTCTCCACCGAGCGCTTGAGCGAGCCGCCGATGCGCTCCACCGCCCGGGCCACGGCGTCGGGAAAGGCGTCGTGGAGGCAGACGGTGCACCCCGCCCGGGCCGCGGCTTCGGCGATCCCGGCGCCCATGGTGCCGGCGCCGACGACGCCGACGTTGTTGACGTCCGTCATCGCCCCGAGAAGCGGGCGGGACGCTTCTCCACGAAGGCGGCCACGCCCTCGCTGTAGTCGGCGCTGGCCCCGGCGATGGCCTGGAGCTGACCCTCGTACTCCAGCGCCTCGGGGAACGTGGAGGTGGCGGCCCGGCGCATGGCCCGCTTGGTCAGGGCATAGGCGAGGGTCGGCCCCTCGGCCAGGCGTCGGGCCAGGGCGCCCACCTCTTCGGCCAGGCTGTCGCCCGGGACCACCCGGTTGACGAGGCCGAGCCGCTCGGCGGTGCCGGCATCGAGGGGGTCGGCCAGGTAGGCGAGCTCGAGCGCCTTGCCCATCCCCACCAGGCGGGGGAGCGTCCAGGTCATCCCCGAGTCGGGCACGACGGCCACCTTGGTGAAGGCGACGGACAGGGCCGCCTTCTCGGCGGCGATCCGCAGGTCGCAGGCCAGGGCCAGGCTGGCGCCGGCGCCGGCGGCGATGCCGTTGAGGGCGGCGATCACCGGCTTCTCCAGGTCCCACAGGCGGCTCAGCACGGGATTCCACACCTTCTCCAGCACGTCGCCCAGGGACCGGCCCGGCTCGATCGACTTCAGGTCCTGGCCCGAGCAGAACGCTTTGCCGGCGCCGGTGACGACCAGGGCGCGGGCGCCCTCGTCCTCGGCCACCACGGCCAGGGCGTCGGCCGTCTCCTCCCCCATGGCGTCGTTGAAGGCGTTGTAGGACTCGGGACGGTTGAGCGTGAGGGTGGCCACCCCGTCCTTCGTCTCGAGGGTGATCGTCTCGTAGAGCATCCGGGTAGCTTGCCCCTCGCCGGGGCCGGAAAACAATCAGCCCGACAAAGTCAGCCCGACAAAGTCAGCCGAGGCCGGCAAGCGTGTCGGAGGCGTCGACGGTGCGGTCGCTGGCGAAGGGGCCGCCGAGAGCGGCGGCCGCCGCCGGGCTCCCGCCCGTGGCCAGGGCGGCCAGGGCGTCGAGAGCGGGCATGAGCTCGCGCAGCTCCCGGGGCGGGGGGAAGTACTCGTCCTCGTCGGTGACGTCGACCTCCTCCACGCCCTCCCGGGGGTGAAGGGCGGCGATGACGGCCTGGACGATCTCCTCAGGGGCGCTGGCGCCCGCCGTCACTCCCACCACCCGGGCTCCGGTCAGGGCGTCGACGTCGAGCTCGCCCGCCCCGTTGATCCGCTGGACGATGGGACAGCCCGCCACCTGCGCCGTCTTGACCAGGGCCAGGGTGTTCGACGAGTTGGCGCTGCCGATGACGACCACGGCGTCGGCCCGGGTGGCGATGGCCGACAGGGCCGCCTGGCGGTTGGTGGTGGCGAAGCACAGATCGTCCCGGGTGGCCGTCCACAGGCCGGGGAACTGGCTCCGGGCCCGGTCCAACACGCCCTTCCAGTCGTTGAGCGAGAGGGTGGTCTGGGCCAGCATGGCCACCTTGGTGGGGTCGGCCACGGGGGCGGCATCGACGTCGTCCTCGTGCTCCAGGAGCCGGATGGCGTCAGGGGCCACGGCCAGGGTCCCGACGGCCTCGTCGTGGCCGGCGTGGCCCACGTAGAGGATCGTGTAGCCCTTTCCCGCCCGCACCTTGGCTTCGTGGTGGACCTTGGTCACCAACGGGCACACGGCGTTGACCACGAACCGGCCCCGCTGGCGGGCCGCGGCCACCACGTCGGGGGCGGAGCCGTGGGCGGAGAGCATCAGGGGCGCGCCCGGCGGGACCTCGTCGACATCGTCGACGAAGATCACGCCCAGGGCCACGAAGCGGTCGACCACCAGGCGGTTGTGGACGATCTCGTGGTAGCAGTACACGGGCGGCTCGAACACCCGCACCATCCAGGCCAACGCCTTGATGGCCATCTCCACGCCGGCGCAGAAGCCCCGGGGGCGGGCGAGCAGCACACGTTCCACGTCGAGGGGCACGGGGTTCACGCTAACCCCCCGATGCGGACGGGTGGTCAGGGCGATGTGGATTTCGGGCGGGGATCATGCCAGGCGGCTGTTGCGGACCTCCACGTCCACCGCCCCGGCGGTGGGGATCAGGGCGTCGCCATCGGCGGCCGACCGCCGGCTGTAGACGCCCCGCAGCGGGGGGACGTCGGCGTAGTCCCGGCCCCGGCCCACGATCACGTGGCGCTCCCCGGCGGGCACCCTGTTGGTGGGGTCGAACCCCCACCAGTCGCCCAGCCACGCCTCCACCCAGGCGTGGCTCTCGCCGGAGACGATCTCGCCCTTGGCGGCGTCCTTGCGGGGATGGAGGTAGCCCGAGACGTAGCGGGCGGGGACGCCCATGTGGCGCAGCAGCGCCAGCGTGAGGTGGGCGTAGTCCTGGCACACGCCGTGGCCGGCCTCGAACGCCTCCACCGCCGACGTGGACACCTCGGTGACGCCCGGTGTGTACGACAGGTGGGAGGCCACGAAGCCGGCGGCCTGCTCCACCGCCGCCGCCGGCGACCCGCCGGCCAGCGAGCCGGCGATGGTGGCCAGCTCCGCGTCCCGGGGGACGTAGGCCGTGGGCCCCAGGTACTCGGAGAAGCGGTCGCCGACCGGGTCGGAGCGGAGCTCGTCCCAGCCGACGCCGTCGGGCGCCGCCGGAGCCGGGTAGGTCTCCACCACGGAGCGGGCGGCGACCGACAGGGCCGTGTGGGGCGCCTGGACGTCGAAGGCGTCGACCACGCTGCCCCAGTAGTCGAGGTAGCGGAGCGGCCGCACCCGGGGCTCCACCTCCAGGCGGGAGTCCACGGTGAGCTGGCGGTCGGTGGTGAGGGGGGTCATGCGGGCCTCGTTGTAAGACGAGATGACCTCGCTCTCGTACTGGTAGCTGCTGTGGTGCTCGACCCGGATGACCCAGTTCTTCATGTTCCCGGCTCCGCTTCCGGCTAGGCGATCCAGCGCACGGGCTGGGTGTGGTGGAAGTAGCGGCTGGCGATGGCCGCCGACGCCTCGGCGCAGGCGGCCTGGACCTCGGCGAGGACGGCGGGGAGGTCGACGAGCAGCTCGTCGATGCGGCGGAACTCCAGCTCGGTGCGGGCCTTGCCCACGGCTCGGCGGGCGTCGTCGTCGATGCCGTAGCGCTCGGCGCCCGGGGACAGCTCGGCCAGGCGCCGCTCGGCCACGGCCAGCGAGTAGTACACGGAACGGGGGAACAGCCGGTCGAGCAGCAGGAAGGAGGCGGCCAGCGAGGTGTCCACCGCCCGCCGGTAGGTGCGCAGGTAGGCCTCGTGGGCCGAGCAGCAGCGCAGCGTGGTGACCCACCCGGCGGAGCCGGCGGCGTCCGTCCACCGGGCGGTGAGCAGGCGGCAGGTCATGTCCACCCGCTCCAGCGCCGAGCCCAGGCACATGAAGCGCCAGGCCTCGTCGCGGCTCATGGTCGACTCGGCCAGGCCGGAGAAGTGGGCGGCCCGCTCCTTCACGAACCGGAAGAAGGGCGACGGATTGATGCCGGCCAGAGCCCGGCGCTCGGCCAGGGCGTGCCAGGTGGCATTGAGGCACTCCCACATCTCCGAGCTGATGGTGTCCCGCACGCCCCGGGCGTTCTCCCGGGCGGCCCACAGCGCTCCCGTGATGGCGGTGGAGTTGGAGTCGTCGTAGGCCAGCATCTCGTTCACGGTGCGGGACGAGGCCGCGAGCATGTCCCGGTTCACGCCCATGACGTCGAGGAGCGCGGCGCAGATCGCCTCCTCGTCCACCCACGGGTCCTCCAGGAGGATGTGGTGGTGGACATCGAGGATGCGGGCGGTGTCGTCGGCCCGTTCCACGTAGCGGCCGATCCAGAACAGCGCTTCGGCGATGCGACTGAGCATTGGCCTTGTCCTCCGCTCCTACTGCTGCTGTTGCTGTTGCTGCTGGACCACGGCCGAGGCCGGGCCGGTCTCCTGAGCCGGGCCCCGCAGGGCCCGGGGCAGGGGGGCGCCCGGTTCCCGCTCCTCCCTCGTCTCCCGGTCCTGGCCGGCGCCGGCCAGCACCCAGGTGTCCTTGGACCCGCCGCCGGCGGACGAGTTGACCACCAGGCTCCCCTCCCGCAGCGCCACCCGGGTCAGCCCGCCGGGCACCACCCACACCTGGTTCCCGTCGTTGACGGCGAAGGGTCGCAGGTCGATGTGGCGGGGGGCGAGGCGCTGGCCGGTGTGGGTGGGGGAGGTGGACAGGGTCACCACCTCCTGGGCGATCCAGTTCCGGGGGTCGGCGGCCACGGTCGCCTGGAGCTCGACGAGCGTCTTCTCGTCAGCCTGGTGGCCGATGACGAGCCCCTTGCCGCCGGATTCGGCCACCGGCTTCCACACCAGCTGATCGATCCGGGAGAGGGCCACCTCGGCATGCTCGGGGACGTCGAGGCGGTAGGTGGGGACGGTGTCGAGGATGGCCCGCTCGCCCAGGTAGTAGTCGATCATGGCGGCCACGAAGGGATAGATGGCCTTGTCGTCGGCCACGCCGTTGCCCACGGCATTGGCCAGGGCCACGTTGCCGGCCCTCGCCGCGTTGAGGATCCCGGGACAGCCGAGGAGGGAATCGGAGCGGAACTGGATGGGGTCGAGGAACTCGTCGTCGATGCGCCGGTAGACCACGTCGACGCGCTGCTCGCCGCCGGTGGTGCGCATGAAGATGACGTTGTCCCGGCACACCAGGTCGCGGCCCTCGACCAGTTCGACGCCCATCTGGCGGGCCAGGAAGGCGTGCTCGAAGTAGGCGGCGTTGTACACGCCGGGGGTGAGCACCACCACCGTGGGATCGTCCCGGCCCGGCGGCGCCGCCGCCCGCAGGGCTCCGAGCAGGTGCGCCGGGTAGTCGGCCACCGGCCGGACCCGGTGGGTGGCGAACACCTCGGGAAAGACCCGGGCCATGGTGCGGCGGTTCTCGACCACGTAGGAGATCCCCGAGGGCACGCGCAGGTTGTCCTCCAGGACCACGAAGCGGCCGTCGGCGCCCCGGACCACGTCGATGCCGGCCACGTGGACCCGCACGCCGTTGGGAGGGTTGAGGAAGGCGGCCTGGCGCAGGAAGCCCTCCGACGTCACCACCAGCCGGCGGGGAATGACGCCGTCGTCCAGGATCTGGCCTCCGCTGTAGACGTCGGCCAGGAACGCCTCCAGCGCCCGAACCCGCTGGGTGACCCCGGCCTCGATGACGGCCCACTCCTGGGCCGAGATGATGCGGGGGATCAGGTCGAGGGGCCAGGTGCGCTCCTCGCCCGAGAAGGAAAAGGTGATGCCCTGATCCCGGAGGCTGCGGTCCCGGACCGCGTAGCGCTCCTCGAGGTCGGCGGACGACAGGGCCACCACGGCTTCATGTAGCGCCCGGTACCCCGGGCGGGGTGGCCCGGTGGGCTCGAACATCTCGTCGAAGGCCGCGTCCGCGGGGTAGTCGTCGAAGAGGTCCCCCACGGCCATGAATTTCATCACACCTGGGGATACCCATTTGTTTCCCGGCCGTGAACTCGCCTTCCCCCCGTAGACTGACCCGGAGTTATGTCTGTTCCCCGTGTCGTGGCCG
>JBIOYN010000440.1:0-2163 GCA_044870155.1 Acidimicrobiia bacterium | reverse complement strand
CGTCGACGTCGGTGAACACCTCGCCGGACTGCTTGTCGGTGAGATAGAGGTTCCCGAAGACCGTCTCCCGCACCCGGATGGGGACGCCCAGGAAGGAATGCATGGGCGGATGGTTGGGCGGGAACCCGTAGCTGTCGGGGTGCTCGGAAAGGTCCGGGAGCCTCAGGGGCTTGGGTTCCAGGATGAGCAGCCCCAGGATGCCGTGCCCCTGGGGGAGATCGCCGATGGCGGCGTAGGTCTCGCTGTCGAGCCCGACGGTGAGGAAATTGGCCAGCCGTGTCCCCGTCTCGTCGAGCACCCCCAGGGCGCCATAGCGGGCGTCCACCAGCTCGACGGCGGCGGCGATGATCCGCTCCAGCACGGAGTGCAGATCGAGGTCGGCGCTGATGGAGAGCACGGCGTCGATCAGGCGGCGCAGGGCCAGGGGGCCGGCTTGGGCGGGCATCGCCTCCAGAATGTACGAGAAAGGCGTCCCGGGCCGCCTGCATAGGCCAGAATGAGGGGGTGACGAGAATCTTCCTCCTCGATGACCACGAGATCGTGCGCCGGGGCCTGCGCGATCTCCTGGAGGCGGAGGACGACCTGGAGGTGGTGGGCGAGGCGGGCACCGCCGAGCAGGCCCTGGGTCGGATCCCGGCCACCCGGCCCGAGGTCGCCGTGCTCGACGTCCGTCTGCCCGACGGCAACGGCATCGAGGTGTGCCGGGAGATCCGCTCCCGCCATCCGGAGGTGCGCTGCCTGATGCTCACCTCCTTCGCCGACGACGAGGCCCTCTTCGCCGCCATCATGGCGGGAGCGTCCGGCTACGTGCTCAAGCAGGTCCGCGGCACCGACCTGGTGGACGCTGTCCGCCGCGTGGGCCGGGGCGAGTCGCTGCTCGACCCCTCCCTCACAGGAAAGGTGCTGGAGCGCCTGCGGGCCAAGCCCGAGGAGGACGAGCTGGCAGGTCTCACCGACCAGGAGCGCAAGATCCTCGACCTCATCGCCGAGGGGCACACCAACCGCCAGATCGCCGAGACGATCTTCCTGGCCGAGAAGACGGTGAAGAACTACGTCTCCAACCTGCGGGCCAAGCTGGGCATGAGCCGCCGCTCGGAGGCGGCCGCCTACGCCGCCCGCCTGTCCGAACGGCGCAAGCGGGAAGGGCGCGACCAGGCGTAGCCGCCGTCCCGCCGTTCGGGACTTTCGGCCCCCACTCACCCGACCGAAGCCCCTGGGGCGTCACCCCCGCTCTCTCCGATGCTGGGACCACGAGTTCCGACCCGAGGAGAGATTTCCCGATGGACGCGCCCACCAAGACCGTCGAAGTGAGCATCGGCCGGTTGGCCACCACCGTGTTCTCGGTCATCGCCGTCATGCTGTCCATGGCCGCGCTCATCGTCAGCGCCGGTGACGACAGCTCGGGTGCCGTCACCCAGCATGGAGCCGTCGCCTCCTCCGAGGTCCCGGCCGAGGCCGTGACCGTGTCGCTGTCCGAGTTCGCCATCAGTCCGGCCACGGTTGAAGCCGAAGAGGGTGCCGTCCTCAAGGTCGTGAACAAGGGTGCGGCTCCCCACACCCTCTCCGTCGAAGGCAAGAACCTGGAAACGCCTCAGCTGAACCCGGGCGAGTCGGCCGGCCTCGACCTCGGCGACCTCGACAAGGGGACCTACACCCTGGTGTGCACCATCTCCGGCCACAAGGACGCCGGCATGAAAGGCGGGCTCAAGGTGGTCGCCGCCGGTACGGTCGACCACAGCGCCCATGCGGCCATGGCCGCCGACGAGATGGACGCCACCATGGCCAAGGCCACCGTGGCCTTCGCCACCGGCACGGCCAAGACCAAGGGCCTCGGGGCCCAGCCTCTGGAGCCCACCATCGCCGCCGACGGCGCCAAGATGTTCGAGCTCACGGCCAGCGAGATCGACTGGGAGGTCGAGCCGGGCAAGTTCGTCAAGGCCATGGCCTACAACGGCACCGTTCCCGGTCCCACCCTCAAGGTCAACAGCGGCGATCTGCTCCGGGTCGTGCTCCACAACCAGATGACGCAGTCGACGGTCATCCACTTCCACGGCCTCAAGACCCCCAACTCCATGGACGGGGTCCCCGACATCACCCAGCCCCCGGTCAAGCCGGGCCAGTCCTTCACCTACGAGTTCGTGGCTCAGGGGCCGGCGGTGGGGA
>JBIOYN010000439.1:0-11747 GCA_044870155.1 Acidimicrobiia bacterium | reverse complement strand
CCGCCACGTCCACATGAAGCACAGCCTCCTGCGCTCGTGCCTGTGGTTCGGCCCCGCCCAGCGCCAGGAGATCAGGGAACGCGAGCTGGTCGAGCAGGTCATCGACCTGCTCGAGATCCAGGCCGTGCGCAACCGCACGGTCGGGGCCCTGGCCTACGGCTTCCAGAAGCGGGTGGAGTTGGGGCGGGCCCTGTGCATGCAGCCCGGCATCCTGCTGCTCGACGAGCCCATGGCGGGTATGAACGCCGAGGAGAAGGAGGACATGGCCCGCTTCATCCTCGACGTCAACGAGCTGGCGGGGGTCACCACGGTGCTCATCGAGCACGACATGGGAGTGATCATGGACATCTCGGACCGGGTCATCGTCCTCGACTTCGGTCGCTGCATCGCCGATGGGACGCCCGACGAGGTCGGGGCCGACCAGGCCGTGCGCGACGCCTACCTGGGGCAGGAGGCCCACGCATGAAGGGGGCCAGGCTCTCCCACGATCCGATCCCGATCGACGAGAACACCACCTTCCCCAAGGTCCTGGCCGAGCTCGACCGCCGGTACGGAGACAGCCGGATCGCCGTCCAGGAGAAGCGGTACGGCATCTGGCAGCCGCTCACCTGGCGGCAGCTCCACACCAGGGTGCGTGACTTCGCCCACGGGCTCGGCTCCCTCGGCGTCCAGGCCGGCGAGGTCGTGGCCGTCCTCGGGGACAACCGGCCGGAGTGGCTGATCGCCGAGCTCGCCGCCCAGAGCCTGGGAGCGTGCACGGTGGGGATCTACCCCACCAGCGTCGGGGAGGAGGTCGTCCACGTCCTCACCGATGGCAAGGTCCGCCTGGTGGTGTGCGAGGACCAGGAGCAGGTCGACAAGGTGGTGGAGCTGAAGGACCAGTTGCCCGGGGTGGAGACCGTCGTCTACTACGACCCCCGGGGCCTGGAGAGCTACGACCTGCCCTACCTGCTCGATTTCACCGCCGTGGAGGCCCGGGGCCGGGAGTGGGCCGCCGAGCGCCCGGGCTGGCTCGACGAGCAGATCGCCCGGGGCAAGAGCAGCGACATCGCCTCCATCTGCACCACCTCGGGGACGACGGGACGGCCCAAGCTGGCCATGCTGTCGCACAGGAACCTGCTCGACATGGGCGCCGCCTTGAAGTCGGTGGACGGCATCGGCCCCGGCGACCGTTATCTGTCGTTCCTCCCCCTGGCCTGGATCGGCGAGCAGATGATCACCGTGGCCTACTGCCTCCCGGCCGGGCTGACGGTCAGCTTCGCCGAGGAGGCCACCACCCAGCGCTCCGACTACCGCGAGCTCGGTCCGGACTTCGTCTTCAGCCCGCCCCGGATCTGGGAGGACCTCCTGTCCTCGGTCATGGTGCGGGTGGGCGAGGCCGGGTGGCTCAAGCGCAAGGTCTTCGGGTGGGGCTACGCGGTGGGGGACCAGTATGCCGCCACCAAGCTCAAGGGCGAGCAGCCGTCGCCGGGGCTCAAGCTCAAGCACCGCATCGCCGACCTGGTGGCGCTGCGCTCCGTCCGCGACCAGATCGGGGTCGCCCGCATCAAGCGCTGCTACACGGGCGGGGCGCCGCTGGGCCCGGACGTCTTCCGCTTCTTCCACGCCATCGGCGTGAACCTCAAGCAGATCTATGGCCAGACGGAGATCTGCGGGATCGCCGTCATGCACACCGACAACGACATCAAGTTCGCCACCGTGGGCAAGCCCTGTCCCGGGACCGAGCTCAAGATTGCCGACAACGGCGAGATCCTGCTGCGGAACTCGTCGGTGTTCCAGGGCTATTACGGCAACGAGGCCGCCACCGCCGAAGCCGTCGATGCCGAGGGATGGCTCCACACCGGCGACGCCGGCTACCTCGACGAGCACGGCCACCTGGTGGTGATCGACCGGGCCAAGGACGTCATGGAGATGCCCGACGGCACCCGCTTCTCACCGGCCTTCATCGAGAACAAGCTGAAGTTCTCGCCCTACGTCGAGGAAGCGGTGATCTTCTGGTCCGACGGCAGCCCCGACATCACCGCCATGCTCAACATCGATCCCTCCACCACCGGAGTGTGGGCCGAGCACCAGCGGCTGAACTACACCACCTACACTGACCTGGCCGGCAAGGCTGAGGTCCGGGAGCTGATCGCCGGGGAGGTGGCCCGGGCCAACGAGGACCTCCCCGAGAGCGCCCGAGTGCGACGCTTCGTGCTCCTCCACAAGCAGCTCGACCCTGACGACGACGAGATCACCCGGACCCGCAAGGTCCGCCGGCGGGTCGTCAACGAGCGCTACGCCGGAATCATCGAGGCTCTGACCTCCGGGGCGGAGAGCGTGACCATGAAGTCGACCGTCACCTACCAGGACGGCACCAAGGTGACCCGGGACGTCCCGCTCCAGATTGTGAACATGGACGGGTTCGTGCCCAAGGAGCGCGGGAAGCGCATGGCTTTCGGGACGAAATAGCGGACATGGAGAAGTTCGTCCAGCTCACCTTCAACGGCCTGGCCAACGGGGCCGTGCTCGCCTTGGGGGCGCTGGGGTTCGTCCTGATCTACAAGGCCACCGAGGTGGTGAACTTCGCCCAGGGCCAGCTGTTGCTGATCGGCGGGTTCATGGTCTACACGGCCGAGGTCACGTGGGGGGTGCCCTGGCCCCTGGCCATCGTGTTGGCCATGTTGGTCAGCGCGCTGCTGGGCCTCGTGATCGAGCGGGTGGTCCTGCGTCCGCTGGTGGGCGAGTCTTCGCTCTCGGTCATCATGGTGACCATAGGGCTGGCCTCCGCCCTGGCCGCCATCGGGCTGCTCTTCTGGGGCACCGACGTGCGCGCGGAACCCGATTTCATGCCCAGCGGGAAGTTCGTCGTCGGGATCGGCGGAGGTGCCGTCAACTTCTACCACAAGGGGATGATGGCCATTGCGGTGGCCGCCCTGCTGCTCGTGGCCGTCGGCCTCTTCTACCGGTACTCCCGGCAGGGGATCGCCATGCGGGCCGTGGCCGACGACCAGCAGGCCGCCATGGTGCAGGGGATCAGCGTGAACCGGATCTTCGCCCTGTCCTGGGCCCTGTCCGGCATGAGCGCCGCCATCGGCGGTCTCCTGCTGGCCAGCATCAACGGCCAGTACAACCTCCTCGACATCCAGCAGTTCGGCATCTACGTCTTTCCCGTGGTCATTCTGGGTGGGCTCGACTCGCTGGTGGGAGCGCCCGTCGCCGGCGCCATCGTCGGGATCCTCTACTCCTACACCGGGGGCTACATCGGCGACGGGCTGGAGCAGGTGATCCCCTTCGTCATCCTCGTCCTCATCCTGCTGATCAGGCCCTACGGGCTGTTCGGCGAGATCCGGATCGAGAGGGTCTGACGACGATGGCCATGGCGACGGGCATCTACCACACCGACTACCGGAAGGACTTCGCCCTCCGGCACACGCGGGCGGAGTGGATCCGCCTGGCGCTCATCGTCGTCGTGGCCGTCGTCGCCCCGTTCGCCCTCCAGGACAACGCCTTCTGGCTCCAGGCCCTCACCCGGCTGATCATCTTCGGGATCTCGGTCGTGGGCCTCATGGTCCTCACCGGCTTCACCGGTCTCGTCAGCCTGGCCACCGGGAGCTTCCTCGGCGTGGGCGCCTACGCCACCGCCAACGTCGCCAGTCGCTACGGGTGGCCCATGCCCGTGGGCGTCCTCGTGGGCTCGCTCCTGGCCGCCGCCATCGGCGCCTTCGTCGGGCTCCCGGCGCTGCGGGTGAAGGGCCTGTACCTGGCAATCACCACCCTGGCCGCCCAGTACATCCTGTCGTACGTCTTCCGGAACTGGGATTACCTGACCGCCGGGGCCGGGAACATTGCAGCCAGGGCGCCGTGCCTCGGAGGGGAGAGCGGCAGCAAGCTGTGCACCGGCGGAACCCAGCTCAAGAGCGACTTCGTCTGGTACTGGATCGCGCTGATCTGCCTGGCGCTCGTGGTCATGGCTGTCCGCAACCTCTTCCGGACCGGCTTCGGGCGGGCCTTCATCGCCGTCCGGGACCAGGACATCGCCGCCGAGGTCATCGGGGTCCACGTCGGCCGCTACAAGGTCATCGCCTTCGCCATCGCCTGTGGGCTGGCCGGGTTCTCGGGCGCCCTCAACGCCCACTGGCGCAATGTCGTCACCTGGGAGCGCTATGACATCGACCAGTCGTTCCTGGCGGTGGCGATGATCATCATCGGCGGCCTCGGCTCGGTGGCCGGGGCGGTGTACGGAACCACGTTCATGATCTGGCTCGAGTCCTTCATCGAGCGCATGGGCCAGGACTACCGGAACACGTTCGAGAACCTCGGCTTGAACACCTCAGCGCTCAAACTCTTCGCCTTCGGGGCCGTCATCGTGGCGTTCCTGCTGCTCGAGCCCCGGGGTCTGGCGCGGCTCTGGCAACGCATCAAGGACTATTTCCGGCTCTGGCCGTTCCGCTATTGACAGCAGCAGTCCCACCACACAAGGAGGAGGCATGCATCGAATGGCGAGAAAGTCCGTGCTCTTCGTCGCCCTCGCCCTTCTCGCCGTAGGTTGCGGCGGAGGAGACAAGGGCGGTGGCAACGAGAACGCGGCATCGGGAGGCGCAGACAAGAAGCCCATTATCGTGGGGGCCATCTTCGACCAGTCCGGGCCCACGGCCGACGTGGGCACGCCCTACTCCCAGGGCATCCAGGACTTCGTGAAGTTCACGAACGACAAGGGCGGGATCGACGGGCACAAGGTCGACCTGCGCTTCTCGGACTTCGGCTACAAGGTCCCCAACGCCGAACAGCTGTACTCGCAGTACGTCTCCGAGGGCGCCGTCGTCTTCATGGGATGGGGCACCGCCGACACCGAGGCCCTGCGGACGCGCGTGACGAGCGACGAGATCCCGTTCATGTCGGCCTCCTACGCCGAGACGCTGTCCAACCCCCAGGAGACGCCCTACAACTTCTTCCCGGGGGTCAGCTACTCGAACCAGCTCCGGGCCGTCCTCAAGTACATCAGCGAGACGGAGAAGGGCGCCCAGACCAAGGTGGCCGTGTTCCACCACGACAGCCCTTTCGGCACGTCCCCCCTGGAGGACGGGCAGAAGTACATCACCGAGAACAAGCTGAAGATCGAGATGGTGGCGGTGAAGATGCCCACCGGCGCCCAGGACTTCAACCCCCAGCTCCAGAACGAGGGCAAGGGAGCCAAGTACATCGTCATCCAGAACGTCCCCTCACCCAGCGCCAAGCTGGCCCAGAACATCCGGGCGGCCGGCAACACGGCCACCATCGTGTGCATGAACTGGTGCGGTGACGAGATCTTCCTCAAGGGGGCCGGCAAGGCCGCCGAGGGCACCGTGGCGGTCATGCCCTTCGCACCGGCCACCGCCGGCGCCGAGGGCCTCAAGGACCTGGTGACGTTCACCGGCAGCGAGGAGAACCTGGAGGCCAAGACGCTGCGCTACGTCCAGGGCTGGTTCACCATGGCCACCATGTCCGAGGGCATCGCCAAGGCGCTCAAGGCCGCTGACGGTGGCGACATCACCGGCCCCGACGTCAAGGCCGCTCTCGAGACGGTCAAGGACTTCAGCACCGGTGGTGTGTCCAAGCCCATCTCCTTCAGCGAGAAGAACCATGCCGGCCTACAGTCCACGCCGCTGTACGTCGTCAAGGGCGAGACCCTCCCCGACGGCACGTGGAAGGGCCACTTCGAGAAGCTGATGGAAGAGATTGACATCTGAGCCGGTCGCACAGGCGACTGACACCGGGGCCCGGCCTGCGCCGGGCCCCGGTACCAACATCCTCGAAATCAACAACATCGAGGTCATCTACGAAGACGTGATCCTCGTCCTCCGGGGCCTGTCGCTGGCGGTGGGCCAGGGCCAGATCGTGGCTCTGCTCGGCTCCAACGGAGCGGGCAAGTCGACCACGCTCAAGGCCGTGGCCGGGTTGCTCACCACCGAGCACGGCGAGGTCACCGAGGGCAACGTCATCTACGACGGGAAGCCCATCCACCGCCTGAACGCCGCCGCCATCGTGCGCCTCGGCATCTCCCTGGTCATGGAAGGCCGGCGGGTGTTCGAACACCTCACCGTGCACGAGAACCTGCTCTCCGGGGCCTACACCCGCCGGTCGGGGGTGTCGGAGGACCTCGACCTCGTCTACGACTTCTTCCCGCGGCTCAAGGAGCGGCGCACCGGCCACGCCGGGTACCTCTCGGGTGGCGAGCAGCAGATGCTGGCCATCGGGCGCTCGCTCATGTCCCGGCCCAAGCTGATGATGCTCGACGAGCCCTCGCTCGGTCTGGCGCCGTTGCTGGTGGCGGAGATCTTCGACCGGATCAAGGCCCTCAACGCCGAGCTGGGGACCACTGTGCTCCTGGTGGAGCAGAACGCCCGCCGGGCCCTGGAGATCGCCAACCACGCCTACGTCATGGAGAACGGCAGGATCGTCCTGGAGGGGCCGGCCGCCGAGCTCGCCTCCAACCCCGACGTCCAGGAGTTCTACCTCGGCCTCTCCGAGACCGGGACCCGGAAGAGCTACCGGGAGGTCAAGCACTACAAGCGGCGGAAGCGCTGGCTGTGAGCTTCCTCGAGGCGTACCGGGCCACCTTCGACCCCCGGGTGGCGGCGATCCTGGCCGTGGCCGCCGCCTCGGTGCCGGCGCTCGCCGCCCGGGTCCGGGCGGCGGGGATGCGACCCGAAGATCTCGCCGACGTCGCCGGCCTGGACCGGCTTCCCGTCATGACCAAGGACGACCTCCTCGACCTCCAGGCCAAGGAGCCGCCCTTCGGGGGTCTGCTGGCGCCCGGCGCCGAGGTCCGGCGCGTCTTCCAGTCACCCGGGCCGATCTACGAGCCCGAAACCGCGGGGGGTGATCACTGGCGGCTGGGGATCGCTCTGGAGTCGGCCGGCTTCAGCCCCGCCGACACCGTGCTCAACTGCTTCGGCTACCACCTCTCGCCCGCCGGCGTCATGTTCGAGCAGGGGGCCATGGCCCTCGGCTGCCGGGTGATCCCCGCCGGGGTGGGCAACTTCGAACTGGTCCTCCGCGCCGCCCGGGATGTGGGGGTCACCGCCTACATGGGGACTCCGAGCTACCTCAAGGCCCTGCTGGAGCGGGCCGACGCCCAGGGCGGCCCGCCGTTGCGCATCCAGCGGGCCTTGGTCGCCGCCGAGCCCCTCCCGCCCTCGCTGCGGGCCTGGCTGGAGGAGCGCGTGCCCGTCGTCCGCCAGATGTACGGGACGGCCGAGACCGGAAACCTGGGGTTCGAGTGCGACGCCGTGGCCGGCCTGCATGTCCCCGACGACGCCCTGGTGGAGGTGTGCACCCTCGAAGACGGGCAGCCCCGCCTGGACGGCGGTGAGGGCCAGGTGGTGGTGACCGTGTTCGCCCCCCACTACCCGCTCGTCCGGTTCGGGACCGGGGACCTCTCCGCCTTCGCCGAGGACGAGTGCCCCTGTGGGCGTCCGACGCCCCGGCTGGTGGGCTGGCTCGGCCGCTCCGGCGAGGCGGTCAAGGTCCGGGGCATGTTCCTCCATCCCCGGCAGGTGGTCCAGGTCATGGGTGAGGTACCGGAGGTGGCCGCCTACCGGTTCCTCATCGACCGCGTCGACCACAAGGATGCGCTGCGCTGCGAGGTCGTGCCCGCTGACGGCTCCGAGTCGGAAGTGGTGGCGGCGGTCAAGGCCGCCGTCCGGTCCGGCCTGCGCTTCGACGTGGAGGTCGTCGTCGTGCCTTCCATCGACGCCGACAGCGCGCCCTTCAGCGACCTCCGGACCTGGGACTAGAGCGGGACCAGATCGGGCAATCCCGGCAATCCCAACCGTTCCGGCGAGGAACTGGTGAACGCCTGGCGAAGTTCTCGGGCATCAGGCGGCCGGTGGCGGGCCGCCGAGTGGCAGAGGAGCTCACGTGGGTCGTTCCCCCCGGCCGGACGCCTTTTTGGTCACTGAGTGCAGTTGTAACGCTCCCGTTATGTCACGAGGCGTGAAATATGGGAGAATTTCTGGTGGTTCGCGTCATTTGGGGGTTGCACCGGCGTTGTCTGGTTTGGGGAGGACGCCATGAGCGACACCACGGTCAGGCTCATCAACCTGACAGACATAGCGGTGATCAGCGAGGAGGAGCTCCTCGAGCGGGCCCGTGAGGGTGACAAGACCGCGTTCGGAGCGCTGTACCTGCGCCACCGTGATGCCGCCCGCAAGGTCGCAGGCATGTGCGCCACCTCTTCCGCCGACGCTGAGGACGCCGTGGCCGAAGGATTCGCCCGGGTCTTCGCCGCCCTGCCCCGCATGGCGGGGCGCGACATCAGCTTCCGTCCCTACCTCCTGACGGCGGTGCGCAACGCCGCCACCGACCGGCTCCGCCGGGAGCGGCGGGTCGACCTGCGGGACACCGTCCCCGACGGGCCCGCCAGCCTCACCGCCGACGATGTCGCCCTGTTGGGGCTGGAGCGCAACCTGGTGGGCGAGGCCCTCCAGGCGCTGCCGTCCCGCTGGCGGACCGTCTTGTGGTTGACCGAGGTCGAGGGGCTCTCGCCCGCCGAGGTCTCGAGGCGCATCGGCATCAAGCCCAACGCCGTGGCCGCTCTCGCCTACCGGGCCCGCAAGGGCCTCCGGGAGGCCTACCTCCAGGCCCACCTCCGGTCCGAGGCCTCCGAGGAGTGCCGGGCCACGGTCAGCCGGCTGGGCAACTACGTGCGTGGTGAGCTTCCCGACCGGGAGCGCCTGAGCCTGCAGATCCACCTGGACGCCTGTGCCAAGTGCCGTTGCCGCCGGGACGAGCTCACCGACGTGAACGCCACCCTGCGCAACGCCTTCCTGCCTGTCCCGCTGCTGCTGGCCGGGCTGCAGAAGGGCTGGATGCGGTTCTTCGAGAACGGGTCGGTGCTGTCCCATGCCCCCGAGGTGGCCCAGGCGGCCCAGGCGGCGCAGGTGGCTGAGGCCCCGCTGGTCTCGAAGGCCCTGGCCGGGATCACCATGATGGTGCTGGCCTTGACGGGCGCAGCGGTGCCCGCGGTCATCAACGACAACAAGGTGACCCCCAAGGTCGAGGTGGCGGCGGCCAAGCCCGGGGACGGGCCTGCTGTCCTCCGGGTCCTGCCCGCCCGGGCCGACCCCGCCCTCCTCGACGTGGTCGCCGTGGGCGCCGGGAAGTCCACCGCCCCATCCGCCGAGTCCGCCGCCGCCGACCGGACGCCGGCGACCGCCGATCCGTCCGGCACCAGCGGGTCGCGCAACCGCCTGTTCCCGCGGTTCGGCCGGACCCCGAACGGCCCGGGGAACGAGAACGACACCCGCCAGCGTCTCCTGCGGCCTCCGGGCGACGACGGCTCCGGCTCCGATGGCAGCATCCTTCCGGGCACCCCGGTGGGCGACGTGGTGACCTCGGTGCTGGGCACGGTCGAAGATGTGGCCGCTTCCGCCGGGCTCAATCTGGCCGAGGCCGTGCCCGTGGGGGTGGCCGTGACCACGCCGGTACCCGACGCCGACGGCACATCGGCTGACGCCGCCCCGCTGGGCGTTGCCGTCACCGTTTCGCTTCCTGAGATCCCGGTGGTCGAAGCGGTCGTCGACCCCGTCACCGGGCTCCTGGCCCCGGTCAGCGGGCGCCTCGGGATCAGCATCGAGTAACCGGCCCCCGGGTCACCGGGGCCGGCCGGTCGCTACCCGTAGCGGTCGTCGGAGCCCGCGCCAGGTGGATGCGGCGCCTCTTGCCGCCTACCGCAGCGCGATGCGCGCCGCGAAGTAGCGCCGCAGGCTGCCGCGCACGAAGGCCCGCACCGGGGGAAGCAGGAGGGCGATGGCCAGGCAGTCGCTGAGGAACCCGGGCGTGAGGAGGAGCACTCCGGCGAACATCACGAGGAAGGCGTCCATCAACTCGGTCGTCGGCATCCGGCCGGCGTCGAGCTGGGCCCGGATGCGGCGCAGCACACCCAGGCCCTCGCGCTTGGCCAGCCAGGCTCCCACCACCGAGATGACGATGAGCAGCCCGATGGTGTTGAAGACGCCGATCCGGGATCCCACGGCGATGATGACGGCCAACTCGGCGATGGGCACCACCAGGAACACCACGGCCAAGAGCGCCACCATGCTCCCGAATGGTACTTGTGACCTGTCCGAACTACAGCTGGACGCTGCCCATCCCGAGGTCGGGTTCGGCGCCGGTGCGGAGATGAACGGCGCGCTGGTTCTCGTCGAGCTCGAAGACGACGCGCTGTCCCTGGCGCAGGGTCCGGAAGATCGACCCCTCGAGGGCGGTACCGGCCAGGGCGTATTCCGCCCGATCCGTATCCCGCACGACGACGCCCTCGCCAGTGGCAGGATCGTAGGTCTTGATCACGCCCTGCATGGGGGCGGAACCTAACCGGAGGCACGCCTGAGCGGCGAATTCGCGTTTCTGGAGCGGCTGGCGGGCGCGCTCCCTCCGTCGCCGCCGGGCGAGGTGTGGCTGGGCGACGACGCCGCCGTGCTCGCCGGAGGGCTCCTCTTCGCCACCGACGCCATGGTCGAGTCGGTCCACTTCGACCTCCGGTTCTCCACCCTCTTCGACGCCGGGTGGAAGGCGTTGGCGGTCAACTGCTCCGACCTCGCCGCCATGGGCGGCGCGCCCCGGGCGGCGGTGGCGGCGGTGGTCCTTCCCAGAGGCCGCCCCGGTGTGGCCGACGAGGTGGCCGGCGGGTTGCGGGCGGCGGCAGACGCGATGGGCTGCCCCCTGGTCGGCGGGGACACGGCGGTGGGCGATCAGCTCGTCCTGGCCGTGGCGGTGCTGGGGGAAGCCCCGCCGGTCGGCGCCGTGCTGCGTTCCGGGGCCCATGCTGGTGACGCGGTGTTCGTGACCGGTCCACTGGGCGGGCCGCGCGCCGCGCTCCACGGGCTCCGGCGCGGGGAGGAGCCGCCGGCGGAGTCCGTCGAGCGGCTGCACCGGCCGGTTCCCCGCCTGGCCGAGGGCCGGGCGGCGGCCGACGCGGGGGCCACCGCCATGATCGACATCTCTGACGGCCTGTCGTCGGACCTGGGCCACATCGGCCGCCAGTCGGGGGTGGGGGCGGTCCTGGAGGCGGCGGACGTCCCGCTGGGGGCCGGGGCCTCGTTGGAGGACGCGCTGGCGGGCGGGGACGACTACGAACTGTGCTTCACGGCGCCGGACGCGGACCGGGTGATGGAAGTGTTCCTGGCCGCCGGGCTGGCTGCGCCGGCGAGGATCGGCACCGTGACGTCCGGTGGGGACATCGCGGTGAAGGAGGCCGACGGGTCCACACGTCCGGTGCCCCCGTCCGGCTGGGAGCACCCCGTGCCCTGAGCCCTCCGATTCTGGGCACGGATCTTCTCAGCTTCCGAGAAAATCTGTGCCCAGAACGCTCGGGGACGGCGGCGGGGCGGGGCTAGGCCTTCTGGACTTTGCCCGCCTTGAGGCAGGAGGTGCAGACCCGCATGCGGCGGGGGCTGCCGGCCACCAGGGCGCGGATGCGCTGGATGTTGGGGTTCCAGCGGCGCTTGGTCCGCCGGTGCGAGTGGCTCACCCGCATGCCCACCCGGGGGCGCTTGCCGCACAGCTCGCAGACCGCAGACATGGTGACCTCACTGCCTTCGTACGACGGGGAACGCCAAAGGATAGCAACCCGGCCGGTAACCTCGGCTCTGGTGATGGCTCTTCGCCTGGCGGCTCATCGCGATGTGGCCGGGGGCCCCGGCCCCAGCCACCATTCCCTGCTCCGCAGGTCCTGACGTGCCCCGCACGCTGCGCCAGCTGAAGCACCGCCAGGTGGGTGAGTTGCG
>JBIOYN010000438.1:0-8515 GCA_044870155.1 Acidimicrobiia bacterium | reverse complement strand
GCCCCACACCCGGGGATAGGCCCGGCCCAGCGCCGCCCGGAAGAAGAGCTGCGCCCCGCCGGTCATTGGACGTCCACCGGATCGACCGGATCGATCTCCCGTCCCACGATCTCGACGAACACGTCCTCCAGGGTCGGCTCGACGGTGGCGATACCCGTGACCCGGGAGCCGGCGGCCGACAGTGCCGCCACCAGCGCGCCCACGTCTCCCGCGGGCCCGAGGTCGACGGTCAGCTCGTCGGGACCGTCGATGGTGGCCCGGCGGAGGTCGAGCACCACCCGCTCCCACCCGGGGGCGGGGATGGGCTCGACCTGGATGCGGTGGCGGATGATCCCGCTCGCTCCCCGGCGCAGCCGGGCCGGGGTGTCGCAGGCCAGGATCATGCCCCGGTCGATGATGGCCACCCGGTCGCAGAGCGCCTCGGCCTCGGCCAGGTAGTGGGTGGTGAGGAGGATGGTCCTGGGGACCGGGGCAGCCCCCGAACCCCTGGCGCCCCGCTCCGCCATCCACCGCCGGATGTAGACGCGCAGGTCGCGGGCCGCCTCGACATCGAGGCCCACGGTGGGCTCGTCGAGGAAGAGCACCTCGGGCTCGGTGAGGAGGCCCCGGGCCAGGTTCAGGCGCTGGCGCATGCCCGTGGAGAGGTCGCTGACCTTGCGGGAGGCGACGTGGCCCAGCCCGACCACGTCGAGCAGCTCGGCGATGCGACGGCGCGCCTCCCGGGTCCCCATGCCGTGGAGCGAGGCGAACATCCACAGCTGCTCGGTGAGGGTCAACATGCCGAAGCCGGTCTCCTCGCCGCCCGACACCATGGCGATGCGCCAGCGCACGTCGCGGGCCTGGGTGGCCACGTCGAAGCCGGCCACCCGGGCCTGGCCCGAGGACGGCAGCAGCAGGGTGACGAGGATCTTGATGAGGGTCGTCTTGCCCGCCCCGTTGGGCCCGAGCAGGCCGAACAGCTCGCCCCGGGGGACCTCCAGGCTGACGTCGCGCAGAGCCACGACGGCCTCGGAACGGCGCACGGCGAAGGTGCGCCCGACGTGGTCGGCCTTGATGGCCAGCTCGGTCACCGGACCAGTGTGGCCGCCGGGCCGGTCGTGACGCCGAGGAATTTCCGGGCACTCGCAGAAGTTGATATCATCACACTCAAGTTTTCTTCAAAACCCCTGAGCTACTGGAGGCTGAACCCCATGCCCAAGGCCGTCGGCATCGACCTCGGCACCACCAACTCCGTCGTGTCGGTGCTCGAAGCAGGTGAGCCCACCGTCATCCCCAACGCCGAGGGACAGCGGACCACTCCCTCGGTGGTGGCTTTCTCCAAGACGGGCGAGGTGCTCGTCGGCGAGGTGGCCAAGCGCCAGGCCATCACCAACCCGGATCGGACGATCCGGTCGGTGAAGCGGGAGATGGGCACCAACTGGAGCATCGACATCGACGGCAAGAAGTTCACCCCTCAGGAGATCTCGGCCCGCATCCTGCAAAAGCTCAAGCGGGACGCCGAGAGCTACCTCGGGGACACCGTCACCCAGGCCGTGGTCACCGTGCCGGCCTACTTCGACGACGCCCAGCGCCAGGCCACCAAGGAGGCGGGCAGCATCGCCGGCCTCGAGGTGCTGCGCATCATCAACGAGCCCACCGCCGCCGCCCTGGCCTACGGCCTGGACAAGGAGACGGACCAGACCATCCTGGTCTTCGACCTCGGCGGGGGCACCTTCGACGTGTCCATCCTCGACATCGGCGAAGGCGTTTTCGAGGTCAAGGCCACGGCGGGCAACACCCACCTGGGCGGCGACGACTGGGACCAGCGGGTCATCGACTGGCTGGTGTCAGAGTTCAAGAACGCCCACGGCATCGACCTGTCCAAGGACAAGATGGCCCTCCAGCGCCTGAAGGAGGCGGCGGAGAAGGCCAAGATCGAGCTCTCCTCCACCCAGGAGACGACCATCAACCTGCCGTTCCTCTCGGCCACCCCGGACGGGCCGCTGCACCTCGAGTCCAAGCTCACCCGGTCCAAGTTCCAGGAGATGACGGCCGACCTCCTCGACGCCTGCAAAGGACCCTTCGAGCAGGCCATCCGCGACGCCGGGCTGACCAAGTCCGACATCCACCACATGATCCTGGTGGGCGGCTCGACGCGCATGCCCGCCGTCCAGGCCCTGGTGACCGAGCTCACCGGCAAGGAGCCGCACAAGGGCGTCAACCCCGACGAGGTGGTGGCCGTGGGGGCCGCCATCCAGGCCGGCGTACTCAAGGGCGAGGTCAAGGACATCCTCCTGCTCGACGTCACGCCGCTGTCGCTCGGCATCGAGACCAAGGGCCAGATCTTCACCCGGCTCATCGAGCGCAACACGACCATCCCCACCAAGCGCTCGGAGGTGTTCACCACCGCCGAGGACGGCCAGCCGTCGGTGGAGATCCACGTGCTCCAGGGTGAGTCGGACATGGCCTACCGCAACAAGACACTGGGCAAGTTCCAGCTCGTCGACCTGCCGCCCGCACCCCGGGGCATCCCCCAGATCGAGGTCACCTTCGACATCGACGCCAACGGGATCGTCCACGTGTCGGCCAAGGACCGGGCCACGAGCAAGGAGCAGTCGATGACCATCACCGGTCAGTCGGCGCTCAACCGGGACGAGATCGAGCGCATGATGCGCGAGGCCGAGGCCCACGCCAACGAGGACCGTCTCCGCAAGGAGGAGGCCGAGACCCGCAACAACGCCGACACCCTCGTCTACCAGACCGAGAAGTTGCTCCGGGAGCAGGGCGACAAGGCCCCGGCCGAGGAGAAGACCAAGATCGAGGACGCCCTCAAGGCGCTGAAGGAGGCGCTGGCGGGCACCGACGTGGACGCCATCCGCCGCGCCCACGAGGGCCTCATCACCGCCAGCCAGAGCTTCGCCTCCATGCTCTACCAGCAGGCCGCGGCCAACTCGGGTGCGTCCGGTGCCTCGGGTGGTCCGACCGGTGACGGCGGCGCCGGCGGGCCGGCCGACGAGGAGGTCGCCGAGGCTGAGATCGTCGACGAGGAGCGGGGGGCGTAGCCCGCCATGCCCGAGTACAACGACACTCCCCCCGGGGACACCCCGTACCCGACTCCCCCCGGGGGGCCTCCTGACGACGAGGCGTCCGACGCCCTGCTCGACGCCTTCGACGAGGTGCCCGGGGAGGTCCCGGCGCAGGACCCCATCGAAGCGCTGGCCCACGAGCCGGAGGGCACGGCCGGTGAACCGGCCGAGGGCGTCGCCGACGAGATGGCCCGGGTGCGGGCCGAGCGCGACGAGTACCTCGAGCACCTGCGCCGCCTGCAGGCCGACTTCGACAACTTCCGCAAGCGGATGCTGCGCGACCAGACCGCCCACCTGGAGCGGGCCACCGCCGGGCTCATCGAGCAGCTGCTCCCGGTGCTCGACACCTTCGAGCTGGCTCTGCTGAATACTGCGGGGCCCAACGCCGGGACCGACTCCGAGCGCCTGCGCAAAGGTGTTGAGCTGGTCTACTCCGAGCTGTTGGGGGTGCTCGAGAAGGCGGGTCTGGAGCGCATCGAGGCCAAGGGCAAGCCCTTCGATCCCGAGGTCCACGAGGCGGTCATGTCCATCGAGGACGACGGTGAGCCCGGCGTGCGCGACGTCGTCCGCACCGGGTACCGGCTCAAGGGCCGGGTGCTCCGTCCGGCCATGGTGAAGGTGGCCACCTAAGCCCATGGCCCCCCAGCGGGAGTGGTTCGAGAAGGACTACTACGCCACCCTCGGGGTCCAGAAGGACGCCCCCGAGAAGGAGATCACGCGCGCCTACCGCAAGCTGGCCAAGCAGTACCACCCCGACGCCAACCCCGGTGACAAGAGCGCCGAGGACCGCTTCAAGGAGGTGTCGGCCGCCTACGACGTCCTGGGCGACGCCGCCAAGCGCAAGGAGTACGACGAGGTCCGGGCCATGGCCGGCTCGGGTGGCTTCCCCAACTTCGGCACCGGCGGGCAGGGTGGCTTCGGCGGCTACAACACCTACGACTTCGGCGACGGCAACGTCCGCTTCGAGCCCGGCGGGGACATGGGTGGCTTCGGCGACCTGCTCGGCAATCTCTTCGGCGGTCGCAACCGGCGCGGCGGACGAGGTGGCTTCGGCCCCGGCGCCGCCGGGCCCCGGCGGGGCGGCGACCTCGAGGCCGAGGTCCACCTTGCGTTCGAGGATGCCGTCCACGGCGCCACCATCGGCGTGCAGCTGACCGGCGCCGCCCCCTGTTCGCAGTGCGGCGGGACGGGCGCCGCCCCCGGGACGCTGCCCAAGACCTGCCCCCAGTGCGGCGGGTCCGGCAGCCAGGCTGTCGACCAGGGTCCGTTCTCGTTCTCCCAGGTGTGCCCCCGCTGCGCCGGGTCGGGCCGGATCGTGGAGACGCCGTGCTCCCGCTGCGGGGGTGGCGGTGCCGAGACGCGCACCCGTGAGGTCAAGGTCCGCATCCCCGTCGGAGTGGCCGACGGCCAGCGCGTCCGGGTCAAGGGGAAGGGCACCCCGGGCCAGAACGGCGGTCCACCCGGCGACCTGTTCGTGAACGTGTCCGTCTCGCCCCACCCGCTGTTCGGGCGTCGGGGCGACGACCTGCTGCTGCGGGTCCCCGTGACCTTCTCCGAGGCGACGCTGGGCGCCGAGGTGCGGGTGCCGACGCTGGATTCGCCGGTGACGCTGCGCATCCCGCCCGGAACCCCGCACGGCAAGACCCTGCGGGTTCGGGGCCGGGGCATGCCCAAGGCGGCGGGCGGCTCCGGCGACCTGCTGGTGACGGTGGAGGTGGTCGTGCCCCAGACCCTGTCCGACGAGCAGCGCCAGGCGGTGGAGGCCCTCGCCGCCGCCACCCCCGCCAACCCCCGCGACCACCTGGGGGTCTGAGCTCATGAGTCCGGAGCGCAAGAAAGAGGACCTGGCGCTGTATGTGATCTCGGTGGCGGCCGAGCTCGCCGGCGTCCACCCCCAGACGCTGCGGATCTACGAGCGCAAGGGCCTGGTGGAGCCTCAGCGCACCGTGGGTCGCTCCCGCCGTTACTCCGACCGGGACATCCGCCGCCTGCAGCGCATCCAGGAGCTCACCAACGACGGCGTCAGCCTGGCGGGCGTGAAGCGGATCATCGCCCTGGAGGAGGAGCTCGACGACTCCAGGGCCGAGATCCGTCGCCTGGAAGGCGAGATCCGGGCGCTGCGGGCCGAAGCCGATCAGGCCGTGGCCGACGTCCATCGCCAGTACCGCCGTGACCTCATTCCCTTCTCCAAGGCCGTGATCCGCTTCGGCCCCGGGCGGGGGAAATCGTGACCACCGACGCCATCGTGCTCACCGGGATCCGGGCGCTGGGGGCCCATGGCGTGCTGCCCGAGGAGCAGGCCCGGCCCCAGCCGTTCGAGGTCGATCTGGAGCTGCGCCTCGACCTGACCGCCGCCGGCCGCAGCGACACCCTCTCGGACACCATCGACTACGACGACCTCGCCGCCCGGGTGGTCGGCGTCGTGGAGAAGGGCGGGTGCCAGCTGCTGGAGGCGCTGGCCGCCCGCATCGCCGAGGCGGCCAGGGCCGACCCCCGCGTCCAGTCGGTGGTGGTGACGGTGAAGAAGCTGCGTCCTCCGCTCCCCGTGGCCATCGACCACGTCGCCGTCCGCATCGAGCGCTGACCTGTGGCCCTCGCCTACCTCGGGCTAGGTTCCAACCTGGGCGACCGCCTGGCGCACCTGCAGTCGGCGGTCGACGGCCTGGCGGCCCGGGCGGGAATGGTGACGGCGGTGTCCGCCGTGTACGAGACCGAGCCCATGGGCGGACCGACCCAGCCCGACTACCTCAACGCCGTCGTCGCCCTGGACACGGCGCTCGACGCCCGGGCGCTGCTGGACGTGGCCAAGGCGCTGGAGGCCGAGGCCGGCCGGGACGCCGACGGCGAGCGGTGGGGCCCGCGGCCGCTCGACATCGACATCCTCATGGTGGGCGACGACCGGGTGGCGGAGCCCGATCTGGTCGTCCCCCATCCCCGGATCCACCAGCGGGGGTTCGTCCTCGCCCCCCTGGCCGACGTCGCCCCCGGAGTCGTCGTCGCCCCCGCCGCTGGTTGGCGGGGCGTGCGCCGCACGCCGCTAGGATTACGGGTGTCCGAGTAGTCCGGCACCCCGAACGGGGCTGGAACGAAAGGTTCTTCGAGGTTCAGGTGGAAACGGCCGTCGTCACCCGCATCGCCGACCTCCGCGAGCGCCTCGACGCGATCCGGGGCAGCGGTGGGAGCATCGGGTTCGTTCCGACCATGGGCGCCTTCCACGAGGGCCACCGCTCGCTCATGCGGGCCGCCCGGGCTCACCACGACGTCATCGTCGTCTCCCTGTTCGTGAACCCGCTCCAGTTCGGGCCGGCGGAAGACCTCGACCGCTACCCCCGGGACCTCGACGGCGACCTGACCGTCGCCGCCGCCGAGGACGTCGACCTCGTCTTCGTCCCGTCGGTGGCGGAGATGTATCCCGACGGCCCGCCCGCCACCAGCGTGCACGTCGACGGCCTGGCCGAGGGGCTGTGCGGTGCCGGCCGCCCCGGCCACTTCGACGGCGTGGCCACCGTGGTCACCAAGCTCTTCGCCCTGGTGGGCCCGGCGACCGCCTACTTCGGCCGCAAGGACGCCCAACAGCTGGCCGTCGTCCGCCGGCTGGCCGCCGACCTGAACCTGCCGGTGGAGGTGGTCGGTTGCCCGCTGGTGCGGGAGTCCGACGGGCTGGCCATGTCTTCGCGCAACCGCCACCTGTCCGCCGCCGAGCGGGCTGCCGCCACCGTGCTCTTCCGGGCTCTGTGCACCGGCGCCGACCTGGTGCGGGGCGGGGAGCGCGACGCCGGCCGACTCCGGCGGGTGGTGGCCAACGTGGCCACGACCGAGGAGCTGGTCTGCCTGGAGTACGCCGAGGTGGTGGACGCCGGCTCACTCCGACCCCTCGAAGTTCTCTCCCCCGGGGCGGCTGACCCCGATGGCAACGACGTGTTGGTGGCGGTGGCCGCCCGGGTGGGCCCGGTCCGCCTCATCGACAACCTGACCCTCCGGATCGACGCCGCCGGGGCGAGCGTCGATCTGGGCGTGACCGTCGCCCCGACGTCCCCGCGGGAGGCCTCGTGCGCCGCCGGATGATGAAGTCCAAGATCCACCGGGCCACGGTGACCGGGGCGGACCTCAACTACGTGGGCTCGATCTCGCTCGACCCCGAGCTCATGGCCCGGGCCGACATCCGGGAGTGGGAGCAGGTCACGGTGCTCGACATCGACAACGGCGCCCGCTTCGAGACCTACGCCATCTTCGGCGGCCCCGGCGAGGTCACCCTCAACGGCGCCGCCGCCCGGCTCGTCCACCACGGCGACCGGGTCATCGTCCTCACCTACGCCGAATACGAGGACGCTGAGCTCGACGGGTTCGCGCCCCTCATCGTCCACGTCGACGACCGCAACCGGCCCGTCCCCGACTTTCAACTGTCCGCGGGCTAGGGGCGAGGCCCCGCCGAGCCATGAGTGACGTCCTCGTCCTGGGCGCCGGCGTGGCCGGCCTGTCCGTCGCCCTGGCCGCGGCCCGGGCCGGCCTCTCCGTCACCCTCCTGACCAAGGCCCCCCTCGGCGCCTCCGCCACCCGCTACGCCCAGGGGGGCGTGGCCGCCGCCCTGGCGCCACCGGATTCCCCCGAGCTGCACTTCTCCGACACGCTCTCCGCCGGCGGGGGCCTGTGTGACACCGATGCCGTGCGGGTGCTGTGCGCCGAGGGCCCGGCCCGCCTCCGGGAGTTGATCGCCGTGGGTGCGAGCTTCGACTCCGACGACGGGGCGCTGGCCCTGGCCCGGGAGGGCGGCCATTCCCTGGCCCGGGTGGTCCACGCCGGCGGCGACGCCACCGGGGCGGAGGTGGAGCGGGCGCTGGTGGCGGCGGTGCGGGCCGAAGGCGTGGATGTGGCCGAAGGCTGGCTGGCGCTCGACCTCACCGTCTCCGGCGGGCGGGCCACCGGCGTGGCCGTCCGCTCCCCCCAGGGCGGTCGGGTGGGGATCGTCGCCACCCATGTGGTGCTGGCCAGCGGCGGTGCCGGCCAGCTGTTCTCGGTCACCACCAACCCGCTTCTGTCGACCGGCGACGGGGTGGCCATGGCCCTGCGGGCGGGGGCGGCGGTGGCCGACGTCGAGTTCATGCAGTTTCATCCCACGGCCCTGCACGACCCGGGGATGCCCCGCCCCCTCCTGTCCGAGGCGCTGCGGGGTGAAGGCGCCGTGCTCCGCGACGAAGCCGGCGTCGCCTTCATGGCCGCCGAGCACCCGCTCGGCGACCTCGCCCCCCGCGACGTGGTGGCCCGGGCCATCGCCTCCCGCCTGGCGGACCGGGGTCTCGACCACCTGTGGCTCGACGCCACCCGCATCGACGGTTTCCCCGCCCGCTTTCCCACCATCTGGGCCGCCTGCCAGGCCGTGGGCCTGGACCCGACCAGGGACTGGCTGCCCGTGGCCCCCGCCGCCCACAACCTGTGCGGCGGGGTGGTGACCG
>JBIOYN010000437.1:0-3357 GCA_044870155.1 Acidimicrobiia bacterium | reverse complement strand
CGGCGCCTCGCTGTTCTGCGCCGCCCTGCCCGAGGCCTACGCCGGCGCCAAGGGCGTCCAGGTCCTCCACCTCACCGCCCGCCTGGCCACCGACCCCCGCCGGCGGATCTACGAGACGGCCCAGATGATCATCGACGCCATGGCCCCCGGCGGCCTGGAGGTCGACGCCAGGGGTTACCGGGAGGCCCGGCGGGTGCGGCTCATGCACGCCGCCGTCCGCCACCTCATCGAGCACGACCCGGCGGTGGCCAAGACGTGCGACCCGTCCGTCACCACGCCCCACTGGTGCCACGCCTGGGGTGTCCCCATCAACCAGGAGGACCTCCTGGGGACGCTCATGACCTTCACGGTCGTCGTCTTCGACGCCCTCCGGCGCCTGGGCGTGCCCCTCACCGACGACGACGCCGGGTGCTACCTGCACGCCTGGAACGTCGTCGGCCACCTGATCGGGATCCGGGAGGACCTCCTGCCCCTCGACCTGGCCGACGCCGAGGAGGCGTGGGCGGCGATCCGCAAGCGCCAGACGGCCCACAGCCCCGAGGGGGTGGAGATGACGGCCGCTCTCGTCGGGCTGCTCCAGAAGCAGATGCCGCCGGGACAGCACCACCTCCCGCCCACCCTCATCCGCTACCTGGTGGGTGACGAGGTGGCCGACCTCCTCTCCGTCGCCCGCCCCAGCCGCATCGACGACGCCGAGCTGAGCGCCCTGCGGCGGGCCACCGCCGTGATGGGACGCGACGCCGAGCACGACCGGGTGGTGCGCCGGCTCGGGGAACGCCTCGGCCGGCTGATGTTCGAGGCCTTCCTAGTCGCCGAACGGGGCGGCACGCGGGCGTCCTTCGCCCTGCCCGACGAGCTCGCCGACCGCTGGGGCGTGGGCCGCCCCGGCGCGCCCCCGACGGCGACGAGGCACGAGGAGGAAGGCTGATGCGCCAGCGGGTGGCCGTCATCGGTGGGGGGATCGCCGGCCTGAGCGCCGCCCACGAGCTGGCCGAGCGGAGCTTCGACGTGGTGGTCTACGAGCACCGGGGCATCCCCGGCGGCAAGGCCCGCAGCGTGGCCGTGCCCGGCTCGGGCATCGGCGGCCGGGCCGACCTCCCCGGCGAGCACGGCTTCCGCTTCATCCCCGGCTTCTACCGCCACCTCCCCGAGACCATGACGAGGATTCCCTACCGGGACGGCGCCACCGTGGCCGACAACCTGGTGGCCACCACCCAGGTGGCCATCGCCCGGGTGGGCGCCCCCGAGATCCTCGCCCCTACCCACTTCCCGCTGTCGCTCTCCGACCTCCGCCTCGACTTCGACGACGTCTACGTCAGCGCCACCGAGATCCCGCCCAAGGACCTCGAGCACTTCACCCGCTGCCTGCTCGTCATGCTCACCAGCTGCGAGGAGCGCCGCTTCGGGGAGTTCGAGTACCAGAGCTGGTGGGACTTCACCGACGCCGCCCAGCGCTCGGAGGCGTACCAGAACTTCTGCGCCGACGGCCTCACCCGCACGCTGGTGGCGGCCAAGGCCCGGGAGATGAGCGCCCGCACCGGCGGCGCCATCCTCCTTCAGATGCAATTCGACATGGCCAAGGTCCACAACACCGTCGACCGCCTTCTCAACGGGCCGACCAACGACGTGTGGATCACCCCCTGGGTCAACTACCTGCGCACCCTGGGCGTGGACTACCGACTCGACACCCCCGTCCTCGCCATCCACGGCGACGGGCAGCGGGTGACGGGCATCACCGTCCAGGCCCCGGACGGCCCCGGGACCCACGAGGAGCACGCCGACTACTACGTGGCCGCCGTCCCCGCCGACGTCATGGCGGCCATGCCCCTCGACGACGCTCTGCGCAAGGCCGAGCCCCGCCTGGAGGGGATCGGGCAGCTGCGCACCCGGTGGATGACCGGCGTCCAGTACTACCTGCGCACCGACGTCACCCTCCAGCACGGCCACACCATCTACATGGACTCGCCGTGGGCCCTCACGTCGCTCTCACAGCACCAGTTCTGGCCCGACGTCGACCTCGGCGCCATGGGCGACGGCCGGGTGCGGACCATCCTCTCCGTCGACGTCTCCGACTGGGAGACGCCCGGCTTCAACGGCAAGCGGGCCATGGACTGCACCCGGGAGGAGATCATCGCCGAGGTGTGGGACCAGGCCAAGGCCCACGTCAACTTCCAGGAGCCCCGCCTCGTCGACGACGACCTCCTCTCCGCCTTCATCGACCCGGACATCGGCTGGACGGCAGGGGGGCCGGCCAAGACCACCAACGCCGAGCCCATGCTCGTCAACACGGCGGGGTCCTGGGACCACCGCCCCGACGCCGTCACCTCGGTGGACAACCTCTTCCTCGCCTCCGACTACGTCCGCACCTACACCGACCTGGCCACCATGGAAGGGGCCAACGAGGCGGCCCGCCGGGCGGTCAACGGCATCCTGGCCGCCTCCGGCTCGACCGCATCGCCGTGTGAGCTGTGGAACCTGCACGAGCCCGAGGAGCTCGCCCCCGTCCGGGCCCTCGACCGCCACCGGTACCACCGGGGCGAGCCCAACGCCTTCGCCGGCTGATGACGCCGGCCGCCGCCATCCCGTGAGCATCCCCTCGGGCGCCGGCAGCATGGTGGCCGTCCTCTTCACCGACCTCGTCGGCTCCACCGAGCTGCTCGAACGCCTGGGTGACGACGCCTTCGAGGCGCTGCGCCGGACTCACTTCGGGCTGCTCCGGGAGGCGGTGGCCCGTACCGGCGGCCAGGAGGTGAAGAACCTGGGCGACGGGCTCATGGTCGTGTTCCCGAGCACCATCGCCGCCGTGTCGTGCGCGGTGGCGGTCCAGCACGCCGTGCGTGCCCACAACGAGCGCCACCCCGACGAGGCCTTCCTCCTGCGGGTGGGCATCCAGGTGGGAGAGCCGATCCGGGAGGAGGACGACTACTTCGGCACCCCCGTGGTGGTGGCCAAGCGGCTGTGCGACGCCGCCCAGGGCGGCCAGATCCTGACCTCGGAACTGGTGCAGGACCTGATCGGCACCCGGGGCGGCTTTCCCTTCCGCTCCGTCGGCCCGGTGGCGCTCAAGGGCCTGCGCCAGCCGCTCCCCGCCGTGGCGGTGACGTGGGAGGAGGTCCCCGACGTGGCCCCCGCCCGGCCGGTGGTGGCCGCCGCCGCCCCATCCGCCACCGGGACCGCCTCGCCGCCCGCCGCCGCGGCCGGCAGCCCGGCCGCCGGCGGCGCTCCCGTGGTGGCCGACACGGTCCGCTCCCGGCTGCTCACCTCGTCCCGGACGCCGTTCGTGGGCCGGGAGGAGGAGCTCGAGCGGCTGCGCTCGGCCTGGAAGGAGGCGCACGCCGGCCGGGGCACGCTCGTCCT
>JBIOYN010000436.1:0-11467 GCA_044870155.1 Acidimicrobiia bacterium | reverse complement strand
TCCTCCTGCGGGCCCTGGCCGGCGCGGTGGTGGGACGGATGGAGCGCCTCCCCGTGATCCTCTTCGCCTGCCTGGGATTGGGGATGCTGGAGACCGCCGTCCTGTGGGACACCGGGCGGGACCGCCTGGTGCCGCCCGTGCTCTTCGCCGTGCTCCTGGTGGCGCTGATGGCGCAGCGTCGTGACCCCCAGGCGCTGGGCCGGGCCGCCGGGCTGGGCCGCTCCTCGTGGCCGGCGGTGCGGGCCGTCCGCCCCGTGCCCAGGGCGCTGGCCCGCCTCCCCGAGGTCCGCCTGGCCAGGGTGGCCACGGTGGTGGTGCCCGCCGGGTTGCTGGTCGCCCTCCCGCTGGTGCTGCCCGACAGCCGCCTCGACCTCGTGGGGCGCATGGCCATCCTGGCCGTCGTCGGCGTCTCCCTGGTGGTGCTCACCGGCTGGGGCGGCCAGGTCAGCCTGGGCCAGATGGCGTTCGTGGGCATCGGGGCGGCCGTGGCGGGGGCGGCCACCGCCAACCTGGGTTGGGACCTGTCCGTAGCCCTGCCGGCCGCCGGCGTGGCGGGGGCGGCGGCGGCCACCGTCATCGGCCTGCCCGCCCTGCGCATCCCGGGCCTGCTCTTTGCCGTCACCACGCTGGCCCTGGCCATGGCCACCTCGAACTGGTTCCTCAACGCCGAGTTCATGCACTGGCTGCCGTCCGGGCGCATCGAGCGGCCCGACCTGTTCGGGCGGGTGGCCATCCACTCCGAGGTCGCCTACTACTACGTGGCCCTGGCCGGCCTCGGCCTCGCCCTGGTGGCGGCCCGGAACCTGCGCCGGGCCCGCACCGGGAGGGTGCTGGTCGGCACCCGGGACAACGAGGCGGCCGCCGCCGCCTTCGGGGTCAACATCACCCGGGCCAAGCTGACCGCCTTCGCCACGTCGGGGTTCCTGGCCGCCTTCGCCGGCGGCCTGTACGTGCATCACCAGCAGAGCCTGGGGATCACCCCCTATCAGCCCGAGGAGAGCCTGCGGGTCTTCGCCATGGTGGTGATCGGCGGCCTCGGCTCACTGCCCGGCGCCCTGGTGGGCGCCGCCTACGTCCAGGGCCTGGATTCTTTCCGGGGCGAGTTCCCCCGGGCCCTCCAGCCCTTCGTGGCGCTGCTGGGGACCGGCCTCGGGGGCCTTGTGGTCCTCACCATCCTCCCCGGCGGGCTGGGAGGCCTGGTCTACGCCGGGCGGGACCGGGCGCTGCGCTGGGTGGCCCGCCGGCGGGGGCTCTCGTGAGCCGGGCACAGGCGCTCCGGGAGCGGTTGACCGTCGGCCTGACGGGCGGCGCTCCCCTCTACCCGCTCATCGTGCTGTTCGGGCTGAACGCCGTCGACGAGCTCGACCGGGCGGCGCTCAACGTCCTCACCCCCGAGATCCGGGACCACTTCGGGTTGAGCCTCTCCGGCGTGCTCGCCCTGGTGTCCCTGGTCGAGGTGGGCGCCATCCTCATCGGACTGCCCCTCGCCTTCCTGGCCGACCGCCGGTCCCGGGTGCGGATCGCCACCGGGGGTGCCGGGCTGTGGGGCGGCTTCTCGCTGCTGACCGGCCTGGCCCCCAACCTCGGCGTCCTCTCCCTGGCCCGGGCCGGGGCCGGAATCGGACGGGCGGTGAACACCCCCACCCACTTCTCCCTCATCGCCGACTACTACCCGACCACCGTGCGCCCCAAGGTGTACGGCGTCCACCGCTCGGCCAACTCCACCGGGCAGATCCTCGGTCCGCTGTTGGGCGGGGTCCTGGCCCTGTTCTTCGGGTGGCGGGCACCCTTCATGCTCTTCGCCATCCCCACCGCCGTGTTCGTGATCCTGGCCCTGCGCCTGCGGGAGCCACCCCGGGGCGCTGAGGAGCGCCGGGCTCTGGGTGCCGAGGAGGACGTCGCCCTCACCGAGGAGACGGCGCCCCGCTTCGGCGAGGGCGTGCGCCTGCTGTGGAGTGTCCGCAGCCTGAGGCGCATCTGGTACTCGTTGCCGTTCGTGGCCGGCGTGATCTTCGTCGGCCTCGGGGCCCTGTTCTCGATCTTCTACGAGCAGGAGTTCGGGCTCAACGAGGCCCAGCGGGGATTGGTGTCGGCGGTGACCGAGCCGTTCCAGATCCTGGGATTGCTCATCGGCATCCCCGTCGCCAACCGGCTCATGAAGCGGGACCCGGCGCTGGTGCTCCGGCTGCTGGCGCTCATGGGCGTCATCATCTCCTCGGCCTTCGCCGGGCTCGCCCTCGCCCCCACCCTGCCCGTCGTCATCGGGCTGCACCTGTTCATCTCCGGGGTGGGGGCGATCCTCCAGCCGGGCGCCTACGCCCTGGTGTCCCTGGTGACCCCGCCGCGGGCCCGGTCGCTGGGCTTCGCCCTGGGTGCGGTGTGGGTCCTCCCCGGCCTGGTCGCCTTCCCCGTCATCGGGTCGGTAGCCGACTCCTACGGGGTGCGCAAGGCCCTCCTCGTGCTCGTGCCCCTGCTGCTGGTGGGCGGGTTCATCCTGGCGTCGGCGGGCAAGTTCCTGAACGCCGACATCGTCCGGACCCGCACCGCCTCCCTGGCCCGGGCCGAGGCCTTGCTGGCCCGCCGGCGGGGGGAATCCAAGCTCCTGGTGGTGCGGGGCCTCGACGTGGCCTACGACGGCACCCAGGTCCTCTTCGGCGTCGACTTCGAGGTCGGTGAAGGCGAGATCGTGGCCCTGCTCGGCACCAACGGGGCGGGCAAGTCGACGCTGCTGCGCGCCATCTCCGGGCTGGTCGAGCCCGCCGCCGGGGTGGTCGTGCTCGACGGGATCGACCTCACCGGCGTCGCTCCCCACCACGTGGCCGGCATGGGTGTGGCCCAGGTGCCCGGCGGCAAGGGCATCTTCGGTTCGTTGACGGTGGCCGAGAACCTGCGGGTGGCGACCTGGGGGCAGAGCCTGCGGGGGCCGGCGGCGGCGACGGCGGCGGCGGATGCCATGGAGCACTTCCCGGTGCTGCGGTCACGGTTGGAGCAGCCCGCCGGCACCCTGTCGGGCGGGGAGCAGCAGATGCTGGCGCTGGCCCAGGCGTTCGTGTCCCGTCCCCGCCTGCTGCTGGTCGACGAGCTGTCGCTGGGCCTGGCCCCGGCGGTGGTGAACCGGCTCCTGGAGGTGATCCGGGCCATCCGGGACCAGGGCGCCACCGTGGTGCTGGTGGAGCAGTCGGTGACCACCGCCCTGGCGCTGGCCGACGTCGCCTACTTCATGGAGAAGGGCGAGATCCGCTTCCGGGGCCCGGCCGCCGAGCTGGCCGAGCGGCCGGATCTGCTGCGGGCGGTCTTCCTCCGCGGGAGCGCTCCGCACCGGGTACCGGCGGCGCCGGCGCCGGCCGTGGCCGTGGCGGCCGCCTCGGCCGGCCCCGTCGTCTCCGGCCCCCCCGCCCTCGAGGTCGAAGTCCTGAGCAAGCGCTTCGGGGCGGTGGTGGCGCTCGACGACGTCTCCCTGGCCGTCCCGCCGGGACGGATCCTGGGAATCATCGGACCCAACGGGGCGGGCAAGACCACGCTCTTCGACGCCATCTCCGGGTTCGTGACGCTCGACGGTGGTCGCGTCCGTCTCGACGGGCAGGACGTGACCCGGCTCGGCCCCGACCGGCGGGCCTGGCGCGGCCTGGGCCGCTCGTTCCAGGACGCCCGCCTGTTCCCCTCCCTCACCGTGGCCGAGGCCATCGGCCTGGCCCTGGAGCGCAAGGTCGAGGTGCGCGACCCGCTGGCCGCCGCCCTGGGGTTACGGGCCGTGGCCCGGTCCGAGAGGTGCGTGGCCAGGCGCGTCTCTGAGATCATCGACCGCATGGGTCTGGGGGCGTTCGCCGACTCCTTCGTGTCCGAGCTGTCCACCGGCACCCGCCGGCTGGTCGACCTGGCCTGCGTCCTGGCTCACGAGCCGACGGTGCTGCTCCTCGACGAGCCGTCGTCGGGCATCGCCCAGCGGGAGGCGGAGGCGCTCGGACCCGTCCTCATCGACATCCGGGACCAGACCGGCGCCGCCCTGGTGGTGATCGAGCACGACCTGCCCCTGGTGTCAGGGATCGCCGAGGAGATGCTGGCGCTCGATCTCGGCCGGGTCCTGGTCCGGGGGACGCCGGCGGACGTGCTGGCGGACCCGCATGTGACCGCCGCCTACATGGGAGCGCCCCGTGCCTGATCGGCGGGCCGTGCTCGTGGCGGTCACCAAGGGCTTGGCCCGGTACCGCTTCGTGATGGCCGTGGCCACGGTCATCCTCCTCCTGCTCGCCGTCCTGCCCGACGGCGGTCCGGCGGGGCCACGGGCGGCGGAGCGGAGCGCCCACGGGCCCGCGGGCGGGGGCTTCACCACCATCGACCCGACGCCGGCGCGGAAATCGCCCGGCTCCGGCGCGGGCTCGGGGCCGGGGGCGGGCGGGAGCGCCGAGGTCCCGGGTGGCGGGGCCGGCGCCGGCGCATCAGCGGGAACCACGGCCACCAGCGCCGGACCCCGGGCGGCCACCGACGGGCCGTCCGCCACGGCCACGACCAGCGTCGCCGCCGGAGCGGCGCCGGCCGTTCCCGGCGGCGGGCTCCTGCCCGATCCCGAGTGCGACCCGGTCACCGGCCGCCTGGCCGTGCCCACCCGCTACGCCCCGCCGTGTGTGCCGCCCGTGGCCGGCAACGGTGGCGCCACCTACCAGGGGGTGACGGGCGACACCATCACCGTGGCCGTCTACATCAACCGGCTCGATCCGGCCGCCCAGGCCCTCCTCACCGCTGCCGGGTTCAGCGACTCGGAGGAGGACATGAAGGCGACCTACCGGTCGTACGTCGACTACTTCGAGCACCACTACCAGACCTGGGGCCGCACGGTGAAGCTGGTCTTCGTCGAGCCCTCAGGCGCCGACGACGACGACAGCGCGGCCCGGGCCGACGCCATCCGGGTGGCCACCGAGATCAAGGCCTTCGCCTCCTGGGGCGGGCCCATCGCCACCAACGCCTACGCCGACGAGCTCGCCGCCCGCAGGATCCTGTGCATCTGCACCATCTCCCAGCCCATCGAGTACTACGCCGCCCGGGCGCCGTACGTGATCTCCACACTCATGAGCTCGACGCAGGGATACGTGCACCGGGCCGAGTACGTCGGGAAGCGGCTCGCCGGCCGTCCGGCTCAGTTCGCCGGCGACGTGCTCCTGGCCGGCCAGACCCGCAAGTTCGGGCTCCTGTACTACGAGACGGCCGCAGAGTCGTACCGGTCAGGCGTCGACTTCTTCGAGCGGGAGCTGTCCCGCTACGGCGTGCACCTGGCCGAGAAGCTGGCCTTCACCGGTGCCAACATCGACCCCGCCGCCACCCAGGAGCAGGCCCGGACCATGATCGCCCGCCTGAAGGAAGCCGGGGTGACCAGCGTGGTGTTCGCCGGCGACCCGCTCTCGCCCGTGTTCTTCACCCAGGAGGCGACCCGGCAGCGCTACAGCCCCGAATGGGTGCTGACCGGCTCCGCCTTCACCGACACCAGCTTCTTCGCCCGCACCTACGACCAGACCCAGTGGGCCCACGCCTTCGGGCTGTCGTTCCTGCCCGCCCGCCTGCCCGTGGAACGGGGCGAGGCCTACCGGCTCCACATGTGGCACCACGGCTCGCCGCCCCCGGCCAAGGCGGCCCACGGGCTCATCTACTCGGTGCCGTGGATCTTCTACACCGGGATGCACCTGGGTGGGCCGGCGCTGACCCCGGAGTCGATCCGCGACGGCTTGTTCCGGTTCCCGCCCACCGGCCGGGGTTCGCTCACCAGCGTGCACATCTCCTACGGGCGCCACGGGATCTGGCCCTTCGAGGACTGGCTGGCCAACGACGACGCCACCGAGGTCTGGTGGGACACGACCGTCGCCGGGGAGGACGAGGTCGGCAACAACGGCCTGGGCATGTACCGCTACGTCGACGGCGGCCGTCGCTACCTCCCCGGCCAGCACCCGACCTCCGATCCGTTCGTCTTCAACCGCGACCGGACCGTCACCATGTACAACGAGCCGCCACCGTCCGACCGTCCGCCCAGCTACACGCACAAGGCCTGACGCATCTCGGCCACCACCGCCGCCGGGTCGTCCCGGAACCGCGGCCAGGTGTACTGGTAGACGTCGAGGCCGGTCAGACGGATGCGGTTGTGCCGGATCCGATCCTGCTCGTAGGCGCCCTCGTGCTCGTGGGCGATCCTTCCGTCACACTCGACCGCCACTCCCCGGTCGGGCCAGGCCAGATCGATGAAGTAGTCGAGGACGGGGTGCTCGAAGACCGGTGAGGGCAGTCCGGCGTCCTCCAGGACGGTGGCCATGAGCCGGGCGAAGTGGCTTCCCGGCGGGGCGCCCTCGCCGGAACGCGAGAGGAGGATCCGCCGAAAGGCCGTGACCCCCGGCCGTCCCCGCCGAGCGTGGAGCAGGAGGCACTCCCACAGCTCGTCCCAGGTCACGAGCTTCTGGCGCCGAGCCGAGTCGAAGAGCTTCAGGCACTCGCTGTCACTCTCGAGCCGGGAAAAGCAGTCGAACAGCGTCCGCGCCATGCCCGTCACCGGTATCCGGTTGCGGACGGCGGGCTGGGCCAGGGCGAACGCCCGGCTCTCGTGGAAGGTGATACCAGCCCGTGCCTCCGGCCGCCGATGACGGGGCACGGTGACATCGATGAAGCCCGGCGGCAGGCAGTCGTCGAGCCCCCAGAGGAAAGCGGCGCTGAAGTGGGAGATCAGGGCGTCGCTCTTCGCCGACAACACCGCCGCCAACGCCCGCAGCTCCCACGACCTCCGCACCGCCCACGGCCGGTACACCCCCGGCCCCTCCTTGATCAGGGTGCCAGACGCGGCCTGCCTCTCGATCCAGGTGCTCGGGACCCCGGCATCCACGAGTTGGTTCCAAATCACCAGCGCATGCTGGTCCCAGCCGATCTCCTCCACCTTCGCAGCCCAGTCGCCCATGCGACCTCCTCCCATTACGAACTGGCGTTTCTGAGCCCCGACAGGTGGGGGTGAGAAACGCCGGTTGGTTTGTAAGGGGGAAGTCACCTCGAACTGGCTCTGTTCAGCCCCGACAGGTGGGGCTCAGAAACGCCGGTTCAGGGGAGGGGGAAGGGCCGGCGGGGCGGGGTCGGGAGGGGGGCCGGCGGGGGTACGGTAGCGGCATGTTCTCAAGCGCCAAAACGAAAATGGTGGAGCCGGAGCGGGCGCTGGCGGGGCGGGAGCAGGAGATGCCGGTGCCCGAGCGGCACTACGTGCTGGGGACGCCGCTGCGCCCGCCGTTCCCCGAGGGGCTCGAGTCCATCGTGGTGGGGATGGGCTGCTTCTGGGGGGCGGAGCGGAAGTACTGGGAGGCCGGCGGGGTGTACACGACGGCGGTGGGCTACGCCGGCGGGTACACACCGAACCCGACCTACGAAGAGGTGTGCTCGGGGAAGACGGGGCACACGGAGGTGGTGCTGGCGGTGTTCGACCCTACCGCCACCAGCTATGAGGCCATGCTCAAGATCTTCTGGGAGGCGCACGACCCCACCCAGGGCATGCGCCAGGGCAACGATGTCGGCACGCAGTACCGCTCGGCCATCTATGTCCACAGTCCGGAGCAGCGGGAAGCCGCCATCGCCTCCCGTGACGCCTACAACAATGCGCTGCGGGAAGCCGGCTACAGCGAGATCACCACCGAGATCGCCGAGGCGGGGCCCTTCTACTACGCCGAGGACTACCACCAGCAGTACCTGGCCAAGAACCCCTACGGTTACTGCGGGCTGGGCGGCACCGGGGTGAGCTGCTCGTGAGTCCGGTCCGCCTGGCCTACTCCCACGGGGCCAGCGCCACGCCGCTCATCGGCGAGACGATCGGCGAGAACCTGGAGCGCACGGTGGCCGCCCACCCCGGGGCGCTGGCGCTCGTCTCCCGCCACCAGGGTCTGCGCTTCACTTACGCCGAGCTGAACGACGCCGTCGACCGGGTGGCCCGGGGACTCATGGCCATGGGGCTGGAGCCGGGCGACCGGCTGGGGATCTGGAGCCCCAACGTGGCCGAGTGGGTCCTCGTCCAGTACGGCAGCGCCAAGGCGGGTGTGATCCTGGTCAACATCAACCCCGCCTACCGGACGTCGGAGCTGGGCTACGCCCTCAAGCAGTCGGGGTGCCGGGCGCTCGTCTCGGCCCGGTCGTTCAAGACCAGCGACTACGCGGCCATGGTCGACGAGGTCCGTCCCGACCTGCCTGCCCTCGAGCAGGTCGTCTACCTGAACTCACCCGACTGGGAGCACATGCTCCATGGCGCCGGCGACGTCCCCGAGGGTGCCCTGACCGAGCGGATGGGGTCACTCTCCTTCGACGACCCCATCAACATCCAGTACACGAGTGGGACCACCGGCTTCCCCAAGGGCGCCACCCTCTCCCACCACAACATCCTGAACAACGGGTTCTTCATCGGCGAAGCGTGCCGCTACACCGAGGCCGACCGGGTGTGCATCCCCGTGCCCTTCTACCACTGCTTCGGGATGGTGCTGGGCAACCTGGCCGTCACCACCCACGGCGCCGCCATCGTCCTGCCCGAGGCCGCCTTCGAGCCCAAATCGGTGCTCGAGGCCGTGCAGGCCGAGCGCTGCACCAGCCTCTACGGCGTCCCCACCATGTTCATCGCCGAGCTGGAGCACCCGGACTTCGCCACCTACGACGTGTCGTCGTTGCGGACAGGCATCATGGCCGGCTCGCCGTGCCCGGTGGAGGTCATGAAGCAGGTCGTCGACCGTATGCACATGGCCGAGGTCACCATCTGCTACGGCATGACCGAGACGTCCCCGGTGTCGACCCAGACCGTTCCCGAGGACTCCCTCGAGCATCGGGTGTCGACGGTGGGCCGGGTCCACCCCCACGTCGAGGTGAAGATCGTCGAGCCCGAGTCGGGGCGGACCGTGCCCCGGGGCGAGGCCGGCGAGCTGTGCACCCGGGGCTACTCGGTCATGAGCGGCTACTGGGAGGACCCTGAGCGCACGGCCGAGGCCATCGACACCGCCGGGTGGATGCACACCGGCGACCTGGCCACCATGGACGAGGACGGCTACGTCAACATCGTGGGCCGGATCAAGGACATGATCATCCGGGGCGGGGAGAACATCTATCCCCGGGAGATCGAGGAGTTCCTCTACACCCACCCCGACATCTCCGACGTCTCCGTCATCGGCGTGCCCGACGTGAAGTACGGCGAGGAGCTGATGGCCTGGGTCAAGGTCCGGGAGGGCGCCACCCTCACGGAGGACGAGGTGAAGGACCACTGCCGGGGTCGCATCGCCCACTACAAGGTGCCGCGCTATATCAAGTTCACCGAGGACTTCCCCATGACCGTCACCGGGAAGGTCCAGAAGTTCAAGATGCGCGAACAGGCCACCGTCGAGCTCGGCCTGGAGGGCGTGGCGGGCGTGCGCACGGCCTGACCTGGGTATTTGCGTCCTTGACCAGACAACGAGGTCAAGGAGGACGGACATGCCGCAGGAGGCCTGGAACGCCAAGCGGGAGCGCCAGTACAAGCACATCAAACAAGGCCTGAAGCAGCGGGGCACCGGCGAGGACGAGGCCCAGGAGATCGCGGCCCGCACCGTGAACAAGGAACGGGCCCGTTCCGGCGAGGCCAGGCAGGCCAGCCGGTTGTCGAAGAAGGACATCTCCTCGGGCCGGCGAGGCGGGCTCCGCTCCCACAGGGGACCGGGTGGGCGCACCAAGGAACAGCTCTACGAAGAGGCCAAGCGCAAGAACATCCCCGGGCGCTCGAAGATGAACAAGGCGCAGCTGGAGAAGGCCGTCGGCCGCTAGGTCTTCGGCACCGCGAAGATCGAGAGCATCCCCTTGGCCGCGTGGGGAGGGCCACCGGCCCGGTCGGTCAGGAAGCACACCACCGCATAGGTGCGCCCGTGCTCCAGCTCGATCTCGAAGGTCCCGCCCCCCCGGGGCGGGAAGGGGCCGGCGTAGGCGGCATCCGCCGGCTCGGGCATGCCCTCGGGCCGGGGCCCCCCGGGGGCGGCCAGCACCTCGTCCATGGCCTGGCGGGCACCGGCTTCGTCCACCCCCTCGGGGAAGACCAGGAAGGCTCCGAGGTGCATCTGGGCACCGGCGTTGCGGAACAGGAACGTCCGGCGCCCGGCGGTGACGGGCGGCAAGGTGAAGGCGTAGTCGGTGGCCAGCACGGTGCCGTCGGCGGCGGGGAGGAGGTCGACGTTGGCCCGGCGCACGGTGAAGGCCCGGGCCATGCCGCTGTTGTAGTGGGTGGGTTGCGGGGGACCGGGTTGGGGGAGGGCGTCGACCGAGTCGATGTCGGCCAGCGAGCAGAACAAGACATAGGAGCCATCGGGCAGGTCGAGCGTGGCCGCTGACGTCGCCCCCGGGGCGGTCTCACCGATCCCGCCGTAGAACACGAGGTAGTCGGGGATGGGGGTACCGCGGCCCTCGAGGGCCGGGCCCAGGTCCCGGAGCACCTGGTCGAGGGGGGTGGCGCCCACGGCGACGATGCCGGCCTCGTGGCGCAGCTCGCCCCGATTCTCGAACGACATGGTGACGACCCCGCCCGGGACCTCGGCGGGCAGGTCGAAGCGGTACTCCCTCCCGGACACGGCGAAGTCGACGTTGGCGGTGGCCCCCTGGGAGACGGACGTGGAGCCGGACGTGTCGGAGCCGGATTCCTCGTCGCTCTGGCAGGCGGTGGCGACCACCAGCAGGGCCAGAGCCAGGGACAGCACCGTCGGACGGGTCATTTCGTACGCTTCGAGTACTGCTCGTCCTCCCAGCGCTCCTCCTGCTGGAGGGCGAAGAGCGACGTGTAGCCGCCCGACCAGTCGGGGGGCACGATGCATGGCCTCGGGTCGTGGGCGGCCCAGCGGGCAGGCTGTCCCCGGACGACGGCGCCGGCCCGGCTGGAGGGCAGCGGGTTGGCGGTGTAGGGAAAGGCGTCGGCCGCCGAGTAGACGTTGAGGAGCAGGGGCCGGCCCTGGTCGGAGAGGTTCGGCCGGGATCCGTGGACGACCCGGCAGTTGTGGATGGTGATCGAGCCGGCAGGGCCGCACAGCTCGTCGGCCGTCTCCACCGGCACGGCCTTGGCGTCCGTCTCCGAGAGGCAGCCCACCCACTCGTCGGCCTCGTTGTACTGGGAGAACAGCTCGCCGCGATGGGTCCCGGGCACGACCATGAGCGGCCCCTGGTCGGGCCCGCAGTCGTGGAGGTAGAGGCCGGCGGTGAGGGGCGAGTAGTTGGTGTGGGGCCAGTAGGTGATGTCCTGATGCCACTTGACCTCCTCGCCGCCCTCGGCCCACTTGAAGTTGAGCTTCGAGTGGTGGAACTTCACGTCCGGGCCGACTAGGTCGGCGATGACGTCGGGCAGGACCGACTCGGAGGCGAAGGCCCAGTACTCGGGGTGGTGGTCGACGGGGCTGGTGAGGCGGCGCAGCCTCGGAGCGTCCGCGGTATGGCCGGGTTCGAGGTCGAAGACGCGGTCCGAGCGGGTGAGGGC
>JBIOYN010000435.1:0-2058 GCA_044870155.1 Acidimicrobiia bacterium | reverse complement strand
CGAAGCAGTCCCCATGGGAAGCCGTGCCTCTTCGGCCTGACCGGGATCCTCGACAGCCGCAATCTCCATACCGAGGGTCGTGGCGGGCTGGCCGGCCGAGGAACGCACCGTGGAGGTGGTCTCCGTGGATGTCGTCGCCGGTGTCCTCCGTCACCACGGTGGCGGGTAGCCGGCCGTCTCCAACCGGGTGACCAGTTCCTCGAACCCTCCGGGTTCGCCTTGGAGATCCGTCCACCCGTCGAGGAGGCTGTCGATCAGCTCCCGGGACGGCTCGGTCAGGAGGACGAACAGCTCGGCTTCGACTTCGGCCCCTCGGGGAAGCATCAAAACCAACGGGTCTGGGATCGGCGGCCGGCGGTGCGGGTACCGGACGTGGCGGAGGGCGTAGAGCTCGCCCGTGTCCTCCACCCACACGACGGCGTAGGCGTAGCCGGCCTCGTCCATCCAGGCGCCACCGAAGCGCACCTCCGGGGACCTGCCCCGCCAGTGGACCGGGCGGTGGGGTCGATCTGAGGACGATCTCAGAGCAACAGTGCGCACCGCCTGCTCAGTTCAGCTCAGCCCTCCAGGGTGAGGTGGACCAGGGCGGGGGTGAGGACCCCGAGCATCATGGCGGGGATGGCTACGCCCGAGTCGTTGAGGGCGAAGCCGAGGGCGGCGGCCACCAGGATGCCGGCCACCGCCGGACCCAACTGGGGGATGGGGGTGCCCAGTTGCCGCAGGGCGGCGTGGCGGCCGAGGGACACGAAGGCGACGAAGGCGAGCCCGGCGGGAATGAGCGGCAGCCAGCGCCGGGCGGCGGGCAGCGCCAGATCCCAGGCCACTTCGGCCTTGCGGCCGAGGGTGTCCCACAGGGGTGCCAGACCGTCGTCGCCCATCCGTTCCAGGAGCCGGCCCAGGTGGGTGCGTTCCGCTGGGGGCCGGAGCAGGTCGAGGCCTCCGAAGGCAGCCACGGCGGCCACGGTGGCGCCGCCCACGCCCAACAACCAGCTCACCGACAGCTGCACGCCGAGGAGGCCCGCGGCCACCACGGCGAAGCCGGGCAGGCCGGAGAGGACCCCGCCCACGTCGGCGCCCCATGCCGGCAGCCCGTCGGCCACCACCACGACACCGAGCACACCCACGCCGGCCCACGCCCCCCGCCGGCCGCCGAGCAGGTGGGCGACGCCGGCGGCCAGGAGGGTGGCGGCCGCCGCCACCTGGGCGAAGGCCAGGTTCCCGAAGCCGGCGAAGCGCCCCCCGGCGGTGGCGGAGTAGCCGAAGACGGCCGACAGCTGGAACCCGGCGCCGGTGACGACGTCGGCCACCAGGAGCACGAAGAGCACCCCCAGCGGGACAGCCAGCCGCACCAGTGGTGTGCGGCCCAGCGCCCGGGCGGCCACCGCCAGGGCCAGCCCTCCCCCAACCACCAGGGCGTACCAGGCGGCCGGGGCGGTGATGTCGAAGCTGGCCGGCAGCCAGGACATGGGCAGCATCGAGAGGACCCACAAGGCGGCGAACGCCACCACCGGCCGGGCCCGTCGCCGTCCGGGGCGGCCCGCCAGGACCAGCGCTCCGGCTACGGCCAGGGCCAGTTCGACGACGACGAAGGCCAGGGTGGCGGGAGCCACCATCCGGTCCCGGAAGTTCGATTCCCGGTCGGTCTGGACGAAGCCGGCCAGCGCCACCGGGCCCCGCCGTCCCACCTCGAAGGGCCTGCCCTCCATGTCCGGAGGCCGGGGAACACCGACGAGCTCGAGGACGGTGGGGGCGACGTCGGCCAGCGTGACCAGACCCGGACGCCGGGTCGAGGCGGAGTTCAGCAACCCGGGCACGATGCCGGGCGCCCGCAGGGCGGCCATTCCGAGATGGGCCTCACCGGCCACCGTCGAGGGTGTGACCACGAGGACGGCCGTGCGGCGCTCGTCCACGCCCGCCAGCAGGTCGCCCAGCAGAGCATCGGTGGCGGCCAGCGCCCCGGCCACCAACGGCCGGCGCCGGGCGGGGGGCAGGGCGTCGGCGGCGAGCTGGGCCCGGGCCACGTCGGACGCCTCCACCGCCACCACCGGCCGGGCCCGT
>JBIOYN010000434.1:0-7686 GCA_044870155.1 Acidimicrobiia bacterium | reverse complement strand
CCGCACGCCTGGCTCGGGCGCTGCCTGGAGTCCGTGTCCGACCAGGCCGATGACGTCGTCGTGGTGGACAACGGGTCCCCCGACCAGTGGGCCACCCGGGAGGCCCGCCGGCTCGGCGTCCGCGCTGTCCGGCTGGACAAGAACACCGGCTTTCCGGGCGGCGTCAACCGGGGCCTGTCAGCGGCGCGTGGCGACATCGTGGCCCTGCTCAACGACGACGCCTTCGCCGGCGACGGCTGGCTGAAGAATGCGACCGAGGCGCTGCGGGATCCCACCGTGGCCGCCGTGGCGCCCAAGCTTCTCCTGGCCTGGCCCTATCTCGAGGTCCGCTTCGACGACGAACCGTGGTTCGCCCCACCCGACGGACGGCCCTTCGGCCGGCAGGTGACGACGGCCACCGTGGCCGGCGAAGACGTGCTCCCCGGGCTGTTCGGGGCCGGCATCCACCGCCTGGAGGAGGAGGGCGAGGGCAGCCGACGCAGCCGCTGGCGGTGGACCAGCGGGCGGGAGCCCTTCTTCGTCCCGCTGCCCGACGGCGCCGGGCCGGGAGACGTCCTCATCAACGGCGAGCCCGTCCAGGGGCCCGTGGTCGATCTCCTCAACAGCGCCGGCTCGTACCTCAGCGCCGAGGGACACGGCGGTGACTACGGCTTCGGGGCGCGTGACGGCCCCTTCTTCGACGAGCCCGTCGACCGCTTCGCGGCCTGCGGCGCGGCCATGGCCGCCCGCGCCGAGACCTTCGCCCGTCTGGGCGGCTTCGCCGCCTCCTTCTTCGCCTACTACGAAGACCTGGACTGGTCCTGGCGGGCCCAGCTGGCCGGCATGCGGGTCCGATATGAGCCTGGCGCCGTCGTCCGCCACGTGCGCTCGGTGTCGACCGGATCCGACCCCCGCTTCTCCGTGATGGCCGCTCGGAACCGCCTCCACTGCCTCGCTCGCAACGCCCCCCTCGGGGTTGTGCGCTGGCAGTTCCGCCGGACCCGGGAACCCGGGAGCCCGACCGGGTTGCGCCGGGCAGCCGCTGCCCGGATCGCCCGGGGACTCGGCGAGCGGCGGACCCTGTCCCGGCACTGGGCCCGTACCCCCGGAGAGGTCTTCTCCCGCTGGGCTGGGGTGGGAGAGACATGGGCCGGATAGCGATGCTCGGTATTATTGGAGACGTCATGAGGTCTGCCAGATGAACGCGCCGCGCTCACCGGCGGCCCCCGAAAGAGTGTCGCGCCGGGTCCTCGTGGCCGGCGCCGGCGGATTCATCGGTTCACACCTGTGTGCCACTCTGACGGCGCGGGGGCATGACGTGACCGGTCTCGTGCGCCCCGGCTCGTCGCCCGTTCCCGTCCCCGTGGTCGAGTGCGAGCTCGACGATGGTGAGGCGCTGGCGGATGTGCTGACCGGACTGGAGATCGACGTCGTCTACCACTGCGCCTGGGTCGGCCACCCGCGCAGCGCCGGCACCCGGTATGGCGAGCAGGCCCGAGCGAGCGTGATGCCCGCCCTCCAGCTCGCCATCGCCGCCGGCGTGGCCCGAGTCGCCCACGTCGTGTTCGTGTCCTCGGGCGGGGGCCTGAACGGGCCCGCCACGGCGCGGCCCACGGCCTACGGCTGGGGCAAGCGGACCGTGGAGGCGCTCCTACGGGCCACGGCCCACGATTTCGGGTTCGGGCTGACCATCCTGCGACCAACTGCCGTGTACGGCGAAGGTCAAGACCCGGCCCAGGGCCTCGGCGTGGTGACGGCCTTCCTGACCGCCATCCTGACCGGCCAGCCCCTGCGCATCTTCGGCTCCCCCGAGAGCGGACGCGACTTCCTGCACGTCGACGACCTCACAGACTGCCTGGCGGCCGTGATCGAGCACGGGGTGGACGGCATGTACGAGGTAGGCGGCCCCGAGGTCGTCACGCTGGCGGAGCTGGTCCGGATGCTGGAGCAGGCAGCCGGCCGCCGGGCGGACCTCCGGATCGACAACCCCACGGGATTCGATCCCCAGCTCGTCCGGCTCCAGAACGACGCCATCACGACGGCGACGGGTTGGGTTCCCACCCGCCGGCTGGTGGACAGCATTCCCGAGCTGGTGCGCGCTGCCGCCCTCCGCCTGGAGAACCCGGTGGTGCTCGACGACCCCGTCGACGCCGCGCTGTGAGCGGGCCGCCCACCGGGCGGGTCGTCGCTGCGGTGTGGGTGCCATCCCACCCAGAGGACTACGTCCAGACCCTGCACCGCCTGACTCGTGACGGCGGAATGCCGGTGGTCGTCGGCCTGCCCTGCTCGATGCCGCTCGGGCCCCTGGCCGAGCTCGCCATCGAGCGCGTCGACGCCTCTTCCGCCGCCGGGCTCGTCAACCGGGTTTGGGCCACGACGGGGGCTCACCTCCTTGCCGTTTCGGATGCTGCCGTGCTTCCCCCCGACCTCCTCGACGTCGCCCTCGACCTCCTGGGAGTCGACCTGCGGGTGGGGACCGTCTCTTTCCTGTCCAACACCGCGCTCGGGCAAGTCCCGGGCGATGCGGGGGACGTGACCCACACCCTTCGGTCACTGCCACCCGTCGAATCCGCCGCCCCAATCCCCTACGCCACCGGGTCGGCCGTGCTCCTGTCCTCCGTGGCATTGGGCGCCGTCGGACCGCTCCGGGATGCACCCTCGGGAGCCTTCGGGCCGGCGGTGGCGGACTTTTCCTACCGGGCCCGAAGCCGTGGCTTCGTCGATGTCCTCGATCCGAGCACGTTCTACGTCGACCCTCCGGGATCCGCAGCCGGCTTCCTCCCCGAGGACGAGGCCTGGCTGTTCGGACGGCATCCAGATCTCGACGCCTTCCGGCACGAGGAGCGCGTGGTGACGGCCTCGCCCACCAACCTGGCGCTGACCGGGGCCCGGGCTCGGGTCTCCGGATTGCGGGTCCTGGTTGACGGGTCATGCCTCGGTCCGCTGGAAATGGGTACGCAGGTGGCGACCATGGCCGTGGTTGCCGCCCTCGCCCACCGGGAGGACGTCCGCCAGGTGTGCGTAGCCCTCGAGGGTGAGATCCCCCCCTACGCCCGGGCGGCGCTCGCGCACCCCAAGGTCACGGCGGAACCGGTGGGTCAGGCCGGGCTGGCACGCTTCGGGCGCGTCGATATCGCCCACCGACCGTTCCAGCCCAACGAGGGCTTCAGTGCCGCCCAGTGGCGGGAGGTCGCTGACCGGGTCGTGATCACGGTGCTCGACCTGATCAGCTTCCACATCGGTACGTACTCCGGGAACACCGACGTGTGGCTGCGCTACCGGCGGCTGATCCGGGAGACGGTGGCCGAGGTGGACGGGGTGGTGGTCATTTCCGACGACGTCCGGCGCCAGTTCGAGCTCCACCGCCTGCCCGTGGCCACGGACCGGCTCTTCGTGGCTCCCATCGGCACGGAGCACGTCTCGGGCCTGGAGGCTGCCCTCCAGCCCGCCGCCCTGGAGGCGCAGGGATTCACCGGCGGTGAGTTCCTCCTGTGCCTGGGCACCGACTACAGCCACAAGAACCGGGATCTCGCCGTGCGGGCGTTCGAGGAGCTTCGGAGGCGGGGCCACGACCTCACCCTTGTCCTGGCCGGGCCGCCCGTCGCCTGGGGCTCGTCCCGAGAGCTGGAAGGCGGTTCCGGGGCAGGCGACGTCTTCGTGCTGGCCGACGTCACCGCGGCCGAGCGGAACTGGCTGCTCGGCCACGCCTCCCTGGTGCTCTATCCCACCGGCGCCGAGGGCTTCGGTCTGGTGCCCTTCGAAGCGGCCCGCTTCGGCACCCCCACGGTGTGCGTGCCCTTCGGTCCGCTGGCCGATCTCGCCCCCTGGGACGAGACCGCCGCCCCGGACTGGCGGCCGGAATCCCTGGCCATTGCCGCCGAGCGCCTACTGACCGATCCGGCCCTGGCCGAACGCCAGATCCGCCGCCGCCTGGAGACGGGGAACGCCTACACCTGGGCCCGGACGGCGGCACGCCTGACCGTCATCTACCGGGAGCTGCTCTCCCGTCCGCCGGTTCGGCCCCGTTGAGCCGGGCCGCCGTGACCCCGGCGGCCACCAGCAGCGCCCAGAGGGCCTCGTTGGCGATGAAGAAGCTCTCGGAGAAGTTCGTCACCAGGACGAACGCCACGAGGGCCAGCGGCCACAGCGAATCAAGGCCTCGCTGGTTCCAGGCGCAGGCGAAGGCCCTCCAGGCGGTCACGGCCAGGTAGGCCACGAAGAGCGCGAAGCCGATCACCCCCACGCCGAGCAGGATCTCGAGGTAGCCGTTGTGGGCCTGGAGGGGGTCGGACCGGAAGGCGGTGAGGGCTTCCTCGACCGCCGGCGGATGGGTCCAGATCGCCTCGAATCCCCAACCCGCCCAGGGCCGCTGGGCCAGGAAATGGCGGTCGATGGCCCACATCTCGGTCCGGCGGGTCAAGGTGATGTCGCGGCCGAGGCGCCCGACGATGCTCTGCCAGTTGTGGTGGAGGACGTAGGCACTGACGGCGGCCGCCGCTCCTGTCAGGACGGCCCCACCCCGGGCTGTGACACCCCGCGAGCACAAGACCCGGACGAGCCCGACGAAGGCGATGACCCCGGCGGACGCCACCACCGCGACAACGCCCGTCCGCGAGCCGCTGTGCCGGAAGAGGTGCAACTCGATGAGCGCCATCCCCAGAGTGACCGGCCAGATCCACGGGCGTTGCCGCCGGAGTACGAAGGGCAGGGAGAGAAACCCGAAAGCCATGACGATCCCGAGCAGGTTGCGATTGACGTACACGCCCGACCAACGATTGGCGACCCCGTTCGTCGCCTGGGCCAGGTCGGGCCACACCGCCAGCGCCACCAGGCTGGCGAGAGCGCCGACCGCGGCTGTCGCCCACACGATAAACGCCTGCTCCCGGACTTCGAAACGTTCACCCAGATACCAGCCCACGGCGGATGTCCCCACGAAACCAGCCACCCGGAACACGGTGGTACCGGGCTCCGCCGACCACAGGCACGACAGCACGGCGAAACCGAGAAAGGCGAGCAGGAGCAGGTGGCGCCGGAGCCCCGCCAATCCGCAGAACCGCAGCGCCAGCACGACCGCCAGCACCTCCATGGTGAAGAACACGGCCCGCAGCACGCCGTCGTCCTGCCACGGGAACGCCAGCGGTCCGCCGAGCGCGGTGCCCAGGCGCTGCCGGAAGAACAGGATGGGAGAGCGGCCCAACACGAACAGAGCGACCACCATCAGTCCGAGCTCACCCGGCCCCGGCCGGCGGACCCTGCGCGCTGGGCGAGGCGTCCGCGAACGGTCCAGCGGCCCCGGGAGCCGCACCTGGATCACGGCGTCATCCTGACAGACCGGCACCGTCGCCGGACGCCAGAGCGACCCTCCCCGAGTGGGCAACCACTACGCTCCGAATGTGCTTGACGAGTCGCTTGGCCGCTTGATCTCACAACGTGGCGCCGTCGTCGGCGTGGTCGGACTCGGGTACGTCGGGCTCCCGTTCGCGGTGGAGAAGGCGAAGGTCGGCTTTACCGTCATCGGCGTCGACGGCAACCCGCAACGGGTCGACGCCGTCAACCGGGGTGAGAGCTACATCGGCGACGTGAGTGGCGACGAGCTCGGTCCGGTGGTGGATTCCGGGCTCCTGGTGGCCACTGGTGATTTCGACGCCGTGGAGAAGATGGACGTCGTGGTCGTGGCCGTGCCCACGCCCCTCACCCGCAACCTGACGCCCGATCTCCAGTACGTCACCCGGGTCACGGAGGAGATCGCCCGGCGGCTGCGACCCGGACAGCTCATATGCCTCGAGTCGACGACGTATCCCGGCACCACCGACGAGGTCATGCGGCCCATCCTCGAGACTTCGGGGCTGGTGGCAGACGAGGACTTCTTCCTGGCCCATTCACCGGAGCGGGTCGACCCCGGCAACCAGCGCTACACGACCAGGAACACCACCAAAGTGGTGGGCGGGATCGGGCCCCGGTCACTCGAGGTGGCTACTGCCTTCTACGCCCAGACCATCGAACGGGTAGTGCCACTGTCGAGCGCCCGGTCAGCCGAGATGGTCAAGGTGTTCGAGAACACGTTCCGGGCCGTCAACATCGCCCTCGTGAACGAGCTGACCCTCCTCTGTGACCGGATGGGCCTTGACGTCTGGGAGGTGCTCGACGCCGCCTTCACCAAACCGTTCGGGATCCTGCCGTTCTATCCGGGGCCGGGCGTCGGCGGGCACTGCATCCCCCTCGACCCCCACTACCTGGAGTGGAAGGCCCGGGAGTACAACTTCACCACCCGCTTCATCGCCCTGGCCGGGGAGATCAACCGGCGGATGCCCGAGTTCGTGCGGGACAAGGCGCTGCGGGTCCTCGGACACCTCGGTGTCGCCGCCTCGTCGGCGCGGATCCTGGCGCTCGGCGTGGCCTACAAGCGCGATCTCGACGACCACCGGGAGTCGCCGGCTATTGAGGTCATTGCCCTCCTCGAGGAAGCGGGAATGACCGTCGGCTACCACGACCCGTTCGTCCCCTCCTTCACCCGCCGCGGCCACCGATACGACAGCGTCGAGCTCACCGACGTCGCCCTCTCCGACGCTGACCTGGTCGTGATCCTGACGGACCATTCCGGGGTCGACTACGAGCGCGTGGTCAGGACCGCGGGCAACGTCTTCGACACGAGGAACGCCACCCGGCATCTCGCCGCCGAGCTCCGCCGGCGGGTGACCGTCCTCTGATGGCACCACCCCAGTGAGGTCCTCCATCCGCTCGACCTTCCTCCCCTTCTCGCCTCCTGATATCCGCGACGACGACATCGCCGAGGTCGTCGACACCCTGCGGGGCGACTGGATCTCAACGGGGCCCAAGGTCAAACGCTTCGAGGAGGCGTTCGCCCAGGCCGTACAGGCGCCCACCGCGCTGGCTCTGAACTCGGGAACGGGGGCGCTGCACGTCGCGCTGGCCGCGCTCGGAATCGGTCCCGGGGATGCCGTGCTGACCACCACCATGACCTTCTGCGCCACCGTCAATGTGGTGGAACACCAGGGAGCGGAGCCGGTGCTGGTCGACGTGGACCGGAAGACCCTGAACATCTCCCCCGCCGAGCTGCGCCGGACGCTGGCCTCCCTGCCGGACCGTCTCACCCCCCGGGTGGTGATGCCGGTGCACTACGGAGGCCTACCGTGCGACATGGCCGAGATCGACGCCATCGCCGCTGACCATGGGCTGGCGGTGATCGAGGATGCCGCCCACGCCCTGCCGGCGGCGGTGGGGGAGGCACCGGTCGGGTCCGTGCCCGACAACGGGGTCGTCCGGGCCGTGGCGTTCTCGTTCTACGCCACCAAGAACGTCACGACCGCCGAGGGCGGGATGCTGACCGGCACCCCGGAGCTCCTCGACGAGGCCCGCCTGTGGACGCTGCACGGCATGAACCGAGACGCCTGGAAGCGCTACGGCGGCGGCTCCTGGTTCTACGAGGTCGTCAGGCCCGGCTTCAAGTACAACATGAGCGACGTCCAGGCGGCCCTGGGAATCGGCCAGATCCGCCGCCTGGGCGCCATCCACTCCCGACGCCGGGAGCTGGTCGCCCGCTATCGGGAGGGGCTGGGGGACCTCGAGGCCATCGAGCTCCCGGCCGAACAGCCTGGATCCACTCACGCCTGGCACCTGTTCGTCATCCGGCTGCGACTCGACCGTCTGCGCATCGACCGGCGTGCCTTCGTCGAGGAGCTCACTGCC
>JBIOYN010000433.1:0-6179 GCA_044870155.1 Acidimicrobiia bacterium | reverse complement strand
GTTCTCCTCCGACGCCAAGTTCGACTCCGGCACCGGCTGGCCGAGCTTCACCGAGCCGGCCGTGGCCGAGGTGCCCGCCGCAGCGGCGGCAGCGCACCTCGGTGCGGACCACCCCGAAGCTCCGGTCCCGGTGCAGCTCGACCGCCTCCGCCACCGCCGGGGTGGTGAAGCTCGGCCAGCCGGTGCCGGAGTCGAACTTGGCGTCGGAGGAGAACAGGGGGGCGCCGCAGCCGGCGCAGTGGTACATCCCGTCGTCGTGGCAGTGGACGTACTCGCCGGTGAAGGGACGCTCCGTCCCCGCCTTGCGGAGCACCTTGTACTGCTGCTTGGTGAGCTGGGACTTCCACTCGTCGTCGGTTCGCTGCACCTGGGCGTCCACTTCCACCTCCGGGAACCTGTTCGGTATCTGAACTGCTGTCCCTGTGGCCGCCCGTCGCGTTTCACCGAGTCTGACTAGGGTCTGCGTCCGATGGCCCTGGACACCGAGCGGCAGCTGGTGGACGCCCTCCGGGCTGGAGACGAAGTGGTCTTCGCCGATGTCGTCCTGCGTCACCACCCCGCCATGGTGCGGGTGGCCATGGCCTACGTCCCCAGCCGGGCGGTGGCGGAGGAGGTTGTCCAGGAGACGTGGCTGGCCGTGCTCGAGGGCCTGGGCCGGTTCGAGGGCCGGGCGTCGCTCAAGACGTGGATCTTCCGGATCCTCATCAACCGGGCCAAGACCCGCGGCGTCCGGGAACACCGCAGCATCCCCGTGTCCGCCTTCGAGCACACCGACGACGACGCCGACGACGGTCCGTCCGTGGACCCTGATCGGTTCCTGCCCGGGCACCATCGCTGGGGCGGCCACTGGTCGTCGCCACCGACGCCGTGGAGCGACGTTCCCGCCGAGCACCTCGCAGGAAAAGAAACGATTTTGGTGGTGGAGGAGACGATACGGGGCCTGCCCGTGTCCCAGCGGCGGGTGATCACGTTGCGGGACGTCGAAGGCTGGACCGCAGAGGAGGTGTGTGACCTGCTCGATCTGACCGAGGGGAACCAGCGGGTCCTCCTGCACCGGGCCCGGTCGCGGGTTCGCAGCGCCCTGGAACGCCATCTGGCGGAGACGGGGAGGTCCGGGTGATGAGCGACCCCCGCTGCGCCGACATCGTCGAGCTCGTGACCGAGTACCTGGAGGGCGCCATGCCCGACCGGGTCCGGGAGCGCTTCGAGCGCCACGTGGCCTTCTGCGCCGAGTGCGACACCTATCTCGATCAGATGCGGGCCACCATCGCCGTCACCGGCACCCTGGCCGAGGAGGACGTCGATCCCGTGGCCCTCGACCGGCTCATGGCCGCTTTCCGGGACTTCCGCCGATGACGACGCGGGCCTACAAGTTCACCCGGCCGGGCGGGATCGCTCCGTTCTCCCGCTTCTCCTGGCCGCGGCCCGAGGGTGACCGGCCCGGGGATTGGGTGGACGCCGCCGGCGCCGTGCCCTGCCGGGCCGGCATCCACGCCTGCCGGCCGGCCGAGCTGCCGTATTGGGTCGCCGCCGAGTTGTGGGTCATCGAGCTCGACGGCGACGTGGTCGAGTCCGACGGCAAGCTGGTCGCCTCCCGGGGACGGCTCCTCGCCCCGGTCGAGGCGTGGACCGCAGGCGGTTCCGCCGCCTTCGGCGCCGACTGCGCCCGCCGGGCGGCGGAGATCGCCGCCGTATTCGCCGGGGGGCCGCCGGAGCTGGTCGACCTGCTGGAGGGCTATGCCGCCGACGCCGCCCACTACGTGGCCGCCGGCGACCCGGCGGTGGCCGCCCACATTGCCGCCACCGCCGCCGGCGACGCCGCCGCCGCCAGCAAGATCCACGAGCAGGACTCCCCGGCGGGCCGGTCCGAGCGGGCCCGGCAGGGTGCGTGGATGGTCGAGCACCTCGGCCTGTAACGCAGCCGGGGAAAGGGGGACTGACCGCCATGAGCGACGCCGAACGTCAACGCCTGGCATCCGACGGCCCCCACTGGAAGCGGTGGGGACCCTACGTTTCGGAGCGGGCCTGGGGGACCGTGCGCGAGGACTACAGCGAGCATGGCGAGGCGTGGGAGCACTTCTCCCACGACCAGGCCCGGTCCCGCGCCTACCGCTGGAACGAGGACGGCCTGGCCGGAATCTGCGACGACCGCCAGCTCCTGTGCTTCGCCCTCGCTTTGTGGAACGGGCGCGACCCCATCCTGAAGGAGCGGATCTTCGGGCTGACGGGCAACGAGGGCAACCACGGCGAGGATGCCAAGGAGTACTGGTGGTATGTCGATTCCACGCCCACGCACTCGTGGATGCGCTGGCGCTACCTGTATCCCCAGGACGGGTTTCCCTATGGGGATCTGGTGGCCGAGAACCGCCGCCGGGGCCGCCTCGACCCCGAGTACGAGCTCGTCGACACCGGCATCCTGGACGGCGACCGGTACTGGGACGTGACCGTGGACTACGCCAAGGCCGGCCCCGACGACCTCTGCATCCGGGTGGCGGTCCGCAACGCCGGGCCGGACCTGGCCACGCTCGACGCGCTCCCCACGCTGTGGTTCCGCAACACCTGGTCCTGGGGCCTCGACGACCGCCGGCCCCGCCTCATGGCCAAGGACGGTGCCGTGGTGGCCGAGCACCACGACCTCGGCCGCATGACCCTCACCGGCTCGGGGACACCCGATCTCCTGTTCTGCGAGAACGAGTCCAACGCCGCCCGGTTGTGGGGCTCGGGCGCCGACGACGGCGGGTACCCCAAGGACGGGATCAACGACCACGTCGTCTCCGGCGCCGCCACCGTCAACCCCGACGGGACCGGGACCAAGGCGGCCCTGCGCTACCGGCTGACCGTGGCCCCGGGCGCCACCGCCGAGATCCGTCTGCGCCTGGCCCCCGAAGCCAGTGAGACGGGCAAGTCCTGGGCCCGGACCATGACCCGCCGGCGCCGGGAGGCCGACGAGTTCTACGCCGCCCTCGCCCCGGAGGGGGCGGGCGCCGACGAGGCGCTGGTCATGCGCCAGGCCTTCGCCGGGATGCTGTGGGGCAAGCAGTTCTTCCACTACGACGTCGACCGCTGGCTGGAGGGCGATCCCGCCGGACCGCCACCACCCGAGAGCCGCCAGGCGGGCCGCAACCGGGAGTGGCGCCACCTGAACAACGCCGACGTCATCTCCATGCCCGACAAGTGGGAGTACCCCTGGTACGCGGCCTGGGACCTGGCCTTCCACTGCGTGGCTTTGGCCCATGTCGACCCGGCCTTCGCCAAGGAGCAGCTCCTGCTCATGTGCCGGGAGTGGTACATGCACCCCACCGGGCAGCTGCCGGCCTACGAATGGGCCTTCGGCGACGTCAACCCGCCCGTCCACGCCTGGGCCGCCCTCCAGGTGTTCGAGATCGACGGCGGCACCGACGTCGAGTTCCTGGAGCGGATCTTCCACAAGCTGCTGCTCAACTTCACCTGGTGGGTCAACCGCAAGGACACCGAGGGCCGCAACGTGTTCGAGGGCGGGTTCCTCGGGCTCGACAACATCGGCCCTCTCGACCGTTCCGCCGCCCTGCCCGTGGACGGCCGCCTCCAGCAGTCCGACGGCACCGCCTGGATGGGTATGTTCTGCCTCAACCTGCTGGAGATGTCCCTCGTCCTCGCCACCCACGACCAGGCTTACGAGGACATGGCCACCAAGTTCTTCGAGCACTTCGCCTACATCGCCTCGGCCATCCACGACTGCGGCCTGTGGAACGAGGACGACGGCTTCTACTACGACGTGCTCCGGACCGGTTCCGGGGAGCGGATCCCCCTGCGGGTGCGCTCCATGGTCGGGGTCCTGCCCCTGGCCGCCACCACCACACTGGGCCGGGCCACGCTGGAACGCCTGCCGTACTTCGCCGGGCACTTCGAATGGTTCCTGGCCCACAAGCCCGAGTTCGCCACCAACGTCGCCCACACCCACGAGCGCGACGGCCACGAGGGCCGGCTCCTGACGTTCGTGAGCCCGGACCGGCTCCGGCGCCTGCTGGCCACCGTGCTCGACCCCGCCGAGCTCCTCTCCGACCACGGGCTGCGGGCGCTGGCCGCCAGCCACCGGGACCAGCCCTTCGCCGTCGATCTGGCCGGGATGACGGCCAGCGTCGACTACGAGCCGGGCGAGTCGACCACCGGGCTCTTCGGCGGCAACTCCAACTGGCGGGGCCCGATCTGGTTCCCGGTCAACTACCTGGTCATCGAGGCCCTCCGGCGCTTCGGCCGGTACTTCGGGGCTGACTTCACCGTCGAGCACCCGACCGGGTCGGGGACGCAGCGCACCCTGTGCGAGGTGGCCGACGACCTGGCCGCCCGGCTGGTTTCGATCTTCCTCGACGGGCCCGACGGGCGCCGGCCGGTGTACGGCGGGTATGAGAAGTTCCAGACCGACCCCGCCCTCCACGACCTGATCCCCTTCCACGAGTATTTCCACGGCGACTCCGGCCAGGGCCTGGGCGCCTCCCACCAGACGGGGTGGACGGGGCTGGTGGCCGACCTCATCACCCGGGGAGGAGCCCGGGGGCCCGGGGTGTCCCCGAAGGAGGAGTCGTGAGTGACGAGTTCGACGTCATCGTCATCGGCGGGGGGCCGGCGGGGGAGAACCTCGCCGGGCGCTGCGCCGAGGGTGGCCTGGCCGTGGCCCTGGTCGAACGCCAGCTGGTGGGCGGCGAGTGCTCCTACTGGGGCTGCATGCCCTCCAAGGCGCTCCTGCGCCCCGGTGACGTGATCGCCGCCGCCTGCCGGGTCCCGGGAGCGGCCGAGGCCATCACCGGCGCGGTCGACGTGGCCGCCGCCCTCGAGTGGCGCGACGAGATCACCAGCAACTGGAACGACGAGGGTCAGCTGCCCTGGCTGGAGGAGCGCGGGATCGCCCTGGTCCGGGGTGAGGGCCGCCTGGCCGGGGAGCGGGCCGTGGAGGTGACAATCGGGGACGGCTCGGTACGAAGGCTCCTCGCTCGCCGGGCCGTGGTCGTCGCCACCGGCACCGGCGCTGCCATCCCACCCATCCCCGGCCTGGCCGACGTGAGGCTGTGGGACAACCGCGACGTCACCAGCGCCAAGGACATCCCCGGGCGCCTGCTGGTGCTGGGCGGCGGGGCCATCGGGGCCGAGATGGCTCAGGCCGTGAAGCGCCTGGGGGCCCGGGAGGTGACGGTCATCGAAGCCGCCGAACGGCTCTTGTTCCGGGAGGAGCCCTTCGCCGGCCAGGAGGTCCGCCAGGCCTTCGAAGCTGAGGGGATCACGGTCCTCACGGGCGTGAAGATGACCGGTGCGCGTCGCCACGGGAGTGACGGCCCCGTTGTCGCCACCCTCGAGGACGGCCGGGAGCTCACCGGTGACGAGATCCTGGTGGCCGTGGGGCGCCGGCCCGCCACCGCCTCCCTCGGCCTTGACGCGGTGGGCCTCGAGCCCGGGAGGTACATCACCGTCGACGACCGGCTCCGCGCCACCGGCGTGGCCGGCGGCTGGCTCCATGCGGTGGGCGACTGCAACGGCCGGGCCCTCCTCACCCACATGGGCAAGTACCAGGCCCGCATCGCCGCCGACGTCATCCTGGGCAAGGACGCTTCCGACCGGGCCAGCACCGACTGCGTCCCCCGGGTCACCTTCACCGACCCCCAGGTGTGCGCGGTGGGTCTGACCGAGGCGCAGGCCCGGGAGCGGGGCGTCGACGTCCGGGTCGTCACCCATCCCACCGGTCACGTGGCCGGCGCCAGCGTGTCCGGGAAGGCCATTTCCGGCACGAGCCAGCTCGTGGTCGACGAGGCCCGCGGGGTGATCGTGGGGGCCACCTTCACCGGACCCGGCGTCGCCGAGCTGCTCCATTCCGCCACCGTGGCCGTCGTCGGTGAGGTCACCCTCGACCGCCTGTGGCACGCCGTCCCGTCGTTCCCGACCGTCAGCGAGGTCTGGCTGCGCCTGCTGGAGGCCTACGGGCTGTAGGGCGGGGGGCCGTTCCCGATCCTGATCCGCGCCTCCTCAACGCCGGACATCGGCGAAGTCGCCTTCGGTGGGCAGGTAGAGCCCGAAGTGCCGGGATTATCGCCTCGCCACCCGGCGTACGGGACGCTCCATCCCGGGTCGCGCCGGGGACTGACGGAGACCGTGGACAACGAGGCCGAGGAGGAAGGCGCCCACCAGGAGCACGGAGTATCCAGCCAGGGCGA
>JBIOYN010000432.1:0-3812 GCA_044870155.1 Acidimicrobiia bacterium | reverse complement strand
CGCACAGGCCGGCGGCGGCCAGCGCCGCCCGCCGGGGCCACTGCGGGGGCGGAGGCGGGGGTGCGGTCACCGGCTCGGGCGCGACGGCGGCGTCGAGCGGGTCAGGAGGAAGCCAGTTCCAGTCGCTCATGAACCCACTTCAGCGCCACCGGCTGTGAGCAGCCTGTGGAGTGCCTGGGAGCCCCCGTAGACCTCCCGGTGAACGCCCGGCGACAGAAAAGAGGAGAGGGCCCGGATCGTCACGAATTCACCGTAGTCGGCACCCCCCGTGCCGCCAGGAGGCCCCATGTCCCGCGGTACAGCCCCCCGGCTGACCCTGATCGCCCTGGTCACCGCCGCCGCCGTGTCCGTCGCCGTCCCCCTGGCGGGGCCGGCGAGCGCCGCCGCCGAGCACAGGATCAGGGTGACCGATTCGGCGTTCGACCCCGTGCCTGCCGACATCGACCAGGGCGACACCGTCGTCTGGGTGTTGCAGCCCTCGGCCCAGTTGACGCATACCGTCACCTCCGAGGACGGGCTGTTCCGCGCCGTCCTGGTCCCCAACTCCGCCAACACGGAGTTCAGCTACACCTTCAACGCCGCCGGGAAGTTCACGTACTTCTGCGAGAACCACCTCCAGTCGAACTTCATGGCCGGGCAGGTCCGGGTGGCGGAGCTGGCCCCGTCGACCACCACCACGACCACCACGGAGCCGCCGCCCACCACGACGACGACGGCACCTCCGCCCACCACGACGACGGCGCCTCCGCCGCCGACGACCACCACCACCCGGCCGCGGTCCACCACGACCACCACCCGTCCCCCGGCCACTCCGCCGAGCACCGAGGCGCCCGCCCAGACCAGTACCGACAAGCCTGACACCACCAGCACCACCGCTCGGGCCACCACCACGTCGGGCAAGCCGACGACCACCACCACGGGCAAGAAGAAGCCGTCGACCACCACCACCCAGGCGCCGGAGACCACGACCTCGTCGGTGCCGGCCCTGCCCGCAGACTGGATCCCGACGCCCGACATCGTCCCCGACGACGCCTCCACCACCACGACCACCAGCCCGGACACCGAAGCAGCCGCCAGCTCGAAGCCCAAGAGCGGCAAGGGTGGCGGCGGGTTCCCGCTGGCGGGCGCCGGCATCCTCGGCCTGCTCCTGGTGGGCGGCGCCGGATGGGGTTGGTACCACCGCTCCAGCCGCTACCTCCCGGCCTAGCCCGCGGTTCCGGCGTTCCTGCCGGGCACCTGTCGCCCATTTTGAGCGCCGGAATCGGGACGACCACCGCCGGCGGCGGTTGTTAGCGTGGGGCGGGTGCCCGCCTGTCCGACGCTGACGACCGACCGGCTGCTGCTACGGCCGTTCAAGGACGACGATCTCGGTCCCTTCACCGCCATCCTGCGGGCCGAGCCGGTGCGGGCGTCGCTCAACATCCCGCCCGACGTGGGTCCGGGCCGGGCGTTCACGGAGATGGCCGCCTGGCTGGGCCAGTGGGAGCTGCGGGGGACGGGCCACTGGGCCCTGGAGGAGCGCGCCACCGGAGCCCTGGTGGGCCGGGCCGGCCTGCACCGTCCGGGATGGGAGGACTGGCCCGGGGTGGAGGTCGGCTGGACGCTGCACCCCGACCACTGGGGCAAGGGCTTCGCCACCGAGGCGGGGGCCCAGGCGGTGGGCTACGCCTTCGAGATCCTGGGCCTGGGCGAGGTGTGGAGCGTCATCCTGCCGTCCAACCACCGCTCCCAGGCGGTGGCCCGTCGCCTCGGCTTCACCCTGGTGGATGAGCGGGTGCTGTCGTTCTACCCGTCGGCGGCCCACGGCCTGTGGCGGCTGCTGGCTGCCGACTGGCCCACCGCCTGAGCCAGACTGTGCCCGTGCGCACGGTCCACGTCCTGCCCACCGCCTCGCTCGACACCCTGGCCGCCGCCCTCGAGGCGCTGAACCCGGGGCCCGACGACCTCGTGCTCGTCCACCCCGAGGGCCACAGCGTCGTGGCCGGCGACGCCGACGACATCGCCGCCGCCTCCGCCGTCTTCGGCCCGTCGGTGGCCGTCGCCGCCTCGGCGTTGCCGGTGAGCGTCGGCGAGGCCGCCGTGCGTCTCACCGAGGTGCTCCTGGCCGGTCTGGGCACGCTTCCCTACCGCCACCACCCGTTCCCCCTCGGTTTGTGCGGCCCGGCCGGTGCCCTCCGGCGGGTGCTGGCCGCGCTGCCCGCCGGCACCGACGACGCCGACCGCCTGGCCGGCCTCCTGCTGGCCGGGAGTGGGGAGCTGGCACTGGACAGCGGCGGTCAGATCTTCCGGGTCCTGGACGGCTCGGGCACCGATGTGACCGCCGTCGCCGGACGGCTCCACGCCGGCAACGAACGGCCGGTGGTGGCCATCGACCCCGCTCCCGGCGACCGTCCGTCGCTGCTGGCCGCGCTGGCCGCCGCCCTCGACGATCCCGGCAGTCGGGACCTGGGTGCGCTGCTCCGCTACGACGGCGCCGTCGACGCCGTCTCCGACGGCAAGGCGGTGGAGGCGGCGCCCGACATCCTGGTCATGCCCTTCTGGACGCCCGAGTTCTGCGCCGCCCTGGTACGGGCGGCGGAGGCGGCCGAGATCTGGACGTCCGATCCCGACGATCCCGTGCCCGGCGCCGAGGTCTCGCTCTTCTCCCTCTCGCCCCGCCTGGCCGGCCTGCTGGAGGAGGACCTCATGACCCGGGTGTGGCCGGCGCTCGGGGAGCACTGGCCGGAGGCGGCCGTCACCGGCGTCCACGACGCCTTCGTCATCCGCTACGAGCCCGGGGGCCAGTCCGATGGGCTTCCCCTCCATCACGACGTGGCCCAGGTGAGCGCCACCGTCCGGCTCAACTCCGGATATCGGGGCGGGGCGCTGGCCTTCCCCCGCCAGGGTTGGGACACCGCCGGCGTGCCCGTCGGCCACCTGGTGGCGTGGCCGTCGCTGGTGACCCATCCCCACCGGGCGGAGCCCGTCTCGCACGGCGTCCGCTACGGGCTCACCATCTGGTTCGCCCTCCCCGGAAGCTGACGCCCTCTCCCGGCGAGCCCGAGGCGCCGCCAAGGCGCGGCAAAACGGCCCTTTCGTCCCTTTTGACGGCCTTTGCACGCCCGGACCGATCCGGCCCGAACGGAGGAAACCGGACAGCAGGCACGAATTCCTTCAACACGGCTTTACGTTCCCCCCGGTTCGTTTCCGCCCGATTCACACAGCGCCAAGGAGCTTTGACAGAAGTGTTCACTCGACCGGGGATCGGACGTTTGGCGGCGCTGGCCGTCGCGTTGGCACTCCTAGGCTCGGCCACGGGCCCCGGGACGTCAGGCGCAGCGGACACGGGCGCGGCGGCAGCCGCGGCCGCTGCCGGACAGGGCTACTGGCTGGCGGGCACCGAAGGCGCCGTCTACGCCTTCGGGGCCGCCGAGGAGCTCGGCCGGGTGGGCACTGCCGTCCGGAAGCCCATCGCCGGCATGGCCGCCACCCCGACCGGAGAGGGTTACTGGCTGGTGGGGGCGGATGGCGGCCTGTTCGGCTTCGGTGACGCCCCGTTCCTGGGCTCCACCGGCGACAAGACGCTCAACCGCCCGGTGGTCGGCATGGCCGCCACCCCGAGCGGGCGGGGCTACTGGTTCGTGGCCGCCGACGGCGGCATCTTCACCTTCGGCGACGCCAACTTCTACGGCTCCACCGGTGCGATGCGCCTCAACCGGCCGGTGGTGGGCATGGCCGCCACCCCGAGCGGGCGGGGCTACTGGTTCGTGGCCGCCGATGGCGGCGTCTTCACCTTCGGCGACGCCCGCTTCTACGGCTCCACCGGAGCCATC
>JBIOYN010000431.1:0-4348 GCA_044870155.1 Acidimicrobiia bacterium | reverse complement strand
AAGGGGGACCACTCCCCCTCGGCCCGCGACAGCCGGTCGGCCACCAGCCACAGCACAGCCGGGTGGTGCCCGTAGCCGAGGTGGCTGCTGTGGACGCCGACGTTCTCCCGCTGCCCCCCCGGCTCCTCCAGGCACGTCTTCCACGACACCAGCCCGTCCCAGCGGGAGTGGACGGCCGTCGTCGGGCAGGGCAGCGGCGGCCGGCTGTGCTCGGGCGGCGGGAGCTCGTCCGGGTCCACGTGGAGGTGGGTGAACACCTCGTAGGTCCGGTAGGCCGGCGCCTGGTCGGGGTGCTCCATCCGGAACGGGCTCCCCAGCGTCACCACCTGGCGGACGGAATCGGGGCGCCGGCGGGCCAGCTCCCGGGCGAAGATCCCGCCCAGGCTCCAGCCGATGACGCTCACCGGGCCGCCCCGCCGGTCGGCCAGCGCGTCGAGCCGGAAGAGCAGGCCGTCCACCACCATCCTCGTCGGCCCGACGTTGCGGCCCAGCTCCCAGCCGGCCACGTGGTAGCCCAGGTAGCTCAGGTAGGTGCGCAGCGTCAGGGTGCTGGTGTCGGAGGCGAGCAGGCCGGGGAGGACGAGCACGGGATGGCCGTCACCCCGCGGGGCGGCGAACAGCAACGGGCCGAGGCTGAGCGACAGGAGGCCGTACTCCCCGAAAGCCCGGCCCAGGTCGGTAGCCCACAGGAGGTCGGAGGGGGCGTGCCACTCCTCACCGTCCCGGCGGGGCGGGCGGGGCATCCCGGGTTTCCATCCGACATGGGGCGCCATTTCGGCCTCTCTCCTCGCATGGCCCCGTGTTCTTCTTCCGCCCTCGTTCCAGTATGCCGGGCAACGGGAACCGGGTGTCTCCACCCCCGTAGGCATGGGTACTGTGATCCACCTGTGCCCCTCGACCGGTTGAGCCCCCTCGACGCCGCTTTCCTCGACATCGAGGACGACACCACCCACATGCACGTGGGCTCCGTCCTCGTCCTCGAGGGCCCGCCTCCCGCCTACGTCGATCTCGTCACCCTGATCTCGGCCAAGTTGTCCCTGGTGCCCCGCTACCGCCAGCACGTGCGCGTCCCGGCATTGCACCTGGGCCCGCCGGTGTGGGTCGACGACCCCCACTTCAACGTGGAGTACCACCTCCGGCACACGGCGCTGCCCGCCCCGGGCGGGGACGCCGAAGTGCGGCACCTGATCGGCCGGCTCATGTCGCAGCAGCTCGACCGGGCCCGGCCCCTGTGGGAGATCTGGATGGTGGAGGCCCTGGCCGGCGACCGGTGGGCGCTGGTCACCAAGACCCACCACGCCCTCATCGACGGCGTGTCCGGCGTCGAGCTCCTGGCCAACGTCCTCGACTTCTCGCCGGAGGCCTCCCACCCCGAGGCGCCGCCGTGGACGCCGGCGCCGGCGCCGTCGGCCCTGGAGCTGGCGGGCACGTCCATCGCCGACGCCCTCACCGCCCCCTGGCGCCTCCTGGCGGCCTCGCCCCGGACGGCGGCCGCCGCCGCCCCCGCCCGGGCCCAGGCGGGGGCGCGGGCGGTGGCCCGGGGCCTGGCGTCGCTGGCCGGGGTCATCCGCCCGCCGCCGGTGTCGAGCCTCAACGGGCCCATCGGGCCACACCGCCGCTACGCCTGGACGTCGGTCGCCGTCGACGACGTGAAGGCCATCCGCAAGCACCTGGGCGGGACCTTCAACGACGCCCTCCTGGCCGCCGTCACCCGGGGCTTCCGGGACCTGCTCCTCTCCCGGGGCGAGTCCGTGAACCGGGTGGTCCGCACCCTGGTGCCGGTGTCCGTCCGGGGCCGGGACGCCACCGGGATGGCGGTGGGCGACGGAAGCCTGGCCAACCGGATCTCGGCCATGTTCGCCGAGCTGCCCGTCCACATCGAGGATCCCGCCGAGCGGCTCCGGGCGGTGAGCGACCAGATGGCCGGCCTCAAGGAATCGGGCCAGGCGGTGGGGGCGGGGGCCCTCGTCCAGCTGGCCGGGTTCGCCCCACCCATGCTCCTCGCCCTCGGCGCCCGGGTGGCGACCAAGGCGGCCCAGCACAACGTGAACACCGTGACCACCAACGTCCCGGGGCCCCAGTTCCCGCTCTACGCCCTGGGGCGGCGGGTGGAGCGGCTGTACCCCTACGTCCCCCTGGGCGCCCAGATGCGCACCGGGGTGGCCATGTTCTCCTACGACGGGCTCGTCACCTTCGGGGTGACCGGCGACTACGACACGGTGGCCGACATCGACGTGCTCACCGCCGGCATCGACGCCGGCGTGGCCGAACTCCTGGCCTCCGGCTAGCGGGTTCGGGCCCTTCGGCCCTGGCCCGCCTCCGGCCCTCGGGCGCACATTCGGAGCATGCCCGACCGAGCCGGGAGTGATGTCCGATGACCCTGGTGGATGATCGCCGGCAGGCGCCGCCGCGCCCGCCACAGCCCGTTGTGGCCCCTCGGAGCCGCCCTCGCCGGGGCGCCACCTTCGCCTGGTGCGCCATGGTCGGTGTGGGGATGGGCCTCGTCGTCGGTCTCGACGGAACCCCCCTGTGGCGGGTGGCGAGGGTCCTCGCCGTCGCCGGCGTGTGCCTCCCCGCCACCGTGTGGGCGACGCTCGGCACCCGGCGGGCGTCAGCGGTGGCGTCGGTGCTGCTGGGCACCGTGGCCACTCCCGTCGGCGCCACCATCGCCTACTCGTATCTGCAGCGGACCGGCCTCTCCCCCCGAGCGGGGGGAGGCGTTCTCACCTTCGCCGGGGGGATGGCACTGCTGGTGGCCGGCGCCGTGGTGCTGGTCGTCGCCGCCCCGGGCCGGCGCCGGCTGCTCGCCGTCCCCATCGCCCTCGTCGCCGCCTCTGTCGTCGTCCTGCCGATCTACCCGGCCGTGTATGCCACCAACGTGCCCCGACCCGCCCTCGGTTCGGTCACTCCCGCCCATCGGGGGCTGAGCTTCGTCGACGCCGCCTTCACGACGTCCGACGGGGTGCGGCTGTCGGGCTGGTACATCCCGTCGACGGACGGCTCGGCCGTGGTCCTGCTCCACGGCGCCTCGTCGACGCGCTCCCATGTCCTCGACCAGGCGGTGGTGCTGGCCCGCCACGGCTTCGGCGTGCTCCTCTTCGATACCCGGGGCCACGGACGCAGCGGCGGCCGGGCCATGGACTTCGGCTGGTACGGCGACACCGACGTCGCCGCCGCCGTCACCTGGCTGGCGGGCCGTCCCGACGTCGACGCCGGGCGCATCGGGGCCGTGGGCCTGTCGATGGGCGGCGAGGAGGCGATCGGTGCCCTGGCCCACGATCCCCGCATCCGGGCCGTCGTGGCCGAGGGCGCCACCAACCGGACCTCCGCCGACAAGGCCTGGCTGGCCGACGAGTACGGCCTCCGGGGCCGGATCCAGCTGGGAATCGAGTGGCTCACCTACGCCCTGACCGATCTGCTCACGGCGGCGCGCCCGCCGATCTCGCTGCGCGACGCCGTCGTCGCCGCCGCCCCCAGGCCGGTCCTGCTCATCGCCGCCGGAGCGGTGGCCGACGAGCAGCGGGCCGGGGAAGCCATCGCGGCGGCATCACCGTCGAGCGTGGAGCTGTGGGTGGTGCCGGGCGCGGGCCACACCGGCGGTCTGCGGACCCGGCCCGAGGAGTGGGCCCGGCGGGTGTCGGGGTTCCTGGCCCGGGCCCTGGCGCCCTGAACGGAGGTAGCCATGCGCGTCCTGCTGGTCGAAGACGACAACGCCATCGCCGAGCCCCTGGCCGCCGGGTTGACCCGGGAGGGGTTCTCCGTGCAGCGGGTGGCCACCGCCGCTGCCGCCCTGGAGGCGGACCCCGCCGACCTGCTGCTGCTCGACCTCCAGCTCCCCGACCTCGACGGCTACGAGGTGTGCCGGCGCTTCCGGACCCGTTCGGACCTGCTGCCCATCATCATCGTCACCGCCCGGGGCGAGGAGGTCGACCGGGTCGTGGGCCTGGAGCTGGGCGCCGACGACTATCTGGTCAAACCCTTCGGGTTCCGGGAGCTCCTGGCCCGGATCCGGGCCGTCACCCGCCGCACCGGCCGCTCCGAGGCACCGCCGGGCGTGCACGTGATCGGCCCGCTGGCCATCGACCGGCGTTCCCACCGGGTGACGGTGGACGGACGGGAGATCGACCTCACCCCCAAGGAGTTCGACCTGCTCGCCTTCCTGGCCGCCGACGCCGGGGCCATGTGCACCCGGGAGGACATCATCGACGCCGTCTGGGATCCCCACTGGTACGGGCCGACCAAGACCCTCGACGTCCACGTGGCCTCGTTGCGTCGCAAGCTCGGAGACCCCGCCTGGGTGGAGACGGTCCGGGGCGTGGGCTACCGGCTGCGGGCGGCGCCGCCCGGG
>JBIOYN010000430.1:0-6277 GCA_044870155.1 Acidimicrobiia bacterium | reverse complement strand
TCATTCTTGGTCAGGAGCTGGTGCCGGCGGATGTCCTCCAGGTAGAGGTGGACAAGATCTTCGCCGGATTCTCTCGCTTTTTGCCGCTTCTGTGCCGGTTTCGGCACGGCATCTTTCTTTCCAAATGAGGTCGGACAATTGTCATTCTAGAGGAGCGCTGCCATATTCCCGAATTTGGAGCCCGACGCGAAAGGAGGGGGGAGTCCGGAGACTCACCCCTCCGGTTCGGGTTCACCTCATGCGAGGGCGCCGCGTGGGGCGGCCCCGGAGGACCAGTCCACTCAGCGTCATGACGGTACCCGCCATGGTCAGCCCAACCGTGTCGGCTCCGGTCCGGGGAAGCTCGGTGACGGCCGGCGCCTTCTCCGCCACCGCGCCGGCGACCACAGGGGCGGCGGTGGTCACCGTCGTCGGGGCCACGGTGGTGATGACGGTGGTGGGCGCCGCCGTGGTCACCGTGGTCGTCGCCGCCGTCGTCACCGTGGTCGTCGGGACGGTGGTCACCGTGGTGGTGACGGTGGTGGTGGGCGGAGTGGCGCAGGGCTCGACCCAGAACACCTTGTGCTTGACGTCGGCACCCTGGGAGCCCTGAGCGTGGACGGTGAGCTTCACGTGGTAGCCCTGCTGCTCGTGGGGGCTGACGCCGATGAAGTCCAGGCTGTACGTCTTGGACGCGTCCTGGTCGGTGGCGCCTCCGGCCGGGTCCTCCCCGATACCGACCGTGTCGGTGAGGACCACCTGCGTGCCGGATGCCCGCCGGGTCGGCGCCTGGAGCTCGAAGGACAACGACGCCGTCAGGTTGCCCTCGTCGTAGCCGAAGAACTCGACGGCGAACTCGCAGTCGACATGGGGCTCGTTGCGCTGGCCGCCCTGGAGGGCGACGCCGTCGATCTTGATCGTCCCGTTGTTTCCCGGAGGGTTGCCATGACCGGACGCCGCTCCGGCCTGCGTGGCCACCACGGCGACGAGGCCGAAGGCGACCAGAAGCGACGTGAGCGTCCTCCGCCGCCTGGGAGTTGGGTGTGCGGTTCCCATGAGTGCGCCTCCTGTTCGGAGCGGCTCACGGGGCCGGTTTCACCTTGGCTCCACCCGGGCGCTGTGACCACCCAGCCCGGGCTTCATCGCTTCCCCGGAAGTTGACCAGATCCCAGTGTGAGCGCCTCGTGTTTCCGGCAGCAGAGCCCGAGGTCACTAAGCCTGTGACGCCAACGGACTAGCCCGAGAGGAATGCCCGTTCCCCCGGGAATCAGGTCGGTCGGATTCAGGACCTTCGGCGTCCCGTTCCCGTACGAACTCCTCTACAGGCCCATGACGAACAAGCGCAACGTGGACCAGCGGCGCATGCCGCGCCGCTTCTTGAGCACCCTCCGTAGGAGGTGGTTCGTCGTGGAAGATGTGCTGCAGTGGTTTGCCAACAACCTCTTCAACGAGGTGGCCATCCTGATCGGCCTGATCGTGCTGGCCGGCCTGTGGCTGCAGAAGAAGAGGGTCGAAGAGATCGTCGCCGGGGCACTCCGGGCGACGATCGGCATCTATGTCCTCCAGGCCGGCATCGCCGTCTTCGTGGCGGGACTGGTCTCCTTCCAGGCCATCGTGGCCAGTGCCTTCGGCCTCGACCCGCCCACGGCAACAGGAAGCCTTGACACCTTCCTGGCCGAGCAGGGCGGGACCGTGGCCATGGTCATCACCGTGGCCTTCCTGGTGCACGTGGCCATCGTGCGCCTGCTGCACCTGAAGTACGTGTACCTCACCGGTCACCTGATGTTCTGGATGAGCTTCGTGGCCGTCGCCTCCCTGGTGACGGCGTGGAGCGACCTCACCCAGTGGCAGATCGTGGGGATCGGCGCCGCCATCGTCGCCCTCTACTGGACCGTCCAGCCCATCTGGATGGCCAAGAAGATGGAGAAGGTGATCGGCTCCGACGACTGGGGCTACGCCCACACCAGCGCCTCGGTGGCCTGGATGGCCGCCGCCGCCGGGCCCTACCTGGGCGACCCCGAGAAGCACGACACCGAGAAGCTCCACCTGCCGAGGCGGCTGTCGTTCTTCAAGGACGTCAACGTCTCGACGGCGCTGGTCATCTCCATCATCATGCTGGTGGCGATGCTCTTCGCCGAGTCGGCGGTCCGCACCGAGCAGGCGGCGGCCTACGACCCGGACGTCAACCCGTGGGTGTGGGCCGTGATCCAGTCGGTGAAGTTCGCCGCCGGGATCGCCATCCTGCTCTTCGGCGTGCGGATGTTCCTGGCCGAGATCGTGCCCGCGTTCAAGGGCATCAGCGACCGCCTCATCCCCGGGGCCCGCCCCGCCCTCGACGCCCCGACGGTGTTCCCCTTCGCACCGACGGCCGTCATGCTCGGCTTCGTCTCGGGCACCGCGGTGTTCCTGGTTCTGATGGCGGTCTTCGCCGCCATCGACTGGATCGTCATCGTGCCTCCGATGATCATGCTGTTCTTCCCCGGCGGCGCCGCCGCCGTGTTCGGCAACAAGTTCGGAGGCTGGCGGGCCGCCATCTTCGGCGGCGTGCTCAACGGCGTGTTCCTGGCCGTGGGTCAAGCCGTCACCTGGAAGCTGCTGTCGGGTACCTCGCCGGAGGTGGCCACCCTGGCCGACCCGGACTGGTATTTGCTGACCTGGGCCATCCTGTGGGTGAAGCACCCCTTCGCCTTCGGGACCTTCGAGGAGGCCTTCGTCAGCGTCGCCGGCTGGCTCATGGTGGCCGCTCTGGTGCTCGGTGTGGGCTTCGCCGCCCGGCGCTTCGCCCACCGGGAACGCCCGATGGCACCGCCCGCCGCCAAGCCCACCGCTCTCGCCAGCTGACGGTCGAGGGCCTGAGATGAGTTACCGCAAGGGCGTGGACGACGAGCTCGAGGTTCTCACCGTCTGCGGCGTCGGGATGGGCACCAGCCTGATCCTGCGCATGACCGCAGAATCGGTGTTCTCCCAGCTCGGACTCCACGCCCACGTGACCGCCACCGACGTCTCGTCGGCCTTCGGCATGCATCCCGACATCGTGATCGGCCAGGCCATGCACACCCCCGAGTTCGAGGGGCGGGCGCCGGTGGTGGTGGCAGTGGACAACTTCGTGGACAAGAACGAGATGAAGACCAAGCTGGTGTCGGCGATGGAGGCGGTGGGATGGCTGGCAGCCTGACCACCGCCGCCCTCGTGGCCCGGACGGCAGTGTCCGCCCAGTCATGGGAGGACGCCGTCCGGGCCGCCGCCGGCCTGCTGGCGGCGGTCGAGGCGGTCGAGGACCGCTACGCCGACCGCTGCGTCGAGATCGTCCGGGAGCACGGCCCCTACATCGTGGTCGCCCCCGGGATCGCCCTGGCCCACGCCCGCCCCGAGGACGGCGCCCGGGGCCTGGGCCTGGCGGTTGCCGTGCTGGCCCGGCCCGTTCCCTTCGGACACCCCACCAACGATCCCGTCGACGTGGTGTTCGCCTTCGCTTCGCCCGACAAGGACACCCACGTGGCGCTCCTCGCCCGCCTCGCCCGCCACCTGGCCGCAGGGTTCGCCGCCCGGCTGCAAGCGGCGGCGTCCGACGACGAGGCCACCGCCCTGCTCGAGGAGGTCATGACATGACGACGACGGAGATCGAACGGCAGGCCGCGGAATCGTTCGGCCAGCGCATGAGGAACCATCTGGAGCGGGTGGAGGCCACCAACGCGGCGACGCTCGACGTGGTGGCCGAGAAGATGCTCGAGGTGGTCGGCAACGACGGCCTGATCTATGTCGGTGGGACCGGGCACTCCCTGGCCATGGTGCTCGAGGCGTTCTACCGGGCCGGGGGCCTGGCCTGCATCCAACCGCTCTACCACGCCTCGCTCCTCCCTCTCCACGGCGGGCGGGAGAGCACGCTGTGCGAGCACACGCCGGGCCTGGCCCGGCTCATCGTCGAGAACCACCGTCCCGGCCCCGCCGACCTCGCCTTCGTGTTCACCAACTCCGGGATCAACGCCGTTCCGGTGGAGCTGGCCGAGGAGCTGTCGCGCCGGTGGACACCGGTCGTGGCCGTCGTCTCCCTGAACCATCTGCGGGCCGCCCCGGCGCGGGCGGGAAAGAAGATCGACGAGATCGCCGACCACGTGCTCGACACGCTCGTCCCTTACGGAGACGCCAGCTATCCCACGGGTGACGGGTCGACCACCGCCGGGATGTCGTCGCTCACCGGCGTGTACCTCTGGAACCTTCTGCTCAGCCGCCTGGCCGACCGGGCGCTCGAGCGGAGGCTGCGGCTTCCCGTGTGGGCGAGCTCGAATGTTGCCGGAGGCTCCGAGCAGAACGCCGTTCTGTTCGACCGCTACGCCTACCGGGTCCCGGAGCTGTGACCACGGCGGCCGCTCCCTCCCGGCGGCCGGTGCCGGTCATGGCCGCCGAGATGGCAGAACAACCCGCCGTGGCGTCGTGCCTGCTTCATCGCCGGCGGACGATCCGGGCCGACATCCGGGCGGTGACACCGACTCCACTCCGAGGTATCGCCCTGGTCGGCCGGGGATCGTCGGGTCATGTCGCGGCCTTCGGCCGGCACCTCCTGGAGACAGTGACCGGGCTCCCGGCAACGACCGTGCCCCCCAGCGTCCTCGCCAGCGCCCGGAGCGGCAGCCCCTACGCCGGCTTCCTGGCCTTCGGGATCAGCCAGTCGGGTGAGACCGCCGACGTCGCAGCCGCCCTGGAGGCGTTGCGCCGGGCCGGCGCCCGGACGGTGGCGGTCACCGCCAATCCCCGGAGCCCCCTGGGCAACCATGCCCATCTGGTGCTCCATCTCCCCACCGGGCCGGAACAGGCCGTGCCGGCCACCAAGACCCTCACGGCCAGCCTGCTCGCCCTGCTCCTGGCGGCCGAAGCGCTCGGTTCCGTGGGGTGGACGAGCGTCGAACTCGAGCGTCTCCCCGGGGTTCTCACCGGCGTGCTGGCCGACACCGGGCCCGCTTTCGCCGCCGCCGCCCGCCTGGGCCGGCACGACCGCTGGGGTTGCGTGGGCGGCGGGCTGCTGGGCCCGATCGCCGCCGAGGCCGCCCTCAAGCTCGAAGAGATCGCCCTGGTGGTGGCCGACCACCACACCTCGGCCTCGTTCCGCCACGGTCCCATCGCCACCGCCGGTCCCCGCCGTCCCGTCCTGACGCTCGTCTCCGGGGCGGACGACACCACGACCGCGGGCGTGGTGGAGGCGCTGCGGGCCGCCGGCTCTCCGCTGGTGGTGGCGGCCCCCGATTCAGGGGCCGATCTGATCCTCCCCACCCTCCCCGCACCCCTGGTCGCCATCCCCGCCGTCGTGCGGGCCCAACAGCTCGCCCTGGCGCTGGCCGAGCGCCGCCACCTCGACCCGGACCACCCCCCGGGCCTCTCCAAGGTGACGCCGTGACCGCCGTCGAGGTCGAGGTCGAGGTCAACGGGGCGCAGGGACTGCACGCCCGGCCCGCCGCCGCCTTCGCCGACGTCGCCGCCCGCTTTGCCTCCGACATCACCGTGGTGCGGGGCGACCTGGCCGCCGACGGCAAGTCGATGCTCCTCCTGCTCACGCTCGACGTCCGTCCGGGCGACCGGATCCTCCTGCGGGCCGACGGCCCCGATGCCGGCCCCGCCGTGGACGCCCTCGCCGCGCTGGTGGGCGCCCCGTGAAGGTCCTCCGGGGAACCCCCGGCGCCCCCGGTACCGCCGTCGGGCCCGCCCACGTCCACCGCGAGGTCCCGCTCGAGCTCGGCGTCGCGCCGGCCGGCGGCGAACCAGAGGAGGAAAGGGCCCGCCTGGTGGGCGCCCTCGACGCCGTAGCCGCCAACCTCGAAACCGCCGCCGGCGGGACGACCGGGGAGGCGGCGGAGATCCTCCAGGCCCAGGCGGCCATGGCCCGGGACCCGGCCCTGCGGAGCGCCGCCGGCTCGGCGGTGGCCGGCGCCGGGGCAGTGGCGGCGTTGGCGGCAGCCGGGGAGCGGTTCGCTGCCCAGCTGGAGACGAGCGGCAACCCGTATCTGGCCGTCCGGGGCGCGGACGTGCGCCACATCTGCGACGCCGCCATCCGCCGGCTGCTCGGGATTCCGCCCCGCGCCCGGCCGAACCCGCGGGTGCCGAGCGTGCTGGTGGCCGACGACCTGACGCCGGCGGACACGGTAGGGCTGGACCGCAGCCTGGTCCTCGGCCTGGTGACCGCCGGGGGCAGCCCGACCAGCCACACCGCCATCGTGGCCCGGGGCCTCGGGATCCCGGCCGTCGTCGGCGCCACCCGCGCCCTCGATGAGATCGCCCCCGGCGCCACCGTCGCCCTCGACGGGGGCGC
>JBIOYN010000429.1:0-2639 GCA_044870155.1 Acidimicrobiia bacterium | reverse complement strand
TCCACCACGAGCTGGTCAACACGCTCGGGGGTACCACCGGCAAGCTGACCATGAACTCCAAGCCACCCACCGTGGTCATGCTCGTGGGGCTCCAGGGGTCGGGCAAGACGACGGCGGCGGGCAAGCTGGCCAAGCACCTGAAGAGCCAGGGCCTCCAGCCCCTGCTGGTGGCGGCCGACCTGCAGTGGCCGGCGGCCGTCCGCCAGCTCCAGATCCTGGGCGAGCAGGTGGGTGTGCCCGTCTACAGCCAGCCCGACGATCCCGTGGCCGTGGCCCGGGGGGCCCGGGAGGAGGCCGCCCGGCTGGGCCGCAACGTGGTGGTGCTCGACACCGCCGGGCGCCTCCAGATCGACGAGGCGCTCATGGACGAGCTGGCCCGGATGCGGGCGGCCATCGTCCCCGACAACGTCCTCCTCGTGGTCGACGCCATGACCGGCCAGGAGGCGGTGAGCGTGGCCGAGGCCTTCAGCGAGGCGGTCGGCATCGACGGCGTCGTGCTCACCAAGATCGACGGCGACGCCCGGGGCGGGGCGGCCCTGTCGGTCAAGGAGGTGACGGGCCGTCCGATCCTCTTCGCCGGCACGGGCGAGAAGCTCACCGAGTTCGAGCCCTTCCACCCCGACCGGATGGCAGGGCGGATCCTGGGGATGGGCGACGTCCTCACGCTCATCGAGAAGGCGGAGGAGAACTTCGACGTCGCCCAGGCCGAGAAGGCGGCGGCCAAGCTGCGCAAGGGGTCCTTCACGCTCGAGGACTTCCTGGAGCAGATGCAGCAGGTCAAGAAGATGGGTCCGCTCCAGAACATCATCGGGATGCTGCCGGGAATCCCCAAGGAGCTGAAGAACGCCCAGGTCGACGACAAGGAACTGGGCAAGGTCGAGGCCATCATCCGCTCCATGACGCCGGAGGAACGGGCGGACCCGGCCATCATCAACGGTTCCCGGCGCCTGCGCATCGCCCGGGGCAGCGGCACCACCACCCAGGATGTGAACGGCCTGCTCAAGCAGTTCAAGATGGTGCAGCAGATGATGCGCCAGGTGGCCGGGGGCAAGCGGCCACGGCTCCCCATCCCGGGCCTGTAGCCTTTCCCGAACCTGAAAAAGGAGATCTCGTTGTGGCTGTGAAGATCCGCCTCATGCGGATGGGCAAGAAGAAGCAGCCCACCTACCGGGTGGTGGTGGCGGACGCCCGCTCCCCCCGGGACGGGCGTTTCGTGGAGATCATCGGCAAGTACGGCCCCCGTGAGGACCCGCCGCTGGTCGACATCGACAATGACAAGGCGCTCGACTGGCTTCGGAAGGGGGCCCAGCCCACCGAGCAGGTGCAGCGTCTCCTCACCATCTCCGGGGCGTGGGAACAGCACATGGCGGGGAAGGCGAAGTGACCGAGGACGAGTACGACTCGAGCGACGAGTTCGACGACGAGGAGGAGGACGACCTCAACCTGCTCGACGAGGACGAGGACGAGGACGAGGACGACGACGAACTCGACGACGAACTCGACGACGAGGACGACGACGAGGACGACGACGACGACCTGCCCGACGAGGTCGGCGCCGAGGGGAACCGCCTGGTCGGCGGCCTGCCCAAGGGTGTGCTCGAGTACCTGGCCCGGAACATCGTGGACGACCCCGACGCCGTCTTCGTGGAGACGAGCGAGGGTCGCGGCGAGGTCGAGCTCCGCCTCCATGTCGCCCCCGGGGACATGGGCAAGGTGATCGGGCGCCGGGGCCGGGTGGCCCAGGCCCTCCGCCAGGTGGTGGCCGCCGCCGGCAGCCGGGAGGGTGTGCGCGCCAGCCTCGACATCGTGGATTAGGTCAGGGTGGCCGACCCGGGCCTGCTCGAGGTCGGGCGGATCGTCCGGGCCCACGGGATCCGCGGTGAGGTGGTGGTGGAGGCGGTGAGCAACCGCCCCGACCGGTTTGCCGCCGGCTCCGAGCTCGTGGCCGGCGACGGTCGCCTGGTCGTCGTCCGGGCTACGGTCCACGGCGGCCCGGCCCCCGCCGGCCGTCCCGCCCTGGCCCGATGGATCGTCGCCTTCGAGGGGGTGGAGGACCGCAACCAGGCCGAGAAACTGCGGGGCACCGTCCTGCTCGGTCTGGCCCCGGCCGCAGTGGAGCCGGACGACGACGAGTTCTGGGTCCATGAGCTGGTCGGGGCCGAGGTGACCGACCCGTCCGGCACCGTGCTGGGCCGGGTGGTGGCGGTGGAGGCCAACCCCGCCTCCGACCTGCTCGTCCTCGAGGACGGCGCCCTCGTTCCCCTGGTCTTCGTGGTGGAGGCGGGGAACGGCCGGGTCGTGATCGATCCCCCCGCCGGCCTCTTCGAGTTGTGATGGTCTGACGTGCGCATCGACGTCTTCACCATCTTTCCCGGGTACTTCGAGGGACCGTTGTCGGAGTCGCTGCTGGGCAAGGCCCGGAGCCGGGGTGTCGTCGACGTGCGCCTCCACGACCTCCGGGACTGGACGACGGATCCCCACCGGGTCGTTGACGACGCCCCTTTCGGGGGCGGGGCGGGCATGGTGATGATGCCCGGCCCGCTGTTTGAGGCGGTGGAGGACGTGGCGCCTCCCCGGCCGCTCTTCCTGCTCTCGGCCGCCGGCCGGCGCTTCGACCAGGGGCTGGCCGCCGAGTTGGC
>JBIOYN010000428.1:0-2432 GCA_044870155.1 Acidimicrobiia bacterium | reverse complement strand
CCCCCACGCCGGCCAGGGCCCAGACCAGGGGCCGGCGGGGGCGCAGGCTCCGGACATTGGCGGACAGGAGGTCTTCGAGGAAGCTGGGCGGCGGCAGCCGGACGGGCAGCGCCCGCACCGCGGCCCGGGCCCGGGCCACGAGATCGAGCTCCTCCCGGCAGACGGGGCAGACCTCGAGGTGGCGGGCCGCCTCCCGGCGGGCGGCGGGGGCGAGCTCGTCGTCGAGCCAGGCCGAGAGCGCTTCCTCGAGGTGGGGGCCGGGCAGCCCGGGGAGCAGCGGACCGGTGCTCATCCGAGCGCGGCCCGGAGCTGGCGGCGCCCGCGGTGGATGCGGGAGCGGACGGTGCCGATGGGCACGTCGAGGGCTTCGCCGATCTCCTCGTAGGAGAGCCCGACCACGTCGGCGAGCACGACGGCGGCCCGGAAGTCCTCGGGGAGGGCCCGCAGGGCGGCCTGGACCTCGTCGGAGAGCTTGTCGGTGGCGACGTCGGCAGCCACCGAGGGGGGAAGGATGCGATCCGGGTCCTCGGGCATCGCTTCCACCGGACGCCGCCGTCGCCGGCGTACCTCGTCCAGGAAAACGTTGGTCACGATCCGGGACAACCAGGCCTCCATGGACCCCGGCTGGTAGCTCTCGAGTCCCTTGCGGACCCGCAGAAGAGCCTCCTGAGCGAGGTCGTTCGCGTCGTCGTCGTTCCCGGCCAGTCGGTAGGCCACGTTGTAGAGGAATCGCCCGTACTGACGGGCGACCTCCTCCCAGCTGGGTACCGGCTCGGCCATCAGGGAAACGCCTTCCGGCGCGGGGGAGTTCCCGGTCCGCCGCCCGCGCCGCCCTCGACAGACGCAGAGCTAGCTGGAGGAACCGGGCAAATCCTCGTCCTGCGCGCCCTCGGACATTCCCTTCCTGAACTCCTTGGACGACTGGCCGAGCGAGCGGGCCAGCTTCGGGAGTCGGGCGGCGCCGAACAGCAGCATGATGATGACGAGGAGTATCAGGAGTTCCATCGGCCCGAGATTCACGGGTGGTTCCTTTCTGCGGTTCCGGTCGGCAGTTCCGGGCAGGTCCAGGTTACCTGCCATCGGGTGCGCCGAGCCCGGCAGCCGCAACCTCGAGGTCGTCGGCGGCGCTCAGTGAGAAGGGTAGAGGGCCCACGTCACAGATGAGCTCCGCGACGCCGGCCTCCCTCCAGCCTGCCACCTGCTCCGCCACCTCGTCGACCGTGCCCACCAGCCGGCCCTCCCGCCACTCCTCCAGCGTGGTGCCGGCCAGCATCCCGCCGGGGGCCCGGGCGCGCATCCGCCGGTAGCGCCGCTCCAGGTCGGCATGGTCCTCCCCCACGAGGGTGTAGAGGCCGAGCGAGCGGTGCACGGTGGCGGGGTCCCGGCCGGCGGCCTCGCACGCCCGCTCCAGGGCCCGGACCCGCTCCCGGTAGGCGGCGGGCGTCCACACCCAGCACGTGTTCCACCCGTCGGCCCGCCGGGCCGCCAGCTCCAGCAGCCGGTTCCCCTTCCCGCCCACGAACACCGGCGGGCGGGGATGCTGACGGGGAGGCGGCCGGTTGCACGCGCCCCGGACCCGGTGGAAGCGGCCCTCGACGGTGGCCGGCCCCCCGGGGAGGAGGGTGGTGAACACGGCCAGCGTCTCCTCCAGCCGTTCCAGCCGCTCTCCGGGTGGGGGGACGTCCATACCCAGCGCCTGGTAGTCGGGTTCGTACCAGCCGGCCCCGACCCCGATGTCGAGGCGGCCCCCGCAGAGATGGTCGAGAGTGGTGAGGGCCTTGACCGCCACCGCCGCCGGTCGCAGCGCCTCGCACAGCACCAGGGTGCCGAGCCGGGGGCGGGACACGTGACGGGACAGGGCGGCGAGCAGGGTCAGCGGCTCGTAGGTGAACCACGCCCCCGGTCCGCCGCCGTACTTCTCGATGGAGAGCGTGAGGTGGTCCGAGACCCACAGCGAGTCGAAGCCCAGGGCCTCCGCCTTCCGGGCCACGTCGAGGATGGCGTCGAACCGGAGCGGCCGGCCGAGGGCCGCGTCCTCCAGCAGGGAGAAGTCGTAGTGGGGCAGGGCCAACCCGATGCGCACGGACCGAGCCTAGGGGGGGTTCGGCCCCTCCTCCTAAAGTGACCCGCCATGGAGGACGGCGTGCTCGAGTGCGTGATCAACGTGTCCGAGGGGCAGCGGCCGGAGGTGCTGGCCGGACTGGCGGCGGCCTGCGGCGACGCCCTGCTCGACGTCCACACCGACCCCGACCACCACCGGTCCGTCTTCACCCTGGGGGCCTGGGACGGCCTGGGAATCGTCGACGCCGCCCTCGGTCTGGCCCGGGCGGTGGCCGGCGCGGTCGACATCTCCGTCCACCAGGGGGTGCATCCGCGGGTGGGAGCCCTCGATGTCGTCCCCTTCGTCGCCCTGCATCCCCAGCCGGGGGGGG
>JBIOYN010000427.1:0-2305 GCA_044870155.1 Acidimicrobiia bacterium | reverse complement strand
CGAGCCGGCCGCGTGATGGAATTCGACTTCTGGCACCCTTCACCCGTTAGATGAGGTGCCCGACTACCTACCCGGCAAGCCCATCGTCGCCCAGGGTTCGCATGACCACCGGGGACAGATTTAGCTCCAAGCCGTACGTCCCGGAGCCCGTCCGCTCGTAGCGCCACCCTCTCCGCCGGTCGCGTCCTCCCTCCCTTGAGCAGCCCACGCTCGTCGGGGTGCGCAAACTGAGCAGGCGCGAGGATCTCCCCGACACGGAGATCCATGGCGCCATGCGGATTTCCACGGGCTCATTAGGGGCCCCGCCCCGTGACGAAGTCGTGTACGAGACGGGACCCCGACGGGACCCCTGGCACTTTGACGGCCCCAAACAAGCCAGAGGGCCGGCTCATACCGGCCCTGACCTGCGGCTTCTCTGGAGCGGACGACGGGATTCGAACCCGCGACCCCCACCTTGGCAAGGTGGTGCTCTACCAACTGAGCCACGTCCGCATGCCCGAAAGGGGCACTCAAAGTCTAGGGACTGGGACTCCGGCCTTCAACGGCCGCCCCTCTGGCGCTGGTCAGGCGCCCGTGGACCCGAACCCGCCATCGCCGCGGGTGGACGGCGGAAGCTCGTCCACCCAGGACGGCAGGATCTGTGGCAGGGCCACGACCACGAGCTGTGCGATCCGGTCCCCCTTCCTGATCTTCACGGCCTGATCCCGGTCCAGGTTCACCACGGCGCAGGTGATCTCCCCTCGATATCCCGAGTCGATCAGTCCCGGTGCGTTGGCCAGCGTGAGCCCCTGCCGGGACGCCAAGCCCGATCGCGGGAGGACCAACCCCGCATACCCGTCCGGGATGGCAACGGAGAGGCCGGTCGGGACCATTGCCCGCTCTCCCGGGAGGACCTCCACATCGATGGTCGAGCACAGGTCCAACCCCGCATCGCCCTCGTGGGCCTGCGCGGGCAGCTCCGCCGCAGGATCCAGCCGCTTGAACGGCAGCTCCACCGGGTCAGCTCACGAGCAGCCGCTGGTCGAGCCACACGACGGGCACACGTAGCAGGACCCCGCCGGCTGCATCTTCGAGCCGCACGTGTAGCACAGCGGCGCGTCGGCGGCCTGGGCCCGGGGCCGCTCGATCACGTCACCGGGCTGGGCCGGCACCACGGCCTGGGGCTCGGCGGGCCTCATCGGAGCCGGCGAGCCGGCTCCCTTGCCCTCGGCTTCGGCCTTCGCCGTCTCCTTGCGCTCGGCGATGGAGCGGATCCCCAGGGCCTGGCGCTTCTCGGGGGGCAGGTGATCGAGAGCCAGCCGCCGGAACACGTAATCCACCAGCGAGGAGGCGAACCGGATGTCCTCGTCGTTGGTCATCCCCGACGGCTCGAACTTCATGTTGATGAACTTGTCCACGTAGGCCTCGAGCGGCACGCCGTATTGGAGGCCGATCGAGATGGCGATGGAGAAGGCGTCCATGATGCCGGCCAGCGTGGACCCCTGCTTCGAGGACTTCAGGAAGATCTCGCCGATCCCGTTGTCCGGATACGAGCTCGCGGTGATGTACCCCTCGGCGTCCCCCACCTCGAACTTCGTGGTGATCGAGGGGCGACTCCGTGGCAGGCGCCGGCGCACTGGCTCCGCCAGCACTGCCGGCTCGGGCGCCTTGGCCTTCTTGTCGGCCGAGAGCGGCTGGGCCACCTTGCAGTTGTCCCGGTAGATGGCCACGGCCTTCAGCCCGAGCCGCCAGGACTCCACGAACAGCTGCTCGACCTCCTCCACGGTGACGTGCTCGGGCATGTTCACGGTCTTGGAGATGGCCCCGGAGATGAACGGCTGCACGGCCGCCATCATCCGGACGTGGCCCATGTACTGGATGGCCCGGTCACCCATCGACGTGTCGAAGACCGGGAGGTGCTCGGCACGAAGGTGGGGCGCCTCGGCCACCGAGTTGTGCTCGGAGATGTACGCGACGATGTCCTCGACCTGATCGGGCTGGTAGCCCAGACGCTGGAGGGCCCGCGGAACCGTCTGGTTCACGATCCGCATCGATCCCCCACCGACCAGCTTCTTGTTCTTGACCAGCGCGAGGTCGGGCTCGATGCCGGTGGTGTCGCAGTCCATCATCAGGCCGATGGTGCCGGTGGGCGCCAGCACGGTGGCCTGTGCGTTTCGATACCCGTGCTGCTCCCCCAGGGCGATGGCCTCGTCCCAGGCCTGTCGGGCCGCGGTCAGGACCGCCTCCGGGACCGCGTCGCCATCGATCTCGTCGGCCGCCGCGCGGTGCTTACGCATGACTCGGAGCATGGCGTCGCGGTTCGGCG
>JBIOYN010000426.1:0-24830 GCA_044870155.1 Acidimicrobiia bacterium | reverse complement strand
TGCTCGACAACCTGGTCGAGATCGGCCTCGGCTACCTGAGCCTCGACCGCGAGTCGGGGACGCTCTCGGGCGGCGAGGCGCAGCGGACGAAGATGATCCGCCACCTCGGCTCCTCCCTCACCGATGTCACCTACGTCTTCGACGAGCCCACCATCGGCCTGCACCCTCACGACGTCCAGCGGATGAACGATCTTCTGCTGCAGTTACGGGACAAGGGCAACACCGTGCTGGTGGTGGAGCACGAGCCGGAGACGATCGCCATCGCCGACCACGTCGTCGACCTCGGCCCCGGCGCCGGCGCGGCGGGCGGCACCGTCTGCTATGAGGGCACTGTCGAGGGGCTGCGGCGGAGCGGAACCATCACCGGCCACCATCTCGACGACCGGGCCGCCCTCAAGGAGAAGGTGCGGACGCCCACCGGGATGCTGGAGATCCGCGGCGCCAACCGCCACAACCTCTGCAACGTCGACGTCGACATCCCGCTCGGCGTCCTCTGCGTCGTCACCGGCGTCGCCGGCTCCGGCAAGAGCTCGCTGCTCCACGGCTCCATCCCCGCCTCGGCGGGCGTCGTGTCGGTCGACCAGGCACCCATCCGCGGCTCGCGGCGCAGCAACCCGGCGACGTACACCGGCCTGCTCGACCCGATCCGCAAGGCGTTCGCCAAGGCCAACGACGTGAAGCCGGCGCTGTTCAGCGCCAACTCCGAGGGCGCCTGCCCCACCTGCAACGGCGCCGGCGTCATCTACACCGACCTGGGGATGATGGCCGGCGTCGAGACCACCTGCGAAGGGTGCGAGGGGAAGCGGTTCGACGCGTCGGTGCTCGAGTACCACCTCGGCGGCCGCGACATCAGCGAGGTGCTGGCGATGTCGGTGACCGAGGCCGGGGAGTTCTTCGGCGCCGGCGAGGCGCGCACGGCGGCGGCCCAGACCATCCTCGGCCGGCTGGCCGGTGTCGGGCTCGGCTACCTCATCCTCGGCCAGCCGCTCACCACGCTGTCCGGCGGCGAGCGGCAGCGCCTCAAGCTGGCCACCCACATGGGCGACAAGGGCGGCGTCTACGTCCTGGACGAGCCGACCGTCGGCCTGCACCTCGCCGACGTCACCCAGCTGCTCGGCCTGCTCGACCGCTTGGTCGACACCGGCAAGTCGGTCATCGTCATCGAGCACCACCAGTCGGTCATGGCGCACGCCGACTGGATCATCGACCTCGGCCCCGGCGCCGGCCACGACGGCGGCCGGGTCGTCTTCGAGGGCACACCCGCCGACCTCGTCGCCGCCCGCTCCACCCTCACCGGCGAGCACCTCGCGGCCTACGTCGGCACCTGAGCGGGTTCGCCCCCAGCAAGGACGCGGCGGCGGACCTAGGATTCGGGGTCGGATTCGGCGGCGGTGCCGCCCTTGTGGGACTGGCCCCGGCTCTCGGCCACGTAGGACCGGTACACGGCCAGCAGCGCCTGGCGCTGCGCGTCCGAAAGGTACGGGTCACCGGTGATGGCCGCCTCGGTGGCGCCGGGCACCCGGCCGTCGGGCTGGTCGTCGTCGAGCAGGCCGACCTGGGCCAGCAGCGTCTCGGCGGAGATGTCGAGCGCCTTGGCGATGGAGCTGATGACCCGGATCGAGGGCTCATGCAGCCCGCGCTCGATCTGGGACAGGTAGGGGTTGGACACCTTGGCCAACTCGGCCATCTCCCGCAGGGAGAGCTTGGCCAGCTGGCGCTGGGTCCGCACGAAGTTGCCGAAGGCCTCGAGCTGCGCCTTCCACGGATCGGTCATGTCGGCCATGCCGCCGCCATCATCGCACCCTACCGGTGGTAGTCGTAGAAGCCCCGGCCCGCCTTGCGGCCCAGCAGACCGGCTTCGACCATGCGCGACAGGAGCGGCGGGGGGGCGTAGAGCGGCTCTTTGAACTCCTCGTAGAGCGACTGGGACACGGCGATGGTGGTGTCCAGCCCGATGAGGTCGGTCAGCGCCAGGGGCCCCATGGGGTGGCGCAGCCCCTCGACCACGCCGGAGTCGATGTCCTCGGCGGTGGCGAAGCCGGACTCCAGCATGCGGATGGCCGAGAGCAGGTAGGGGATGAGAAGGGCGTTGACGATGAAGCCGGCCCGGTCCTTGGAGCGGATGACCCGCTTGTCGAGGACGGTGCCGGCGAAGGCTTCGGCCCGTTCCGACGTCTCCTGGGAGGTGAGCAGGGAGGGAATGAGCTCAACCAGGTGCATGACGGGGACGGGGTTGAAGACGTGGAGGCCCAGCACGTTGGCCGGCCGGGAGGTGGCCATGGCCAGCTTCATGACAGGGATGGAGGAGGTGTTGGAGGCGAGCACGGCGTCGGGGTCTGACACCGCTTTGTCCAGGCTGGCGAAGACCTCCAGCTTCTCCGCCTCGTTCTCGATGACTGCCTCCACCACCAGCTGGCGGTCGGCGAGTTCGCCGAAGTCGGTGGTGAAGCGGACCTGGGCCAAGGCGGCGTCGCGGTGGGCAGGGTCGAGCTTGCCGGCCTTGACGGCGCGGTCGAGCGAGCTCTCGATCCGTTTCCGGCCGGCGTCCAGGGCGGGCTGGTTCACCTCCCGGACGACGACATCGAGGCCGGCCCGGGCGCACACCTCGGCGATGCCCGAGCCCATGAGCCCGCACCCCACCACCCCCACCCGCTTGACCCCATTGGGAATGCTCGGCCCGTTCGTCATCCCTGGCTCCTTCGGTCGTCTCGAGTCCTTAGACGCGCCGCTGCCCGGCGAGGGTTACCCGCCGGGCAGGGCAGAGGTCCGGGGGAGGGGGGATCCAACCGGACCGCAGATCAGTGGTGCGACCGTCAGTGGGCGGCGGTCGTCTTGGACGCCGGCCGGTTGTTGGTCGTGGTCTTGGCGTTGTCGGCCTTGCCGATCACGGGGCGGGCGGCCTCCAGCACGGCGGCGGCGAAGTCCCGCTGGGCGGCCAGCAGCTTGTCGGCGAAGTCGAAGGCGTTCTCGACGATGTCGGCGGTGTTGGGCAGCTGGTCTGCGAAGGGGAGGGGAGGCAGGTCGGGGACGAGGCTCTTGCCGGCCTCGGCCCAGGTCTTGACGGCCTTGACGACGGCCTCCTGACTCTGACGGACGGTTTCCAGGACCTGGTCCTCGAGGGCGCTGAACATCTCGGTGGCGGTAGCCATCTGGGGGTCTCCTTCGTGATTTCGTGTCTCTGCGAAGGATACTACCCAAGCGCTTGATTTGTCAAGCAGATCACTCGGGAAGTCTCTCTGTTCCCTTGATACCTACCCCATCCGCCCCCGGCGTTAGCCGGACACGTAGGTTCCGGGGGCGTCGGCCACCGGCGGATACGCCTGGCTCCCCATGGGCGGCGGCTCCCGGCGGGACCCGGCCCGCTCGGCGATCCACCCTGCCCAGTCCTCCCACCACGAAGCCTGGTGCTCCTTGGCTCCGGCCAGCCATTCCTTGGGGTCGGCGGGGTTCTTGGCGTTCGTCCAGTAGCGGGACTTGGGCGACGGCGGGTTGACGATGCCGGCGATGTGACCCGAGGAGCTGAGGGTGAAGCGGACCTTGCCGGGCAGGAGCTGGGTGGTCTTGTAGGCCGAGGTCCACGGGGCGATGTGGTCCTCCTTGGCGGACAGGACGTAGGCGTCCTCCTTGACGGCGCCCAGATCGAGGCGGGTGCCGTCCAGCTCCATGGCGCCCCGGGCCAGCTGGTTCTCGATGTAGCAGGCCCGCAGGTAGAACGAGTGCATGGCCGCCGGCATGCGGGTGCCGTCGTCGTTCCAGGCCAGGATGTCGAAGGCGGGCGGGTCCTCGCCCATGAGCCAGCTGGAGGCCACGTAGCTCCAGATCAGGTCGTTGGCCCGCATGAAGTCGAACGTGCGCGACATCTCGTTCGAGTCCAGGAACCCCCGCTTGGCCATCTTGGATTCGATGCGGGTCACGGACTCGGGGTCGGAGAAGGCCCCCAGGGCGCCGGGCTCGGAGAAGTCGATCAGGGTGTTGAGGAACGTGGCGGAATTGATGCGGTCGTCGCCCTTGGCCGCCAGGTAGGCGAGCAGCATGGCCGTCAGGCTCCCGCCCAGGCACAACCCGACCATGTTGACCTTGGGGTTTCCGGTCACGTCGGCGATCACGTCCAGGGCCTGGCGGGGGCCGTCGAGCAGATAGTCGTCGAGGCGGGTGTCCCCCATGGTCTTGTCCGGGTTCCGGTAGCTGATCTGGAACACCGTGTGGCCGTGCTTGACGGCCCACTCCACGAAGCTGCGGCCGGGGGCGAGATCCATGATGTAGTACTTGTTGATCCACGGCGGGCTGCACAGGAGCGGCACCTCGTGGACGGTGTCGGTGACCGGGGCGTACTGGATCAGCTCCATGAGGTCGTTGCGGAATACGACCTTTCCCGGGGTGGTGGCCAGGTTCTTGCCCAGCGTGAAGGCCGAGCGGTCGACCTTGCGGGGCAGCCCGCCGTTGGTGACGAGATCGGTGAGGAAGTTGCGTGCCCCCTTGGCCAGGCTGAGCCCGCCGGTGTCGAACGCCCGCTTGAGCGCGGCCGGGTTGGTGGCCAGGAAGTTCGTGGGGGCGGCGGCGTCCACGAACATCTTGAGGGCGAAGCGGGCCTTGCCGTCCCAGGGGTCCTCCAGCTCGGCCAGGTCCAGGACGTCGTCGACGAAGCGCTCCATGAGCCGGTAGGACTGGTGGAGGGTGAAGAAGCCGGCGTTCTGGTCCCAGGCCGGGTCGAGGAAGCGCCGGTCCTTACCACCGCCCGCGGGCAGCGGCGGGGGGGTCTTGATCCCGGCCGCCCGGCCGGCGGCGGCCATGCCGGTGAGGGCCAGCCCCGTCCCGAGGCGGCTCATGGCCCGCAGCGTGGGCACGGGCCGGCGGGCCACCTCGGTGCCCAGCCGGGTGAGGGCCTTGCCGAACGACACGGGGTCGAGAACGGCCAGCCCCCCCTCAGGAGCCAGGATCTCCATGGCCCGGGCGCCGGCGCCCAGCGAACCGCTCTCGCTGGGTCCGTAGGTCTCCTCGGGTCCACGGGTCGTCTGGGCGGCGCGCCCGCCACCCCGTCCATTGGTCTTCCTCGCCGTCTCGGAGACGCCCATGTCGTCTACTCCTCGTCGGTGGTCAGGGTCAGGAACTCACGCTGCCAGTCTTCGTAGGGCATCTCGGGCGACAGGGCGGCCACCTGGGCCTGGCGCCGCCGGCGCTCGTCCCCGCGGAGGGCGGCGATCTCGGCGATCTCCACTGCCGACCGCTCCGTGCCCACGACCACCGCCCGCACGTCGCCCTGGTCGCAGTCGGCCAGGATGGCCCGGGCCAGGACCCGCAGCAGGTCGATGCGGGCGTGGCGGTCGTCGGGGGTGGCGCCCCCGGGGATGTTGCCCGCTACCAGCACCACGCAGGCTTCTTTCGAGAGCAGGGGCAGAACCCGCCCCGCGGTTTCGAAGCGCTTGAGCAGGCCTTCGGAGAGGAACTCGTGGATCCGCTCCACCAGCGTCGGGCCGCTGACGGTGGTCTGGCGGGGCAGCTGCACGTAGCACTCGAGGCTTCCGGGGGGGATGTCGGCGGCGACGGCATCCACGTCCCCGGGTTGCCCACCGGCACAGGTGACGGTGAACCCCACCTTCTCGAGTGCGTCAGAGATCTCGGTCACCCGCTCGCTCGAGCCGGTTACCAGCGCGGTTCTGCCCATGGTTCCCTCCTTGCCGGCTCCCGCTACGAGTAGTAGCGGAACACGATCTCGGCCACGCAGGCCGGCTTGGGCTGGCCCTCGATCTCCCAGGTGCCCGTGATGGTCGCCTGCACTCCTCCGGAGATCTCCTCGACGCTGGTCAGCTCGGCCCCCAGCCTGAGCTTGGACCCGGACGGGACGGGGGCTGGGAAGCGCACCTTGTTGAGCCCGTAATTGATCACCATCCGCACGCCATCCACCCGCATGATCTCGAAGAGGGCGACCGAGGTGAGGGAGAGGGTGAGGTAACCGTGGGCGATGGTGGTGCCGAACGGCCCGGCGGTGGCCCGCTGGGCGTCGACGTGGATCCACTGATGGTCCCCGGTGGCGTCGGCGAAGAGGTTGATCTGGTCCTGGTCGACGACGCGCCATCCGCTGTGGCCGAGGTGCTTGCCGACGTGGCCGGCGAGTTCGGACAGCTGGAGGACGGTGGCGGCGTCGGCAGTCATGGATACCCCCGGGTAGGCGATGGCGGACCGCCCACGAGCTTAAGGCGCAGCGTTGCGCCGCCTCTCACTGTGCTCAGGCGGCCTGCGGGGGCGGGTGATGCCCCGACTGCACGTGGTGGAGGAGCTCGACGAGCACCTGGCGGACCTCGCTGCGCAATTCGCCGATCTCGTCGCGCAGCTCGTTCCGGAGCCCGCCGATCTCGTCGCGCAAGTCGGATCGCAACTCGATTCGGAGTCCGCCGATCTCGTCCCGCAGTTCCGATCGGACCTCGGTCCGGAGATCCTGGATCTCGTCCTTGAGCTCGGTTCTCAGGTCACGCAGAAGGTAGGCGACGAGGCCGACCGTGGACCCGATCGTGCCCAGGGCGGCCACGAAGGCCGTGATGATCTCGCCCGACAAGGACATCACCTCTCATGGTACGCACCGTCGGGTCACGCCCGTGAGGGCAGCGGGAGGACGGCGGCGGGGGGCCGTGCGGAGGCCGTCTCGGCCTCGAGGGCGGGGGAGATGAGGCGGGCCTTGAGGCCGGCGAGGGGGAAGCGGACGGCCGGGGCCGGTGGCGGGCAGCACCGGGGCCGGCGGGGGCAGGTGAGCGTGGCCCGGGCGATGGCGGCCACGCCGCCGGCGCCGTCACCGGCCACCACCACGATCCAGGAGTGATCGGCGGGCATCATGCCCCTGCCGAGCGGCTCGACGAGATGGGCGAGGGCGAAGATCTCCGGCCCCTCCGGGCCGGCGGATGCCTCCGCCCGGGCCTCGACGTGGAGCTGGCCGGCCGCGGAACCTGCCACCCACCACAGGCCCAGCCGGTGCCGGGGTGCGATGCGCCCCAGGACGCCGGCCAGGCCTGCCCCTCCGGACGTGGCCAGGTCCACGACCAGATGGCCGCCCAGCGTGAGGGCGTCGGTCATGGCCACGGCGAAACCGGTGGGATCGTTCACCCGCCAGGAGCCGGTGAGAAGGGCGACCGTTTCGGCGAAGCGCAGCCGCTGTTCGGCGGGTCGGCCCCGGAGGCGGCCGGCGGGGTGGCGGGCCTTGGCGGCGGCCAACTCGGCCGCGAAAGTGCTGGAAGAGGCGGTTGAGAGCGTCATGTCAGTACCCTAAGGACCACCTGTGACAGTTCAGGCTTGTTCCCGGTGGGTAACCCGTGCCGGGTGGGGGAGGTCGGAGGTGTCGTGAGCTACCTGCCGACGCGCCTCGCCCGTGCCACCGAGCGTGGTGGAACCATCACGTTCGTCAGCTCCAACGAGCAGGTGGAGTGGGCCCGCCTGCACCAGGAGGCGCGGGCCATGGCCGCCGCCCTCCAGGCCCGGGGGGTCGCCCCCGGCGACCACGTGGCCATCCTCGGGCCCACGTCACGCCACCTGGTGACCGCCATCGAGGCCACCTGGCTGGCCGGCGCCACTGTGGTGGTGCTGCCGCTGCCCATGCGGATGGGCGGCCTCGACGAGTTCATCGCCCAGACCCGGGCCCGGGTGCGGGCCGCTGACGCCACCCTGGTGGCCGCCGACGCCGCCCTGTCCGGCTTCCTGGTCCCCGAGCCGGGCGATCCGCCCGTCGTCCTGCTCGAGGAGCTGGCGGCGGCGCCGGAGGGCTGGACGGCCTACGAGGAGCCCAAGGAGGACCCGTCGGCGCTGGCCGTCCTCCAGTTCACCAGCGGCTCCACTGCCGACCCCAAGGGCGTGATGCTGCCCCACGCCACCATCTGCGCCAACCTCGACGCCCTGGCCACGGCCGCAGCCCTGGATCCCGACGATGACGTGCTCTGCGGGTGGCTGCCCCTGTACCACGACATGGGCCTCATCGGCCTGCTCACCACGTCGATGACGACCGGAGCCGACTTCGTCCTCGCCGCCCCTCAGGACTTCCTCGCTTCCCCGGGCCGGTGGATGGAGTGGATGTCGGAGTACCGGGCCACGGCCACCGCCGGACCCAACTTCTCGTACGCGCTGGCCACCCGCGCCCTGCGCCGCTTGGCACCCGGGGCCCTCGACCTGTCGCGCTGCCGCATCGCCCTCAACGGGGCCGAAGCCGTTGATCCTCAGGTCGTCGAGGCCTTCATCGCTGCCGGCGCTCCCCAGGGCCTGCACCCCGGGGCGGCCTTCCCCGCCTTCGGGATGGCCGAGGCCACCATCGCCGTCACCTTCCCCCGGCCTGGCCAGGGGCTGCGGACCGACCCCGTCGACCGGCGGGTTTTGGAAACCGACGACTACGCCGCCCCCGCCGCCCCTGACGGACCGGGCACGCGGCACCAGGTCCTGCTCGGCCGGCCCGTCCCCGGCCTCGAGATCAGGATCGTCGACCCCGAGACCGGCCACGTGCGCCGGGAGCGGGAAGTGGGCGAGCTCGAGATCAGGGGAAGCTCCATCACCCCCGGCTACTACCGCCGGCCCGACGCCACGGAGGCCTCATTCCACGACGGGTGGCTGCGCTCCGGCGACCTCGCCTACCTCGTGGACGGCGAGCTGGTCATCTGCGGGCGCATCAAGGACCTCATCATCGTGGGCGGGCGCAATGTCTACCCCGAAGACGTGGAGCGGGCCGTCGCCTCGGTGGAGGGGGTGCGGGCCGGCAACGTCATCGCCTTCGCGGTGGACGGCCGCAAGGGCAAGGAGTCCCTGGTGGTGGTGGCCGAGTCCCGCGAGGTCGACGTCGACTCCTTGCGCCAGGCCGTCGCCGGCCGGGTGCGCGACGTGGTGGGCCTCCCCCCCGAGGAGGTCGTCCTCGTCGAGCCGGGCACGCTCCCCAAGACGTCATCGGGCAAGCTGCAGCGTTCCCTGTGCCGGGCCCGCTATCAGGAGGGCGTGTTCCAGCCCCGATAGCCGTCGTCGGCAAAGTGTGACGGCGGCGTCATTTCCACTGTCGAGCGGGCGAGCGACCTCCCTGCTCCTCTTCCGTATCGTCCGTAGGCAAGGGACGACGCACTTGAGGAGGAGCCGTGAGCACCCAGACCCGCACCATGACCAGCAGCTGGAACCACACCCCGTTCGGGCGTCTGGCCGCCCGGTCCGCGGTGCCCGGGTGCCGTCGGCCGTCGCTCGCCGAGGCCCTCGCCGAGGTCGCCACCCGCTGATCTGATCTCTGGTAGACCCACCCCGAACGGGCGGCGGCCTCCCCTGCCGCCCGTTCGGCGCGTCGCGGCGACCGTAAGCGGATCCGTACGGGTACGGAGGCAGGCCCGGCGAACGCGGGATACCCTCGGAACCCGTACGGGGGAGGGGGGCATGATCGAGCAGCCCGACCGCCACGCGTCCCGGCGGGATTTCCTGCGCCTGACGGCGGGGGCGGCGGCGATCACCGCCCTGGGCGGGGCCTGTTCCTCGGGGTCCGACAAGAGGGCGGCGTCGACGGAGAACTCGGGCAGCAAGGGGCCCAAGAGCCTGCGCATCGCCCAGTGGGGCCATTTCGTCCCCGCCTACGACGGGTGGTTCGACAACGAGTTCACCCAGCGCTGGGGCGACGAGCATGACATCGAGGTCGTCGTCGACCACCTCCCCTTCGGCCAGCTCCGGAACCGCGCCGATGCCGAGGTGGCCGCCAAGCGGGGCCACGACATCTTCGGGTTCGCCTGGCCCCCCGCCGCCTTCGAGGACGAGGTCATCGACCACCGCGAGATCGTCGAGGAGGTCGAGGCGAAAGTCGGCAAGATGACGCCGGTCCTCGAGCGGAGTGTGATGAACCCCAGGACCGGCAAGTACTTCGGCTTCCCCGACTACTGGTCGGCCAACCTCACGCTGCAGCGGATCGACCTCTGGGACCAGCTCGGTCCGGGTCGGCGGGCGGCGACATGGGAGGACGTCCTCCGGGCTGCGCCCGAGCTCAGGGCCATGGGGCATCCCGTAGGGATCGGCTTCGGGCCGGATCTCGATGCCGCCAACTGCCTTCCGACCGTCATGCACGCCTTCGGGTCGTCGGTCCAGGACGCGGATGGGAACCTGGTCATCCAGAGCGCGGCCACGGTCGAGGCCGTGAAACTGGGCACGGCGCTGTTCCGGACGGGGATGACCGATGACGTCCTGGAATGGGACGGGGCCTCCGACAACCGTGCCCTCGCCTCGGGCATGGCCTCGCTGACACTCGACGCGCTCTCCGCCCTTCGGGCGACGGAGAAGCAGGATCCCGGTCTGGCCGGACGGATCGCCCTGGCACCGGTTCCGGCGGGCCCGGCCGGTCGGCTCAGCGGGCCGGCGGCCATGGGGGCCTATGGCATCTGGGGCTTCTCGGAGCGCCAGGACGAGGCCAAGCAGTTCCTCATCGATTACGCGCTGAGTGCCCGGGAGGCGTTCCTGCGCTCGGAGTTCTTCGATCTGCCCGCCTTCCCAGGGGTGGTGCCGGACCTGTCGGCGCTGGTGGCGGACGATCCTGTCGCCCGGTCGGGAGACCGGTACGCCCTCCTGGCCGAGGCGACGTCGTGGTCGACGAACCTCGGCCATCCGGGTTATGGCAACGCCGCCGTCGACGAGGTCGTGACCCAGTACCTCGTCCCCAAGATGTTCGCCTCCGCCGCCCGGGGCGAGATGACCCCCGCAGAGGCCGTGGCGGCCGCCGAGGCCGAGATGAAGCCGATCTTCGCCAAGTGGCGCGAGCGAGGAAAGATCTGATGGGGAAGGTCCAGCCCGTTCTGACTGTGGCTCAGCGGCCGAGGCGCCAACGGGGAGGCACAACATGATGACGGGCGACGCCTTCTCCCGACGGGATTTCCTGCGCCTGACGGCCGGTGCCGCCGCAGCGGCTGCGGTGGCAACCGGCGCAGCGTGTGGTTCGGGATCGGACGAACCGAAGCCGAGCGGGACGGCCAAGGCCAAAGGCGACGCCAGCAAGGGCGAGCGGACGCTACGGATCGCCCAGGTGAGCCATTTCGTCCCCGCCTACGACCGGTGGTTCGACGACGAGTACACGAAACGGTGGGGCGAGGAGCACGACGTGCAGGTCGTCGTTGACCACTTCCCTTACGAAGAACTGTCCGCCCGGGCCGACGCCGAGGTGGCCGCCAAGGGCCCTCACGACATCTTCGCCTTCGCCACGCCTCCTCCGAGCTTCGAGGACGAGGCCATCGACCACCGCGAAATCGTCCAAGAGGTCGAGGCCAAGCTCGGAAGGATGACTCCCCTCGTCGACCGCAGCATTTTCAACCCCAGGACGAAAAAGTACTTTGCCTTCGCTGACTACTGGTCGGCCAACCCCGCCCACTACCGGGTCGACTTCTGGAACCAAGTGGAGCCCGGCCTCGAGCCGGGCACCTGGGACGATGTCCTGCGGGCGGCGCCGGTGCTCAAGGCCAAGGGTCATCCCCTGGGCATCGGATTCTCTGCCAACGGCGACTCCAACAACTCGCTCTTCAGCCTGCTGCACGCCTACGGAGCCCTGGTCCAGGACGAGGAGGGCAACGTCGCCATCAACAGTCCGGCGACGGTGGAGGCAGTGAAGACGGGGGCGGCGATCTTCCAGACCGGCATGACCGACGACGTCCTCATCTGGGACAGTACGTCGAATAACCGCTTCCTGGCCTCGCGTCAGGGTTCGATGATCTTGAATCCCGTCTCGGCCATCCGGGCCGTGGAGGACCAGGACCCGGAGCTCGCCGAGAAGATCGCGCTCGCCCCGGTGCCGTCCGGACCCGCAGGCTCCCTCGGCGTCCCGTCGGTCATGGGCGTCTACGTGATCTGGAAGTTCTCGGGCAGCCAGGAGGCGGCCAAGCAGTTCCTCGTCGATCTCGCTCTCAACCAAAGAGAGTCGTTTGTCCGCTCCGGCTTCTACAACCTCCCCGCCTTCCCGGGGGCGATTGCCGACCTGGGCGAGTTGGTGGCGAACGATGCCCGGGCGAAGCCGCCCGACAAGTACGCGCTCCTTGGCCAAGCTGCCCAATGGTCGACGAACCTGGGCCACCCTGGCCACCTCAACGCCGCCGTCGACGAAGTGTTCAACCGGTTCCTCGTCCCCAAGATGTTCGCCGGCGCCGCCCAGGGGGAGATGAGTGCCGAGGACGCCGTGGCGGCGGCCGAGTCCGAGATCGCACCCATCTTCGACAAGTGGCGGGAGCGGGGGAAGGTCTGATGGACAGCCGCCAGCGCGACCGGCGGGAGTTCCTGCGCCTGGCAGCCGGGGCCGTGGCCGCCGGCGGCCTGGGCGCCTGCGGCTCGGGGTCGAAGAAGCCCGAGCAGTCAGCCGGGAACAAGAGTGCGAGCAAGGGCGCCGGCGAGCTCCGCATCGCCCAGTGGAGCCATTTCGTTCCCGCCTACGACACCTGGTTCGACAGCGAGTACACGCCCCGGTGGGGGACCGAGCACGACGTCCGGGTGGCGGTGGAGCACTTCCCGCTGACCGAGCTCCCCACCCGGGCGGCGGCCGAGGTGGCGGCGGAGAAGGGACACGACCTGTTCCAGTTCACCTCGGCCCCGTCCGCCTTCGAGGACCAGGTCCTGGACCTGAGCGACGTCGTCGAGGAGGTGGAACGGCAACACGGCCCGATGGTGCCGCTGGTGGAGCGCAGCGTGCGCAACCCCAAGACGGGCAAGGTCTACGGGTTCTCCGACAGCTGGGTACCGAACGTCCTCCACTACCGCTCCGATCTGTGGGAGCCGATGGGCCGGCCCGACAGCTGGGAGCAGCTGCTGGCCGCCGCCCCGGCCCTCAAGGCCTCCGGGCACCCGATCGGGATCGGCATGAGCTCGTCGACCGACTTCGACTCGAGCTGGGCGGCGCTCTCCCTCATGCATTCCTACGGCGCGTCGATCCAGGACGAAGCCGGGGTCCTCACCATCAACCGGCCGTCCACCGTGGAGGCCGTCCGGGTGGGGGCCGACCTCTATCAGAGGGGCATGACCGAGGACATCTTCACCTGGGACTCCTCGGCCAACAACCGCTTCCTGGCCTCGGGCCGGGGTTCCCTCATCCTCAACGCCATCAGCGCCGTGCGGGCCATCGAGACCCAGGACCCCGACCTGGCGGCCAAGGTCGGGCTCCTGCCTCCGCCGACCGGTCCCTCGGGCCGGTACGGCAGCTACGTGGTCAACGTGTACGTCATCTGGAAGTTCGCCTCCAACCCCGACGCGGCCAAGCAGTTCCTCCTCGATCTCGCCCTCGCGTCGCGCGATTCCGCGGTCAGGAGCGAGCTCTACAACCTCCCTTCGTTCCCGGACAGCGTCCCCGATCTCACCGAGCTGGTCACCACCGACCAGCGGGCCCGTCCTCCGGACAAGTACAAGGTCCTCGCCGACGCGCCCAGCTGGAGCACCAACATCGGCCACCCGGGATACAGCAACGCCGCCATCGACGAGGTGTTCAACCAGTTCCTGGTGCCCCGGATGTTCGCCTCCGCCGCCCGCAGCGAGTTGACGCCCGCGGATGCCGTCAAGCGGGCCGAGGCGGAGATGCAGCCGATCTTCGAGCGGTGGCGGGAGCGGGGGAAGCTTTGACGGCGGCCCCGGCGATGCCATCCTTGGCCTGGAGTACTTGAGGGGGAGCCGACTCGATGGCGAAGATCCTGCTCGTCGAGGACAACGAGATGAACCGGGACATGCTCTCCCGGCGTCTGGAACGGCGGGGCTACGAGGTCATCGTGGCGGTGGACGGGGCCGAGGGCGTGGCCCGGGCCCGGGCGGAGGCGCCCGACCTGGTGCTCATGGACATGAGCCTGCCCGTCCTCGACGGCTGGGAGGCGACCCGCCAGCTGAAGGCGGCGCCGGAGACCAAGTCGATCCCCGTCATCGCCCTCACCGCCCACGCCATGGCCGGCGACCGGGAGAAGGCGCTGGACGCGGGGTGCGACGACTTCGACACCAAGCCCATCGACCTGCCCCGCCTCCTGGGCAAGCTCGAGGGCCTCCTCGGGGGCGCGGCGTGAACGACTCGGTGCGCCGGCTGCGCCACGATCTCCTCAACCAGGTCAACCACATCCTGGGCTACGCCGAGCTGCTGCTGGAGGAGATGGAGGACGGCGACGCCGCCAACCCCCTGGTGAGCGGGTTGGTCCGCATCCGCGGTGCCGGCAAGGACGTCATGGCTGCCGTCGACCGGGTCCTCGAACCCAGCCTCGACGGCTACGACCCCGGCGAGCTCCAAACAGTGCTCGATGGTCCGCTGGGACAGGTCGTCGAGGTAGCGGCGGAGCTGGGCCCGGCCGGGGGCGAGGAGGCGGCCAGGGTCCTCGACCAGATCGCCGGCGCCGCCCGCCGGGCCTTGGAGATGGTGGCCGACGATTCCGTTTCCGTGAGGGTTTCGCCAGCAATTGCTGGCAGAAACCTGACAAGTTCGGTGACGGAGAGGCCGGCCCCGGAGTCCGGTCGGGGGCTGGTGCTGGTGGTGGACGACGACGCCGCCAACCGCGACGTCCTGGCCCGGCGGCTCACCCGCCTGGGCTACGCCGTGCTGGAGGCCGAGAACGGGCGGGTGGCCCTCGAGGTGATGGCCGCCGAGCCCGTCGACCTCGTTCTCCTCGACCTCAACATGCCCGTGCTCGACGGCTACGGCGTGCTCGAGCGCCGCCACGCCGACCCGGCACTGCGCGACATCCCGACCATCATGATCTCGGCCTCGGCCGACATCGACAGCGTGGTGCGCTGTATCGAGATGGGCGCCGAGGACCACCTGGGCAAGCCCTTCGACCCCGTCCTGCTCGAGGCCCGGGTCGGCGCCTGTCTGGAGAAGAAGCGCCTCCGCGACCAGGAACGGGAGCTGCTGGCCACCGTGTCGCGCCAGGCCGAGGCGCTGGCGGAGTGGAACGAGACGCTGGAGGCCCGGGTGGCGGAGCAGGTGGAGGAGCTGGAGCGCCTGGCCCGGCTCCGGCGCTTCCTCTCCCCGCAGCTGGCCGATGTGATCGCCAAGGGCGACGACGACGTGCTGCGGACGCACCGCCGTGACATCGCCATCCTCTTCGTCGACCTCGCCGGCTTCACCGCCTTCTCCGAGATCTCCGAACCCGAGGATGTGATGGCCGTCCTCTCCGAGTTCCACGAGGACCTGGGGGATCTCATCGGAGAGTTCGAGGCCACCGTGGGCTTCTTCGCCGGCGACGGGCTCATGGTGTTCTGGAACGACCCCCTGCCCTGCCCCGACCCCGCCGAACGGGCGGTGCGCATGGCCGTGGCCATGCGGGAGCGGGTGGCGGAGCGGACCCGGGCGTGGCGGAAGCGGGGCCATGACCTCGGCTTCGCCATCGGGGTCTCCCTCGGTTACGCCACTCTGGGAGAGATCGGCTTCGAGGGACGCTACGACTACGGGGTCATCGGCAGCGTGGTCAACCTCGCCGCCCGCCTCTGCGACCACGCCGAGCGGGGCCAGATCCTGGTCAGTCAGCGGGTCCAGATGGCGGTGGAGGACGTCGCCGAACTGGAAGAGCTCGGCCTGGTGACCCTCAAGGGCTTCCACGCCCCCGTCCCCGCTTTCGCCGTGACCGCCCTGCGGGAGCCCGGGGCCGGGGTGTCCCCGGTGGGCGTAGCGTGAGACGCCGGCGGACGATCGCCACCCGGCTGCTGGCCTGGTTCCTGCTCATGGCCTCGGTGCCCCTCATCGTGGTGCTGCTGCTGTCATCCAAGAACCGGGAGTCGGACCTGCGCCGGGAGGGTTTCGACGTGGTGGCCGCCACCGCCGCGACCAAGGCTGAGCGCATCGAGAGCTTCGCCACCGAGCACCGGGAAGCAGCGGTGGCGCTGGCCCGCACGCCGGCGGTGGCGGACCGCTTCCGGCGCCTCGAGGCGGCCTTCCGGGCCACCGGCGTCGACTCGGCTGAATACGCCCAGGTGGAGGCGTCGCTGCGGCCGTTCTTCTCGCGGTATCTGCGTGACTTCGGCTTCACCGACCTGTTCCTCGTTGCCCCCACCGGCGAAGGCGTCTTCGCCGTCAACGAGCGCGAGGGACTGGGGTTCAACTACGAGACGGGCCCCTTCAAGGGCACCGAACGGGCGGCGGCCTTCACCCGGGTGCGCGACTCCAAGCAACTCCAGCTGGTGGGCTTCGAGTCGTTCTCGGTCAACCAGCGGGCCGCCTACATCGGGGTGCCGCTCTCCGACGTCTCCGGCATCATCGGCGTGGCTGTCTTCGAGGTTGGGAAGGACGCGGTCTTCGCCGTCGTGGGCGACCACGCCGGATTGGGCGACAGTGGGGAGACCGTGCTCGGGGTGCAGCGGGGCGATGCCGTGGTCGTGGTGGCCCCGACCCGGTTCGACGACGAGCTGCCCAAGGGTCGGCGCATTCCCCTGGATGCCCCCGAGGGGGTTGGTCTACGGGCTGCCGTCCAGGGCCAGGAGGGGTCCGTGGCGCACCGCGACTACCGCGGGGCCAAGGTACTGGCGGCGTGGCGGCAGCTGCCCACTCTCGGGCTGGGCATCGAGGTGAAGATGGACGAATCCGAGGTCTTCGCCCCCATCCGGGCCGAGCGCAGGACCCTGTTCCTGCTGGCGTTCGTGGGCCTGCCACTGCTGGCCGCGGGGGCACTCCTGGCTGCCCGGTCGGTGTCCAAGCCCATCACCCGGCTCACGGAGGCCACCAGGACGGTGGCCGCCGGCAACCGGGACTTCCAGGTTCCCGTCGACCGTGACGACGAGGTGGGCGAGCTGTCCCAGGCCTTCAATGCCATGACCGCCGAGCTGGCGGCCAGCTACGCCGGGGTGGAGGAGACGGTGCGGGTCCGGACGGGCGAGCTGCGGCTCCTCCAGCTGGTGGCGGTGGCGGCCAACCTGGCCGAGAGTCGGGAGGAAGCCACCCGCACCGCCCTCGACCTGGTCTGCGCCTACACCGGCTGGCCCGTGGGCCACGCCCTGTTCTTCCCGGAGGAGGAGAGCCCGGGGGCGGCGCTGGTGTCGTCGGGCGTGTGGCACGTCGACGACTCGGAGCACCTCCGTCCGTTCCAGGATGCGAGCGCCAACGTGCGATTCCCTTCCGGCGTCGGTCTCCCCGGGCGGGTGCTGGCCACGGGCGGGCCGGCCTGGATGGCCGACGTCGCCCTCGAACACGACTTTCCCCGGCAGGAGGCGGCGCTGGCTGTCGGGCTGCGGGCGGGGATGGCCTTCCCCGTGCTCGTGGGCCGGGAGATGGCGGGCGTGCTCGAGTTCTTCTCCCGCCAGGTGGAGGAGCCCAACGAGGCGGTGCTGGCCCTCATGGGCGACGTCGGCACCCAGATCGGCCGGGTCATCGAGCGGGCCCGCAGCGAAGACGCGCTCCAGGCCGCCAAGGAGGATGCGGAAGTGGCCAACCAGGCCAAGAGCACCTTCCTGGCCAGCATGAGCCACGAGCTGCGGACCCCGCTCAACGCCATCATCGGCTACTCCGAGATGCTGGAGGAGGACGCCGCCGACGCCGGCCAGGACGATTTCCTCCCCGACCTGGCCAAGATCCGCTCCGCCGGCCGCCATCTGCTCGGCGTCATCAACGACATCCTCGACCTGTCCAAGATCGAGGCGGGCAAGACCGACCTCTACCTGGAGTCATTCCCGGTTGGGCCCCTGGTGGAGGAGGTGGCGGCCACCGTCCGCCCGGCCGTGGAGAGCAAGGGCAACCGGCTCGAGGTGGTGGCCACCGACGGGCTCGGCGAGATGCACGCCGACCTCACCAAGGTCCGCCAGACGCTGCTCAACCTGGCCAGCAACGCCGCCAAGTTCACGGAGAACGGCACCGTCACCTTCAGCGCCCGCCGGGACGGCGACAGCATCGTGTTCGAGGTCTCCGACACGGGGATCGGCATCGCCCCCGAGCACATGGATCGCCTGTTCCAGGCGTTCTCCCAGGCGGAGTCCTCCACCACGCGCCGCTTCGGGGGCACGGGCCTGGGTCTCGCCATCAGCCGCAGCTTCTGCCAGATGATGGGGGGCGACATCACCGTGGCGAGCGAGGCGGGGCGGGGCTCGACCTTCACCGTGCACCTCCCGGTGCAGGTTGAGGACCCGACCGTTCCCGACGGGGCAGGGGTGGTGCCGCCCTCTGACGGCGAAGTGGCGGAACCGACCGCGGCGCTCACGGATCCGGTCCCCGAAACGCCCCCGCCGGCGGCGGCCGTCCTCGTCATCGAGGACGACGCCGGCGTCCGCCAGGAGCTGGAGGAGGTCCTGGCCGGGGAGGGCTACCGGGTGGTGACGGCGGCCCGCAGCAGCGACGGCCTGCGCCTGGCCCGGGAAGTCCACCCCGACGCCATCACCCTCGACCTCGAGCTGCCCGGCCTGGAGGGTTGGAGCCTTCTCAGCGCGCTCAAGTCCGATCCCGATCTGGGTGAGGTACCGGTCGTCGTGCTGGTGGTGGCCGGTGACCGGGCGGCGGCGCCGCTGGGGGCGGCCGACTACCTGACCAAGCCGGTCGACCGCGACCGCCTGGTGGCCGTCCTGCGCCGGCACTGCACCGATCTCGCCGCCCCGGTGCTCGTCATCGACGACGACCCGTCGACCCGGGAGATGCTGCGCCGGATGCTGGAGCGGGAAGGGTTCCCGGTGGCCGAGGCCTCTGATGGCCGAGGGGGGCTGGACCGGGTGGCCGACCACCGACCCTCGCTCATCCTGCTCGACCTCCTCATGCCCGGCATGGACGGCTTCGCCTTCCTGGCCGAGCTCCAGTCCCGCCCGGAGTGGCAGTCCATCCCCATCGTGGTGGTGACGGCCAAGGACCTCTCGGGCGAGGAGCAGGCCATGCTGTCGGGGCGCGTGGCCGAGGTTCTACGGAAAGGCGCCTACACCCGCGAGCGCCTCCTGGCCGAGGTGCGGGAGCGGGTGGCGGCCTGGACCCGCCGGCCGGCGGGGAGCCCCACGGGTCCGGGCTAGATGGTGGCCGAGAGCAGCAGCGGCACGGTCACGTTGCTGTTCACCGACCTGGTCGGTTCCACCGAGGGCCGGGGGCGGCTGGGCGAGGAGGCGGCCGAGGCCCTGCGCCGGACCCACGACCGCCTGATGGCCAATGCCATCGAGTCCCACGGCGGCCAGGTGGTGAAGCACCTGGGCGACGGGGTCATGGCCACCTTCGCCGGGGCCGCCGACGGCCTGTCCGCCGCCGTGGCCGTCCAGCGGGCCGTGGGTCGCCACAACCGTTCGGCGGACGGCGCCGAGCGGCTCGAGGTGCGGGCCGGCCTGTCGGCCGGCGACGTCACCTTCGAAGAGGGGGACGTCTTCGGGACGCCGGTCATCGAAGCGGCTCGGCTGTGCGCCGCCGCCCGGGGCGCCCAGATCCTGGCCGCCGACGTGGTGCGGGTCCTGGCCGGTTCCCGGGGCGGCCACCGGTTCGTGCCCGCCGGTGCCCTGGAGCTGAAGGGCTTGCCCGGGCCGGTCACCGCCGTCGAGGTCGCCTGGGAGGCGGAGGCGGGTTCGGCGATCCCCCTGCCCGTCGCCCTCAGCCGTCCGGGATCGTTCCGCTTCGTCTCCCGCGAGGAAGAGGTCGACGTCCTCACCCGGGCGTGGAAGGAGGCGGCGGCGGGAGACCGCCGGGTCGTGCTGGTGTCGGGGGAAGCCGGAGTGGGCAAGACCCGCCTGGTGGCGGAGGCCGTCCGGCGGTTCCACTCCGACGGGTCCGTCGTCCTCTTCGGCCGCTGCGAGGAGGAGTTGGGAATCCCGTACCAACCCTTCGCCGAGGCCCTCTCCGACTATGTCGCTGCCGTTCCCCTGGACGAGCTGCGATCGCAGCTGGGGTCGCTCGGTGGCGAGTTGGCCCGGCTCGCCCCCAGCCTGCCGGAACGCATCACCAGCTTGGCCGAGCCGCTCCAAGCCGAACCGGAGACCGAGCGCTACCGCTTGTTCGAGGCGGTCCGGGAACTGCTCACCGCCGTGTCTGACGCCGCCCCCGTCGTCCTGGTGCTGGACGACCTCCAATGGGCTGCCCGGCCGACACTGGCCCTCCTCGTCCACCTGGTGCGCCGGGCTGAGCGGGCGCGCCTTCTCGTCGTCGCCACCTATCGGGACACGGACCTGGGCCGCAACGATCCGCTGGCCGACGTGCTGGCCGACCTCCGGCGCTCGAGTGGTACGGATCGGCTGGCCCTCGGAGGTCTTGACCAGGCCGGGGCGGTCGCTTTCGTAGAGTCGTTGACCGGCCACGCCCTCGAGGACGACATGCTGGCCGTGACCCGGGCCGTGTGGACGGAGACCGAAGGCAACCCCTTCTTTCTCGGCGAGGTCATGCGGCACCTGGTCGAAACCGGAGTGGCGGCTGAGGTGGACGGTCGCTGGCATGTGATCCGGCCCCTCGAACAGCTGGGCATCCCCGAAGGTGTGCGGGAGGTGGTGGGACGCCGGCTGTCGCGGCTCCCGGAGGCCGCCAACGAGGTGCTGGCCATCGCCGCTGTCATCGGCCGGGAGTTCGACGTGGGGCTGCTCGCCGACGTGGTCGGCGGCGTTACCGACGTCGTGCTGGAGGCCATGGAGCAGGCTGAGGCCGCCCGCCTCGTCGTCCCCCGCCGCGGCCGTCCGGGCTGCTACGCCTTCGCCCACGCCCTCGTCCGGTCGACGCTCTACGAGGAGCTTCCCTCCGTCGGGCGCCTCCGCCTGCATCGCCGGGTGGGCCTGGCCCTGGAACACCGGGTCGGGGCCGCCCTTCCCGAGCTGGCCCGACACTTCGTGGAGGCCGCGCCGCTCGGTGAGTCGGCCCGGGCCGTGGACTATGCCCGCCAGGCCGGCGATCGGGCCCGGGACGGCCTGGCCATGGACGAGGCCGCCGCCCACTACGAGCTGGCCCTCAACGCGCTGGAGTTCTCGGGGGAAGGCGACCCCGCCCTGCGCTGCGACCTGCTCATCGCCCGGGGCGACGCCCTCTACCGGGCCCGGGACCGCCGCTACCGCAAGGTGTTCGCCGCCGCCGCCTCTGCGGCCCGCGAGCTGGGCGACGCCCGGCGCTTGGCCCGGGTGGCGGTGGCCCACAATCCAAAGTTGGCCCGGCCGGTGGGGACGACGGACGAGGGCGTGGTGGCGCTGGCCGAGGAGGCCCTGGCGGCCCTGCCTCCCGCCGATGATCCTCTCCGGGCCCGCTTGTTGGCCGTACTGGCGCTGGAGCTGGCCTGGTCGCCTGACGCTGACCGCCGCCGCTCGCTCCTGGAGCAGGCGAAGGCGATGGCGGAGCGTCTCGGTGATCGCCGCGTGCTGGCCGACGTGCTCATCTTCCGGCGGTGGGCCGACACCAATCCCCAGGACCTGCCGGCCCGGCTGGCGGTTGCAGGCGAGCTCATGGCCCTCGCTGAGCAGCTGGGTGACGTGGAGGCAACCTGCATCGGCGGTGTCTGGTTGGGCATGTGTCACTTCGAGGACCTGGACACGCCCGCGCTGGTCTCCGGGATCGAGTCGGCCGCGGCGCTGGTCGGCCAGCTCCGCCAACCGCTCCTCGCCACCGAGGTTGCCGGCGGGCGCACCATGACCGCCCTCCTCTTGGGCCGGCTGGACGAGGCGGCCCGTCTCATGGCTGAGGAGCAGGACCTCGGTATCGAGGCGGGCATGCCGTCGAGGACGGTCATCGGCCACTTCGCCACCCAGCAGTTCGTCCTGTCCTACGAACTGGGTCGCCCCCACGAGGCCGTCGAAGCCCTCGGCATGGTGGAGACCATCGCCACGGAGTCGAACACCGCCCGGCCGGGATTTCAGGCGATGTTGGGCCTCGCCTATGCCGAGGCCGGGGAGCGGGAACGGGCGGTGGAGATACTGGACGAACTGGCCGGCGCCTTCCACCATTTCCCACGGGTTGCCATCTGGCTCGGGACCATCGGAACAGCCGGCCGGCTGGCAGCGGCGCTGGGTGACGCTGAACGGGCCCGGACCATCTACGACCTGCTCGTCTCCTTTGCCGGCCGGGGCTGCTGGAACGGGCCGGCGGTGGTCGGCCCCGTCGATCCCGTCCTTGCGCTGCTGGCCGCCACGGCCGGTGACTTCGATGTCGCCGAGGAGCATTTCGCCCGGGCCGTCGAGCTCTGCCGGGCCAGGAGTCTGCCGACCTGGCTCGCCCGCAGTCAGCAGGAATGGGCCGAGATGCTGGTCACCCGGGGTGCTCCGGGGGACGCTGACCGAGCCCGTCAACTCGCCACCGAAGCTCTGGCCGGTGCCGAGGCCCTTGGCATGGCCGGCGTGGTCGGCCGAAGTCGAGCCGTACTCGAGACAGTGTCATGACGATGGCGGACGAGCCAGGAGCGGCGCGGTGACCGGGACGCGCATGGCCGCCTTCGTGTTCTGCGATCTCGTTGGCTCGACTGCGCTGCAGGCCCGCTTGGGTGACGATGCTGCGGATCCCATGCGGCGATCCGTTCATGGCGTACTCGTGGAGGCGGTGCGGGGGAACGGCGGCCGGGAAGTCAAAAACCTCGGCGATGGGATCATGGCGGTCTTCGGGTCGGCGGCCGACGCGGTGGGGAGCGCGATCTCCATGCAGCAGGGCCTCGGCCTGCTGGCGGCGAGGCTGGGACTGGAGCTCCCTCTCCGGGTCGGGGTCAGCGCCGGGGAGGCCACCGAAGAGGAAGGGGACTGGTTCGGCACTCCGGTCGTGGAGGCCGCCCGGTTGTGCGCCCGAGCGGACGGAGGCCAGATTCTGGTGTCGGAGCTGGCCCACAACGTGGTAGCACCCAGGCACCGTCACCGTTTCCTCGCCCGGGGGTCGCTGGAGCTGAAGGGCCTCCCAGCTCCCGTTGTCACCTACGAGGCCGCCTGGCACCCGACCGAGGACGACCCGGTGACCGTCCCGGTCGACCAGGCCGGCTCAGCGGCTCGTGTGGTGGCCGGCCTGCCTGGCCGTCTCGAGGTCACTGCACCATTCGGGTTCTTCGGCCGGTCGGGCGAGCGGGGGACCCTGGAGAGCGCTTGGAAGGAAGCCGCCGGTGGACGACGCCGGCTGGTGTTGATCTCCGGTGAGCCGGGAGTGGGCAAGACCGGGCTGGCCGCCAAGTTCTCGCAGGCGCTGCACGCTCGAGGGGCGCTGGTCCTCTACGGACGCTGCGACGAGGACCTCGGCCTTCCCTACCAGCCGTTCGTCGAGGCCCTGCGCACGTGTCTCGACGCCGTTCCCGATACGGAGCTTTGCTCCTGGGCGCACACCTACGGCGACGCTCTGACCCGTGTCCTGCCTGAGCTACCCGAGCGGTTCCCGGCCATGCCATTGTCGCCGACACTCGATCCCGAGACCGAGCGCTACCGCCTGTTCCAGGCGGTCAGCACGCTGCTGGTCACCGTGACCCACAGGCGGGCCGTCCTACTGGTAATCGACGACCTGCACTGGGCGGCCAAGCCGACGCTTCTCCTCCTCAGGCATCTGGAAGGCTCTGTCGAACCGATGGCTCTCCTCATTCTGGCCACCTTCCGGGAGACCGAGCTCTCCGGGGAGCACCCCCTGGTGGATCTCCTGGCCGAATGGCGCCGCGAGCCGTCCGTGGATCGCCTGCCGCTCCGGGGCCTCGGAGACGACGACGTCGTGGCGCTCATGGAGCGGGCCGCCGGGCAGCCCCTCGACGAGGAAATGGTCGCCTTCGCCCATGCTGCCGCCCGGGAAACCGACGGCAACCCGTTCTTCCTCACGGAGATCCTCCGTCACCTGGCGGAGTCGGGAGCCGTGCTGCGCCAACAGGACTACTGGGTGGCCGCCGGCGATCTTGCGGCCGTGCACATACCGGTCAGCGTGCGAGAAGTCATCGGGCACCGGGTGCGGCGCCTGGGCGAGGAGGCGGGGCGGGTGCTCTCCATGGCGGCCGTGATCGGCCGCGACTTCGACCTCGATCTCCTCGCCTCTGCCGCCGGCGTGAGGGAGGAAGAGCTCCTCGACGTCCTCGAGCGGGCCGCCCGGGCCGCCCTCGTCGCCGAGGTGCCGGGTCGACCCGACCGGTTCACGTTCTCCCACGCCCTCGTCCAGCACGCTCTGTACCAGGGCCTGTCCGGCGTACGACGGGTGCGGGCCCATGAACGGGTGGCAGCCGCCCTGGAAGCGTTGTGCGGAGACGACCCCGGAGAACGGGTGGGTGAGCTGGCCCGGCATTGGATCGCCGCCACGCGACCGGCGGAGCCGGTCAAGGCTGTCACCTACGCCATGCGGGCGGGTGACCGGGCGCTGGACCAGTTGGTCCCGGAGGAAGCGGTCGGCTGGTACAGCCAGGCCCTCGAACTCCACACCGCCTCGAGCGGCGACGAGTTGCGAGCTGAGCTTCTCATCCGCCTGGGTGAGGCCCAGCGGCGGGCCGGTCAGTCCGGGTTTCGGGAGACGCTCCTCGACGTCGGTCGACTGGCTCGCCAGCTGGGCGATACCGAACGGTTCGTTCGCTCCGTTCTGGCCAACAATCGGGGCGTCGGGGTCAGTGCGGCCGGCGAGGTCGACCGCGACCGGATCGAGGCGCTGGAGGCGGCCGCGGCCGCGCTGGGCTCGGCCGACAGCGCGGCGCGCGCTCGCATCCTGGCCCTGCTGGCTGCCGAGTTGACGTTCTCCGGCGACTGGGAGCGCAGAAAGCGCTTGGCCGACGACGCGTTGGCCATCGCTCGTCGGGTGGCCGATGACGCCACGCTCGCTCGCGTCCTTAACCTGCGGGCCATGACCCTCCATGTGCCGGAGACGGTCGAGGAGCGCTTGACCAACTCGGTGGCGGCGCTCGAGGCGGCCGTGCGCCTGGGTGATCCCGTGGAGCAGTTCTTTGCCCTCTGGATCCGGCGGCTGGCCGCTACCGAAGCCGGTGACGTCGTCGAAGCGGACCGCGTGCTCGACGAACTGGGCCCGTTGGCAGATGGGCTCGGGCAGCTCGACCTCCGCTGGTACGTCGTCA
>JBIOYN010000425.1:0-7428 GCA_044870155.1 Acidimicrobiia bacterium | reverse complement strand
ACCACCACGTTGGAGATCTTGGCGGGGTCGAGGTTGCGGGCCAGGGTGGCCAGCTGGGTGAGCTGCTGGGGCGGCGAGTCGAGGTCGGCGTACTTGAGGAGCACGCCGATCCAGCGCTGGATGCCGGCGTCGTCACCCACCTCGGCCCGCAGCTTGGCCAGGGCCGAGAGCATCACGTTGCCCTGGTGGAGCGAGCGGTCGAAGTCGCCGTTCAGGGTGTCGTGGCGGTTGCGGGAGTAGGCCAGGGCGTCGTAGCCGTCCATGCTGTGCCAGCCCGGGTCGAACATGGCGCCCGAGAACTTGTCCCGCATCTTGCGGTCCACGTTCACGTTGACGCCGCCGAGGTCGTTGACGATGTTCTGGAAGCCCTCGAAGCCGGTGACCACGTAGTAGTGGACGGGCAGGCCGGTCAGCTTGCGGACCGTCTCGGCCATGAGCTGGGGGCCGCCCAGAGCAAGGGCGGAGTTGATCTTGCGGGTGCCCTTGCCGGGGATCTCGACCCACGAGTCGCGGGGGAAGCCGAGGATGGTGCCGGCTCCGGTGCGGGGGTCGACGCCGATCAGGTGCAGGGAGTCGCCGTTGGTCTTGCGCATGTCCTGGCCGGGGCGGGCGTCGGAGCCGATGGCGAGGATGAAGACCAGGTCCTGGGGGACGGGCACGGCGGTGGAGAAGGCCACGGCCGGGCCGTAGGGGCTGCCGTCGGGGAAGCCCAGGGGCGGTGGGGCCACGGCGGGGCCGGTGGGGGCGGCGGCGCCGGTGGAGGGCGGGGAGGCCTCAACCGCGACGGCGGTGGTGGTCGTCGGGTCGGGCGGGATGGTGGGTCCGGGGGCGGCCTCCGACGTGCTGGTGGAGGCGCCGATCACCAGACCCTTCTCGGCCCGCGCCTTGTCGCCTGAGCAGCCCGCCACCATGGTGACGGCCAGGCCCAGGGCGGCGAGCCGGGAAACACCCATCGAAAACCCAGCCACGGGGATCCTCCGTTTCGTGCGTTCCCCCTGGTCATCGGCAGTTGGCGGCGCTAGTGGAGGGGTGGGGATCGCGCTGGTGACCGTTTCGTGAACGGGAGCGGAGGGTCCTGCTCCGGCAGTTAGCCTGGGCGGCGTGTTTGACCGTCTTGCCGACCTGGAAGCGGAGCTCGAGGCGCTCGAAGCGCGCCTTTCCGGCATCTACTCGTCCGGGGATCAAGCCGCGCAGCGGGATGCCGGCCGCCGGCACCGGGAGCTCCAGCCCATCGTCGAGGCCTACCGGGCCTGGCGCCGGGCGACCGCCGAGCTGGAGGAGGTCCGGGAACTGCTGCGCTCGGAGGCGGATGGGGACATGCGGGACTACTACAAGGAGGAGATGGCCGAGAAGGAGGCCCTCCTGGGTGAGCTGGAGAGCGAGCTCAAGATGCTCCTCCTGCCCCGGGACCCCAACGACGACAAGAACGTCATCGTCGAGATCCGGGGCGCCGAGGGCGGCGAGGAGGCGAACCTCTTCGCCGGTGACCTGGTGCGCATGTACCAGCGCTACGCCGAGCGCCGGCGCTGGAAGCTGGAGATGCTCACCAGCCAGCCCTCGGACATGGGTGGCTTCAAGGAGGCCACGTTCCTGGTCAAGGGGGACCAGGTGTGGAGCCGGCTCAAGCACGAGGCCGGGCCCCACCGGGTGCAGCGGGTGCCGGTGACGGAGAGCCAGGGGCGCATCCACACCAGCGCCGCCACCGTCGCCGTCCTGCCCGAGGCCGAGGAGGTCGACGTCACCGTGGACCCGAACGACCTCGAGATCGACGTCTACCGCTCCACCGGGCCGGGCGGGCAGTCGGTCAACACCACCGACTCGGCGGTGCGGATCACCCACAAGCCCACGGGGATCGTGGTGGCCTGCCAGGACGAGAAGAGCCAGCTCCAGAACAAGGACAAGGCCATGCGGGTCCTGCGCTCCCGGCTCCTGGCCGCCGAGCAGGAGCGCCAGGCCGCCGAGCTGGCCGGCGCCCGTCGGGCCCAGGTGGGTGGGGGCGGGCGCTCGGAGAAGATCCGAACCTACAACTACAAGGAGAACCGGGTCACCGACCACCGCATCGGGCTGACCGTCCACAAGCTCGACCAGGTGCTCGACGGGGATCTTGACCAGCTCGTCGACGCCATGGTGGAGGCCGACCGGGCCGCCCAGCTGGCGGGCACGCCGGCGGGGTGACGACCTGGGCCGAGCTCGCCGCCTCCGCCCACCGGCGGCTGGGCAACCCCCGGGAGGCGCAGTGGCTGACCGAGGAGGCCAGCGGACGGCCGGCGTCGGACTGGCGCGGGCCCGCCACCCCCCGGGGAGAGGCCCGGCTCTCGGACATGGTGGAGCGCCGCCTGGCCGGTGAGCCCCTGCAGTACGTCATCGGCCACTGGCCGTTCCGGGACCTCGACCTGATGGTCGACCCCCGCGTCCTCATCCCCCGGCCCGAGACGGAGGTCACCGCCGAGGTGGCACTGGAGGAGGCGACGCGGGCGGGATGCCGCCGGGGGAAGGACCCGTGGGGGTCGCGGGCCCCGACCGTCGCGGTGGCCGATCTCGGGACCGGCTCGGGGGCGCTGGCTCTGGCCCTGGCGGGAGAGCTGCCGGAGGCCGAGGTGTGGGCCACCGACGCCGATCCCGACGCCCTCGCCGTGGCCTCCGCCAACCTGGCGGGCGCCGGGGTGGTGGCCACCCGGGTGCGCCTGACCCAGGGGCTGTGGTACGAAGCACTCCCCGACGCCTTGAGAGGGAGGCTCGTGGTCATCGTCTCCAACCCCCCCTACGTGGCCCAGGCCGAGTTCGCCGCCCTGCCGGCCGAAGTGCGCGACCACGAGCCCCGGGCGGCGCTCGTCCCCGGTCCGCGGGGAAGCGAGGCCCTCGAGCACCTGGTCGACGGCGCCCCCGCCTGGCTGGCTCCGGGCGGCGCCCTGGTCCTGGAGATGGCGCCCTCCCAGGCGGCCGCGCTCTCGGCGCGAGCGGCGGCGACCGGGTACCGGGAGGTCGAGGTCCGGCCCGACCTCTGTGGCCGGGAGCGCGTCCTGGTGGCGAGAGTGTGAGTGAGCTCGTCCGGGGCGACCGCCCCGACGCCATCGGTCTTGCCGGTCAGGTCCTCGGCATGGGGCTGCCGGTGGGTCTCCCCACCGACGCCGCCTACGTGCTGGCCGTGGATCCCTTTGCCGCCGGCGCTTCCGACCGGCTCTTCGCCGTCCTCCGCCGGCCCCGGAACCTCGACCTGCCCGTCCTGGTGTCCAGCCTGCTCCAGACCGAGACCTTCACCACCGCCGTGCCGGAGGCCGCCCAGCGCCTGATGCGGCGCTGCTGGCCCGGCCCGCTGACGCTGGTGCTGCCCCGCCACCCCGACCTGGCCGCCGATCTCGGCGATGACGACCTGACCGTGGCCCTCCGCATGCCCGGCAATGCCGTGGCCCGGGAGCTGTGCGCCCGGTGCGGCCCGGTGGCCGTGGCCACCGCCGCCCCCGCGCCCGGTGAGCCGTCCCCCCGGACCGCCCAGGAGGTGGTCGACGCCTTCGGAGACGCCGTGCCCCTGGTCCTGGACGACGGGGTCTGCACCGGCATGGCCGCCACCGTGGTCGACGCCACCGGCACCGACCCGCACCTCATCCGGGAGGGCCGCCTCTCCTGGGTCCAGGTGCTGGAGGCCATCAAGGCCTGACCTCTCAGGTCAGGATGCCCAGCTCCATGGCGCGCCGTACGGCCTCGCGGCGCCCGGACACCTTGAGCTTCTCGTAGACCCGGCTCAGGTGGGACTTCACCGTGGCCTCGCTCACCACCAGGGCGGCGGCGATCTCGCGGTTCGACTTGTCCTGGGCCAGGAACCACAGCACCTCGCGCTCCTTGGCGGTGAGCAGCCCTTCAGCGGCCGCCGCCGGCTCTCCCACCACGCCCTCCATCATCCCGGTGAGCACGGCGGCGGCGGTGAGCACCCGCTCGCCCGCGGCCAGACGGCGGACGGCGTCCTCCAGCTCGTCGGGGCCGGCGGTGCGGGTGAGCACGGAATCGGCGCCGGCGGCCAGGACGGAGCGGAACTGGCCCGCCTCCGCCACCGGCAGCAGGGCGAGCACGGCCACTGAGGGCTGGGCCTGCTTGGCCCTCGCCACCAGGTCGGCGAGGCTGCCCTGGGCCGGGCTGCCGGCCACCAGCAGGTCCGGCTTCAGCGACCACAACCGGAGCAGGGCGTCGGCCGTCCCGGCGACATCGTCGACGGTGGCGATGCCGGCGGCGGCCAGCACGCTGCGCACGCCCTGGCGGAACAGGGCCCATTCGTCCACGACCAAGGCGGATCGGACGGCGTCCACGACCCAGCCATGGAACCATGCGCGGCCGAGGAAGGACCAGTCCTCTTCGGCTATGTCCGCCCCCTCCGAACGGGCCGGGTGGCTTCGGCCCGGTTCATCCCCGCGGCCGATTGAGGGCGAAGGCTTTGACCCTGATCATCGGTTCGTGTCCTCCATTAACCTTGTCTCCCCTCATGACCAGGAACATCTGGTCCGCCGGCACCTCCCGCTGGCGCAGCACGTGGTGGCCGATGTGATGGGGCGGGTACCCCGCCACGTCTCCCGCGACGAACTGGTCTCGGCCGCCCTCTTCGGCCTGGTGCAGGCGGCCCGGACGTTCGACCCCGACCGGGGTGTGGGCTTCGAGCGCCACGCCCGCAGCCGGATGCGGGGCGCCGTGCTCGACGATCTCCGCAGCCGGGACTGGGCCAGCCGCTCCACCCGCTCCCGGGCCCGCCGCCGCCGGGCGGTGGACGACGAGTTCGCCATGACCTTCGGCCGGGCGCCCACGGCCTCGGAGGCGGCCGAGCGCATGGGCCTGTCCAGCGCCGAGCTCGCCCGCCTGGACGAGGACCTCCACCGGGCCACTGTCCTCAGTTACGACAATGTGCTCACCGCCGCTGACGAGTCCGACGCCTTCCTGGCCCCCGAGGCCGACCCCGCCCTGGCCGTGCTGGAAAGCGAGCGCATGACCCAGGTGAAGGCGGCGGTGGCGTCGCTGCCGCCCCGGATGCGGGCCGTGGTGGTGGGATCCTTCTTCGAGAACCGGCGACTGGTCGATATCGCCACCGAGCTCGGGGTCACCGAGTCCCGGGTGTGCCAGATGAAGCACGAGGCGCTCACCCAGCTCCGCCGCCGGCTGGAGGCGACCATCGACGTCGTGACCGACGCCCGGCCGCTGGCGGCCGCGGCCTGCTGAGTTCTCTGATCGCCGATCGCCGGGGCTGGAGGGCGCCCCGGCGGTCACCGCTGGCTGGGCCCGGGTGTTCCCCTGGGCGGATTCGGGGCTTACTGAATCGAGCGGCGGGCGAGCTGCGGTCCTGAGGGGGGTCGCCCCTCAGGACTGCAGGATGTTGGTGGTGCCGTCCGTGGCCAGTTCCACCGGCCGGCCGGCCCACTCCTCGGTGGTCATGGCGGCCAGGACGTCGGCGTCGTGGGCGTTGGCCAGCGCCCGGCGCCCCTCGGGGGTGAGGGCGGCGATCACGCCGAGGCGGGGCGAGCCGTCGCGGTCGAAGCTCACGGCCGTCGCCTCCACGGTGGCGGGCCCGGCGTAGGGACCGGAGGCGTCCCGGCGGGGACCGGCGTCGATGGGGGCCTGGGTGGCGGCGGGGTCGACGCGCCGGTAGCCGGCGGCCGGGGGGGCGGTCGACCACAGCCCGGCCGAGTGCTTGGTCAGGAACCACCCCACCCCGGTGGTGAGTCCCAGCGAGCCCGGGTCGGCCCGACACGCCTGCACCATGGCGGCCACGGAGTGGGCGACGTAGTTGTTCCCCGGACCGCCGTGGAAGGACAGGCCGCCGGTGACGGTCAAGGGCCGGTGATCGCCGGCCTCGGGGCCCTTGAGGCCCAGGGCATCCATGGCCACCCCCACCGCCGACGGGAAGCAGGAGTACAGGTCGAACCGGGCCACGTCGTCGATGCCGTGGCCAGCGGCCGCCAGGACGTCGCCGGCCACGGCGGCGATGCCCGGCGACTCGGCCAGCGACCAGCGCTCGCTGACCAGGGGGGTGTCGTGGGCATCGGCGCCGGCGTGGAGGTGGACCATGGCCTCATCCGGCACCCCGGCGGCCCGGGCCGCCTCCGCCGAGCACAGGATGAGGGCCGCCGCCTGGTCCACGTTGAGGTTGGCGCACATCCGCTTGGAGTAGGGGAAGGTGACCATGCGGTTGCCGTCGCCGCCCAGGATCTCCTCCGGGGTGTAGCGCTGGCGGGTCCAGGCCTCGGGCCGGGAGGCGGCCACGGCCGAGAAGTCGGACCACAGCTCGGCCATCCGCTGCTGATGCTCCTCCACCCGCCGGCCTGATACCGCCCGCAGCGCCGTCTCGAACAGCGGGTAGACCTGGGTGAAGATGGCCGCCTGGTGGGCCACCTCGAAGGGCCCGAAAGCCCGGATGTCGTCCCCCACGATGACGGCCGGGGGGCCGCCTTCCTCCCAGGCCGGTTCGGCCCAGCGGGAGCGGCGGGTGGGGTTCGGGTGCCGGCTGTACATGGCCTCGCAGCCGGTCACCAGAGCCACCGACAGGCGGCCGGCGGCGATCTCGGCCGCCAGCTCGTTGAGCAGGAACTGGGGGGACGTACCCGAGAGGGTCGACACGAGCGTCGCCCGCACGGAGGGCAGGCGGAGGTGCTCGGCCAGTGCCCGGCCGGGGTCGGGGTGGCGCCAGGAGAGGATGTTGGCCACTGCCACCGTCTCAACGGCACGTAGCAGCGACTGGCGGGCGCCGCTGTCGGCCTCCGCCCGGCGGGCGGCCTCGGCCATCAGCTCGAGGGGCTCCAGGACCGGGTCGGATCCCGGCCGCTGGCTGATCTCGCCCACACCCACGACCACGGGGTTCATGACCGCACGGTAACTGGGAGGCGGAGGAGCGCCCGGAACTCAGCTCCAGGTGGTGGCGTGGGCCCGGGCCTCGTCCAGGCGGCGGACGGCCTCTCCGATCCGGTCCCGTGACCACTCCCGCGGGGGGAGGCGGGTCACCAGGTCGGCCAGGTAGCGGACGGCCAGCCAATGGTGGAGGACGGCCAGGGCGGCCCGGTCGGGGGTGGCGGCCAGGGCGGCGTCGAGCACCCGCTCCCGATCCTCGGCCTCGGGGAGCCGGGGCCAGAGGACGCACAGGTCGAACCCGGCGGGGTGGTAGTTGAGGAACTCCCAGTCGATCACGGTCACGCTGTCGCGCGACCGGTCGAAGAGGATGTTGTGCAGCACGAAGTCACCGTGGGCCAGGGTGTCCCGGGGCAGCGCGACGGCCGCGGCCCGGGTCGCCTTGAACTCGGCCGGGGACAGCGGGCTGCGCACGATGCGGTAGAGGCGCTGGGCGCCGGCCTTGCGACCCCCGCCGTGGGCCGGCGCCGGCCCCCGCACGCTGGGGGGCGGCTCGGGGGCGGTGGCGATGGCCCGGGCGGCGGCCACGGCGGCCTCCACGTAGGCCTTGCC
>JBIOYN010000424.1:0-4703 GCA_044870155.1 Acidimicrobiia bacterium | reverse complement strand
CTCTACGAGGCCGCCTTCGAGACCTGCGACCTGCGGGTGGTGGCGGGCGCCGGGCACCGGCTGCGCCACGATCCCCGGGCCGTCGCCCTCCTCATCGGCTGGCTGGCCCGCCAATCTCCCTGACGCGGCCCGGGGCCCCGGGGTGTCCCCGAAGTGGTCAGGTTCTCTGGTCGACCAGCTCCCGGAGCTGGCGGGTGACCTTCACGGGGTCGGGGGCTTCGGTCAGCGCCCGGACCACGACGAAACGGTTCGCCCCGGCCGCCAGGAGGTCGGGGAGGGTCTCGGGAGAGGCGCCGCCGGTGACGAAGAAGGGCAGGCCCTTGGCCCCGCCGAGCAGCAGGGCGGCGGTGCGGACGTAGTCCACCCCCGTCCCGGGCCGGCCGGGCTTGGTCGGCGTCGGCACCACGGGCCCCACGCTCACGTAGTCCACGGGTTGGCGGCGGGCCAGCCCCAGCTCGGCGGGGGCGTGGGTCGACAACCCGACGATGGCGTCAGGGCCGAGGATGCGGCGGGCCACCTCCGGGGGAACGTCGTCCTGGCCGACGTGGACGCCGTCGGCGCCGCAGGCGAGGGCGAGATCAGGCCGGTCGTTGAGGATGAAGAGGGCGCCGCCGGCCTGGGCCGCGTCCCGGGCCACCTCGGCCCGGCGCAGCAGGTCCCGGTCGGACAGGTGCTTCTCCCGGAACTGGACGATGTCGACGCCCGCCTCACAGACGGCTTCGATGAACTCGCCCAGATCCGGGCGATCCGGGGTGCACAGGTACAGGCGGGCCTCGGAGAGCCGGTCGTGGACCATCCCCCTTACCGTAAGCGGCGGTAGCCTGGCGGCGTGAAAGCACTGGTCCTGGCGGGTGGCGCGGGCACGCGGCTGCGCCCCATCACCCACACCAGCGCCAAGCAGCTCGTCCCCCTGGCCAACAAGCCCATCCTGTTCTACGCCCTCGAGTCCATCGCCGAGGCGGGGGTGCGTGAGGTGGGAATCGTCGTGGGCGACACCGCCCCCGCCATCCAGGAGGCGGTGGGCGACGGCAGCCGGTTCGGGCTGGCCGTGACCTACCTGCGCCAGGAGGCGCCGCTGGGCCTGGCTCACGCCGTCCTCATCGCCCGCGACTACCTCGGCGACGAGCCCTTCGTCATGTACCTGGGGGACAACCTGCTGGTGGGGGGCATCACCGGGTTCGTGGAGGAGTTCGTCCGGGAGCGGCCGGCGGCCCAGGTGCTGCTCACCAAGGTCGAGCACCCCGAGAACTTCGGCGTGGCCGAGCTCGGGCCCGACGGCCGCCTGTTGCGGCTGGTGGAGAAGCCCAAGGAACCCAGGAGCAACCTGGCCCTCATCGGCGTGTACCTCTTCGACGTCACGGTGCACGAGGCGGTGGCCGCCATTTCCCCGTCGTGGCGGGGCGAGCTGGAGATCACCGACGCCATCCAGCACCTCATCGACGGCGGCCATGTGGTCCGGCCCCACGTCCTGGAGGGTCCCTGGATCGACACCGGGAAGCTCCAGGACCTGCTCGAGGCCAACCGCATCGTTCTCGAATCCCTCGTCCACAGGGTGGCGGGCTCGGTGGACGACGAGTCCCGCCTGGTGGGACGGGTGGTGGTGGAAGAAGGCGTCGAGGTCGTCCGCAGCGTGATCCGGGGCCCGGTGGCGCTGGGGGCGGGTTGCCGCATCGTCGACTCCTACATCGGGCCCTACTCATCCATCGGGGCCAACTGCGCGGTGGTGGACTCCGAGATCGAGCACTCGGTGATCCTGGAGGGCTCCCGGGTCGAGGGCGTGCGCCGCATCGAGGACAGCCTCATCGGGCGCGACGCCGTCGTCTGCCGCTCCGACACCCAGCCCCGGGCCTACCGCTTCATGCTCTCCGACGACTCCGAAGCCCAGGTCATCTAGGCCCTGCGGCGTCGTCCCGCCAGCGCGTGAGGACGGCGGCCAGGGTGTCGTCGAAGGGGATGGTGGGGGACCAGCCGGTGGCGGTCCGGAGCCGGGTGTTGTCGCCCACCAGGCGGGGGACGTCCACCGGCCGGACGAGCGTCGGGTCGGGGACCAGCTCGATGGCGTGGCGGGCCATGGCCAGGAGGGCGTCGGCGATCTCGGCCACGCTGCGCCCGAGACCCGAGCACACGTTGTAGACCTCGCCGGGGGTGCCTCGCTCGACGAGCAGGTGGTAGGCGGCCACCACGTCGGCCACGTCGAGGAAGTCCCGGACCGGCTCCAGCGAGCCCACGGGGGCGTCCTTGCGCCCCTCCCGCTCGGCGGTGGCGATGCGCCGGGCCAGGGCGGGGACGAGGAAGTTCTCGGCCTGCCCGGGACCGGTGTGGTTGAAGGCCCGGACGCGGATGACCGGAAGCTTGTCGCCCAGGAAGGCCTGGAGGGCGAGATATTCTGCCGCCACCTTGGACGCGCCGTACGGGGTGATGGGCCGGAGGGGCGCATCTTCGTCGAGCCGCGCCGCGCCCTCCGGCACCACCCCGTACTCGTCGGCGCTGCCCACCACCAACACCCGTTCCACCCCCGCGTCCCGGGCGGCGACGAGCACGTTCAGGGTCCCCTCGGCATTGACCCGGAACACCTGGGCGGGCGCCGACCACGACCCGCCGATGTGGCTGACGGCGGCCAGGTGGTACACGGCCTGGGGACGATGGCGGGCGAGCAGCTCCCGGAGGGCGGCGCCGTCGGTGACGTCGGCGCCCGCGGCCCGGTCCAGGCCCACCACCTCGTCGCCCGCCGCCTCCAGGTGGGCGACCAGCTCCCGGCCCACGAACCCGCTCGAGCCGGTGACGACCGCCTTCACGAGGCTGCCAGCCGGTAGGCCTCGAGATGGGCCTTGGCCGACGCCTCCCAGGTGTAGGTGGCCGCCGTCTCGGGACCGGCCCGGCGCAGGCGGGCTCGGGTGTCGTCGTCGTCGAGGATGCGGCGGAGCGCCCAGGTCAGCGCACCGGCATTGCCCGCCGGCACCGCCAGGGCGGCGTCGCCGGCGAGTTCGGCCATGGGGGAGCCGGCCGTGGTCACCAGGGGCGCCCCGCAGGCCAGGGCTTCCAGCGCCGGCAGCCCGAACCCCTCCTCCAGCGACGGGTAGGCGACGGCCGCCGCCTGGCGGAGGAGGGGGGGCAGGGCTCCGTCGGGAACCCAGCGCACCCGCAGGACACGGGTGGCCACGCCGCTTCCGGCCACGGCCGTCCGTACGGCCTCGGTGCCCCACCCGTCGCGCCCGGCCAGTACCAGGCGCAGCTCGGGATGCTCGCCGGCCAGGCGGGCGAACGCCTCCACCAGCACGGGCACCGCCTTGCGGGGCTCCAGGGTGCCCACGAAGGCGAGATAGGGCGGGCGGACTCCCAGCCCGGCCAGGAGGCGGAGGTCGCCGGCATCCCCAGGACGCCCGGGACGGAAGCGGCCGTGGTCGACACCGTGGGGGATGGTGAGCACCGGCGCCCGGGGGGCGAGAAGGTCACCGACGGCGTCGGCGGTGGCACCGCTCACGGCCACGATGGCCGCCGCCCGGGCCACGGCGGCGCGGATCATGCGCCGGAAGAACACGACTTTGGAGCGCTCGTGCCACTCCGGATGCTCGAAGAAGCTGAGGTCGTGGATGGTGACCACGGCGGGGCGTCTCAGACGCAGGGGCAGCGTGTAGTGGGGGCCGTGCCAGACGTCGGTGCCGGCGCCGGCGGCGAGGGCGGAGGCCCGGGCCTGCTCCCAGACCAGGCGGGCCGGCCGGGGGCCGGGCACCACCGTGTGGCAGTTGGCGTCGGGGGCGACCGCTGCCCAGCGGTCGCCGTCCCCCCGGCGGGCGACGAGGTGGAGTTCCGCTTCGCCCAGGGCGGCCAGGGCCCGCACCAGGTTGACGGTGTAGACGCCGGCGCCCACCGGGCGGGCGGGCACGGCGGAGACGTCGAGGGCGAGGCGCATGATCGGCATCGAGTCTAGGAGGGGCCCCGGATGGCACCCAGTGCGGCCCGGTAGGCGGCGACGTGACCGTCCACGCACGCCCTCCAGGTGAACTCCGCCGCCCGACGCCGGCCGGCGGCGCCGAGGCGGGCCCGCAGCTCGCCGTCGGCCAGGACCTGGGCCAGGGCGCCGGCCAGCCCGTCGCGGTCGCCGGGGGGCACGAGCAGGCCGGCATCGGCCACCACTTCGGGGAGGCTGCCGGCCCGGGTCGCCACCACCGGGCAGCCCCGGGCCATGGCCTCCAGGGCGGGCAGCCCGAACCCCTCGGTGCGGGAGGGCATGACCAGCGCCGAGGCGCTCCGGTACAGGGCGTCGAGAACCAGGTCGTCGACGGCCCCCAGCCGGAGGATCCCCGGACCTTCGAGGCCGGTCACCTCTCCCCAGCCCGGAGGTCCGGCGACGACGAGCCTTACCCCGCGCAGGGAGGAGAAGGCCGACGCCAGCACATCCAGTCCCTTGCGGGGCTCGACCGTCCCCACGGCGAGGAGAAACGGGTCGTCGCCCAGCTCCAGGCGGCCCAGCCGGGCGGAGACCTCGGCGGCGGGCCGCTCGGCCGGCGGGTCGATCCCGTGGGGGACCACGTGGATCCGCCCGGCCTCGATCCCGGCGTCCGCCACCTCCGCGGCGGTGAACGCCGACGGCACCACCACCGTCTTCGCCTCGTTCCTGGTGACCTCGAGGCCGCGGCGATGGAAGTCGGCGCCCCGGGGCGGAAGGTAGGAGAAGGCGAGGTCGTGGATGGTGACCACCAGGG
>JBIOYN010000423.1:0-7994 GCA_044870155.1 Acidimicrobiia bacterium | reverse complement strand
GTCCAGGGCCACGCCGATCACGCTCGCCGTCCGGGAGGACTTGCCCTGGCTCCTCCAGGCGGCGCGAAGGGACCGCCGGCCGCTCGATCCCGGGCCGGGCCGGACGGAGGACATCCTGGAGGCGCTGCGGGACCACGGAGCGCTGTTCGCCTCGGACCTCATCACGCGGACCCGCCGCCTGCCGGTGGAGGTCGCCGAGGGACTGTGGGACGCCGTGGCCCGGGGGATGGTCACCTCCGACGGCTTCGACGCCGTTCGGACCCTTCTCCACGACCGGACAGTCGCCCGGGCTCCGCATCGCCCTCGGCTCCGCCGGGCGGGGACGCGATCGTCCTCCCGGTCCTCCGGCCGGTGGTCGCTGATCCCTGTGACCGCGGCCACCGAGGACGGGGACGAGCTGGCCGAAGCCGTCGCCGAACAGCTCCTGGCCCGATGGGGTGTGGTGTTCCGGGACCTGATGGCACGGGAGACGTTCGTGGTGCCGTGGCGGGAGGTGCTATGGGCGCTGCGTCGCCTGGAGGCACGGGGCACCATTCGAGGTGGACGGTTCGTCAACGGCTTCAGCGGCGAGCAGTTCGCCACGCCCGAGGCCGTGGACGCCCTCCGCGCGGTGCGCAAGCATGAGCTGACCGGCGAGACCATCACCGTCCGAGCGGCGGATCCGTTGAACCTGGTCGGAATCGTCCTGCCAGGCCCGCGCGTCCCCGCGGTCGTGACGAAGACGGTCACCTATGTCGACGGCGTTCTCGCGGAGGCAGAGGCCGCGCTCGCTTGAGCTATCCGGAGGCGGGGACGATGCTCCACCGAACGCCGTCCCAGTGCTCGATGACGTCGGAGACGGCCCACACGTCGTTCGAGGAGACCCCGGACACGTCGTTCAGTGACGTCGGCGGCGCGGTCACGATGGTCCATCGGGTCCCGTCGTAGTGCATAGTGAGCGCGTTCACGTGCAACGCGTCCGGCCAGTAGCTGCCGACGGCCCACACATCGTTCGAGGCGATGGCGGTCACGCCGGACAGATGGTCGGCCGAGATCTTGTTCGGACTCGTGACGCGGGCCCATTGGCTGCCGTCCCAGTGCTCGGTGACCGTCTTGCCCTTGTAGGGCTGCCCTTCTTCGACGGCGCCCACGGCCCACACGTCTCCTGTGGAAGTGCCCGAGACGTCCTGGAGGGCGTTGTCCGCGGAGCCGAGGCTCGGGGTCGCCACCACCGTCCATGACGAGCCGTTCCAGTGCAGGGTCAGCGTGTCGTTCCCGTGTGAGCCGACGGCCCAGGCGTCGTTGGCCGAGATCGCGGTGATGTCGAACAGCCGGCCGCTCCCCACGATGTCAGGAGCCCGCACCAGCCGCCACCTCGATCCATTCCAGTGCTCGATCAACATATGGTCGGTGTCGCCAAGAAGCTCGAACTGTCCCACCATCCACAGATCGTTCGAGGCCACCCCGCCGCCGCCGTTCACGAAGAGCTCCCTGGCGCCCGTTGGGCGCGGGAAGTCCACGACCGTCCAGGTGGTGCCGTCCCAGTGCAGCGTCTGCACCGTCCCGAAGGCCCACACGTCGTTCGAAGCCAGCGCGGTCACCCCGGTGAGGGAGCTCTGCCCCGGGACGGGGATCTCGGTCCACGCGCTCCCGTCCCAGTGCTCGACCAGCGGGATGGCATCGTCAGGGTCGTGTGGATCGGGTTGGAACCCGACGGCCCACGCGTCATTCGCCGTGCGGGCGTCGACCGCGAGCAGTGTGCCGGGAAGAGCCCCGGGCGATGCCTCTTCTGTCGCCCTCGCCGCGGCGGCGCCGCGAGCTCCTAGGGCCATTGTGATGAATAGACAGAGCGCCGCAGCCATCCTGCTCGGGACCAGCAAGACGTGGGGCATGTCGCCCTCCTGTTCGATCCGGCTGGGACGCCAATTGGGTATTACGGGCTGAAGCTAACTCGGGCTTTCAACGGCCGCGGAAAGACTCGGCTCAGAACTGCCTCGTGGCTGCGCGTCGCCATGCGTTTCCCCTCCTCAGCCCGCATTCTGCGCCGTGGGCAGCCGGCGGTGAAGGGCGGAGGCCGCACGACGGCGGGCGGATTCCTCCCCTAAGGCGATCGTGCTGCTACCCCAGGAACCATCTGCACCACGGGAGCAGCCATGGCCGTCTCTTGATTCCCAATCAGTTCGAGGGCTCGGCGATCCGTAGGTCTCGGCGAGATCGACCCTTGGCCGGCCTACTTCACACGCACAGTACGGGCGGAGGCTCGTCCTGCCCCGAGCTCACGCGACAGACCTCGGGCCGCCTCCCTCACCAGGACGACGATCGAGGACTCCGGACCCTTTGGCAGCAATCGTTCGTTCGGACCGCTCACCCCGATGGCGCCAACGGCGACGCCACGGTGGTCCGACACGGCCGAGGCGATGCCGGCCTCGCCGACGATGGCCTCCTGGTCCTCCACGCCGAACCCGACTCGCTCGACCTTCTTCAGATCCGTCTCGACCGCGTTCGCGGTCGTGAGGGTCCGCCCGGTCAGGGCCGGAAACGGCCCCTTCAGCATTTCCTTCCGGGCCTCGAGATTCAGATTGGCGACGATGGCCTTCCCCAGGGACGACGCGTGCCAGGGGATCGACGCGCCGACCTCCAGCATCTGCACCGAGTTGTCCGGCCGGAACACATGGTGGACGACCAGGACGTTGGCGCCGTACAGGACGCCGACCTTGGCGGCCTCGTTGGCCCGGGTGGCCAGCGACTCCGCCCACACCAGGGATCGGGCCCGGAGCTCGTGGTTGTCCAGGAAGGCGTTGCCCAGCTGCAGCAGGGCCGGGCCCAGGCGGTACTTGCCGGTCTCGGGATCCTGCTCCACCAGCTCTTGCGCTTCCAGGGTGCGGAGGAGACCATGGACGGTGGGCTTGGCCAGCCCGAGCCGCTCGGAGAGCTCGGTGATCCCGAGGCGAGAGACACCCGAACCGAGCGCCTTGAGGATCAGGGCCGCCCGCTCGACCGATTGGATCATCGTGATTCCCTCTTTCGGTATTGCTGAACGCCGTTCGTCATTGTAGACTACGGGCCGCGTGGTCATCGGCATTGTACTCGTGTCCCACAGCGCCACCCTGGCCCAGGGACTTGCGGAGATGCTGGAAGCCATCGGCTCCTCCGACGTCCCGGTCGCGGTGGCGGGAGGGGCTGCGCATGGCGGGCTCGGGACCAGCGTGGAGTTCATCCAGGCGGCCATCGACGCCGCGGACCGGGGCGACGGCGTGGTGATCATCCCCGACCTGGGAAGCTCGGTCCTCAGCACCCGCACCGTCCTCGAAAGCGTCAACGGGCGCAGGGTCGTCCTGGTCGATGCCCCGTTCGTCGAGGGGGCCGTCGCCGCGGCGGTGACCGCGGCATCCGGAGCATCCTTGGAAGAAGTGGCCGAGGCGGCGAGGCAGGCGCGAGATGTCCCGAAGTTCTGAGCGCACCGTCCGGCTCCCTGCCGACCTGCACGCCAGGCCGGCCGGTCTGCTCTCCCGGACCGCCGCCGGCTTCACGTCGAAGGTGACCCTGGCCGTGGGCGAGCGCGAGATCGACGCCCGCAGCGTCCTGCTGGTCATGCAGCTGGGCGCGACGAAGGACACCGAGGTGACCGTTCGGGCGGAGGGCGAGGACGCCGAACAGGCCGTGGAGACGCTGTCGGACATGCTCGCCGCCGTTGCCCCGGAGAACGCGACCGCCTCAGGGTAGGGTCGGCCAGGCGCGTTCTTTCACCAGGTCCCACACCGACTCGGCCGAGTCCATCGCCAGCGCCTCGGCCGTCACCTTCGCGCACTCCTCATAGGAGAGACGCCGGATCCGCGATCGGACCTCGTCGATCCGGGCAGGCGAGACCGAGAGTGCCTCGATCCCCATCCCCACCAGCAAGGGCACCACGATGGGGTCCGACGCCGCCTCCCCGCACACCCTGACCGCGCAGCCGTGCTCTCGGCCGGCCCGGGCCACCCGGTTGATCAACGTCAGGACCGAGGGATGCGCGGCAAGCGCGGGCCGGGCCGCTGGATCGCGCCGGTTCACCCCCAGGACGTGCTCGGTCAGGTCGTTCGTCCCGATCGAGAGGAAGTCCAGGTCCTGGGCGAACCTGTCGGCCAGGATGGCCCCGGAGGGAACCTCGACCATGACCCCGAGGTCCGGCACCTCTGCCCCGACATCGACCGCGGCCTGCTCCAGGATCTCCCGGGCCAGCCGCACCTCTCGCAGCGAGGTCACCATGGGAACCAGGATGCCGAGCTTGGTGCCGCGCCCCAGGTCGAGAGCCGCACGGAGTTGAGCCGCGAGCGCGTCCTTCGTCGCCAGCAGCGCCGGGAGTCCGCGGACGTGCGGGCCCGAGCCGGCGGGGAGCTCGCGGGTCAGGAACGGCGGCACCTTGTCGCCTCCGAAGTCCAGGACCCGGACGACGGCAGCCTTCCCGGCGAGCAGCGACAGGATCGGCTCGAGCACCTGTCGATGGGCTTCCTCGTCCGGCCAGGCGGTCGCCTCCAGGAAGGTGAGCTCGGTTCGCAGGAGGCCCACGCCTTCCGCTCCGGCCTCCAGGCCCGCCGCGGTCTCGGCCGCGGTGGCCACGTTGCACAACAGATGGATGGGACGGCCATCGAGGGTCTCGGCGGGCAACCCTCGCTCCTTCGCCAGGGCCGACCGGTGCGTGGCCGCGGCCTCCATGGCCGCGCTGGCCCTGGCCAGCTCGTCGGGGGCGGGGGCGACGGTCACGGTTCCCGCGTCCCCGTCGACGATGACCGTGGTCCCCGTTGCGACGACGTCAAGGATGGCCGGGTCCACCCCGAGCACCAGCGGCAGCCCGAGCGTCCTGGCCACGATGGCCGCGTGCGAGTTCGGCCCGCCCTTCACGGCCACCCCGCCAACCACCTTCCCCCCGTCCAGCCCGATCACCTCGGCCGGACCCAGTTCCTCGGCGATGAGGACGTTCGGACCCGAAGGTGCGGCGGCCAGCGCTAACTCGCCGCGGAGGATGGCGCCGGCGCGACGACCGACCTGACGGATGTCCGCTCCTCGCTCCCGGAGCGTGGGATCGCGAAGGGCTTCCATGGCTCCCGCGTGGCGCTCGATCACGGCCGTGAGCGACCCCACCGGGTCACCTCCCGCCGCCACCAGGTCGCCCACCTCGCTTCGCAGGATGGGATCGTCGGCGATCAGGGCGCCGACCGAGACGATCTCGGCCTCGTCCGGATGCCCCGAGTCACGCAGGCGCGTCGCCGCATCGGTCAGCTCCTTGGCGACCGCGTCGAGGGCTTCATCGACGCCGACCCTCCGGTCCCCATTCGAGGACGCAGGCTCGCGCTTCGCCCTGGACCCGCCCAGCACCCGCGCCGCCCCGGCCGCGATCCCGCCCGAGGCCGGGACGCCCCGGTAGGGCCCGGCGGTCACGGTCCGAACCGGCGCGCCACCCGCTCGAGCGCGGAGAAGATCAGGGCGGTGGAGGTCGCGCCCGGGTCCTGGTGGCCCACGCTGCGCGGACCGAGATAGGAGGCCCGCCCCTTCCTGGCCTGCAGCGGGATGGTCGCCCGCATCCCCTCCTCGGCGGCCTCCCGGGCCCGGGCCGTGGCGGTCACCAGCGACCCGCCCGCCTCGATCTCACCGGCGAAGGCCGAGGTCGCCGGGGCGAACGCGTCGACGATGGTCTTGTCGCCCTCGGTGGCCGCGCCCAGCCGCTGGATCCCCTCGAGCGCCGCTCGCAGCGCCGCCAACAGTTGCGGCGGATCGATCTGATCCTCCTCCCCCATGGACTTGCCCGCCTCCCGGAACGCCGTTCCGTAGAGGGGACCGGCGGCCCCGCCGACCGTGGAGATCAGGGTGGCCCCCACGGTCGTCAGGACCTTTCCGGGAGGTAGGGACTCCTCGGCGGCCAGCTTGGCAATCGCCGCCGAGAACCCGCGTTGCATGTTGACCCCGTGATCGGCGTCGCCGATGGCCGAGTCGAGCTGCGTGAGGTGATCGCGCTCCTCGTCGACCGCCGAGGCGATCTCTTCGATCCAGCTTCGAACGAAGGCCGAGTCCACCGCGCGCAATCCCCCAACGCTTGAGGCTACGCGCCCCATCGTAGCGCGGGGGTTCGGACGGGCGCGTCCCACAGAGGAGTCAGCTCGTCGTCCAGCTTGAGCAGGGTCAGCGAATACCCGGCCATGTCCAGACTGGTGACATAGCTGCCCACCAGGCTGCGGGCGATCTTGACGCCGCGGCCGTCCAGGATCTTCGCCACCTCGGCGAACACCACGTACAGCTCGATGAGCGGCGTCCCGCCCATGCCGTTGACGAAGACCAGCGCCTGGTCACCCTTGTTGAACGGGTAGTCGGTCAGGATGGCGTCGGCCGCCACCTGGACCAGCTCGGAGGCCGGCCCGATCTTGCGCCGGATCCTGCCGGGCTCGCCGTGGATGCCGATGCCCAGCTCGATCTCGTCGTCACCGAGGTCGAACGTGGGCGTCCCCGCCGCCGGCGTGGTGCCGGAGGTCAGGGCCGTCCCGAAGCTGCGGGACCGCTCGTTGACCTTGCGGGCCACCGACGCCACGGAGGAGAGGTCCCCGCCGGACTCGGCCAGCGCGCCCGCGATCTTCTCCACCAGCGGCGTGGCCCCGGTCCCCCGGCGGCCCGCCGTGTACAGGCTGTCCTCCACGGCGACGTCGTCGTTGACCAGGACCGACTCGACCTTGATGCCCTCGTCGGCGGCGAGCTCCGCGGCCAGCTGGAAGTTCATGACGTCGCCCGTGTAGTTCTTCACGATGTGCACCACGCCGGCCCCGCCGTCCACGCCCTTGGTGGCGGCGAGCATCTGGTCGGGTACGGGCGAGGTGAACACCGCGCCGGGCGCGGCGGCGTCGAGCATCCCGGGGCCGACGAACCCGCCGTGCATCGGCTCGTGCCCGGACCCGCCTCCGGAGATCAGGCCGACCTTGTTCGAGATGGGAGCGTCGGCCCGGTAGACGATCTGGTTCTCCACGTCGACCCTGAGCTCCGGGTGGGCGGCCGCCATCCCGCGGAGGGCGTCCTTCACCACGTCGTCGGGGCTGTTGATGAGCTTCTTCACGATGCCCTCCTCTATGCCCTGACCGCGTCGGTCGTGGCTTCTCTGAGCGTCAGCTCGATGTCGGCTGCCTTCGTGGTTCGCGTGGCCGCCAGGGCCGTGTAGGCCAGGCCGGCCGCGATGCCGCCGGCGAACTCCCCGCCAAGGTAGCCCCAGATCTGGGACCAGGCGACGTGTCCACCCACGGCCTGAAGGACGGCCATGGGGCCGAAGGTGCGGGCCGGGTTGATGGAGGCGCTGGTGGCCGGGGCCACCACGATGATGGCGGCGAAGACCACGAAGCCGATGGCCAGCCCGGCCCATCCGGCGGGAGCGCGGCGATCGATCACGCCGAAGACGGTGAACACCAACAGGAAGGTGCCGATGAACTCGGCGAACGTGGCCTGGCTGTAGCCGACGCCGGCGTGGAACGAGGCGACGCCGAGCCCGAGCTCCTTGCCGGCCACCCAGCCGAGGGTGCCGAGGATGGCCGCCGCGCCGAGGGTGGCGCCGACCAGCTGGGCGCCGATGTAGGCGGGCACCTTGTTCCAGGGGAACTTCTTGGTGACGGCCAGGGCCACGGTGACAGCCGGGTTGATGTGACAGCCTGAGATGTGGCCCAGGGCGTAGACCATGGCGATGACGATGAGGGCGAAGGCGAACGAGATGATGCCCAGGTCCGCCATGGTGAACGGGTGCGCGGACCCGTTGCCATTGAGCAGCAGGGTGGCCGGGACGGATCCCACCCCGATGAACACGAGGAATCCCGTGCCCAGCACCTCTGCCAGGAGCTTCTGACCGAACGAGTTCTCTTCCATCCGATCCGCGTCACCGGTCGACCCGAAGGGGGGCGCCGGCTCCGCTCCCCACCTCCTCTCGCTTGCCTCGTCGGACTCTCTCGGTCCGCGGTTCGACATTATCGAACTGCGTTCGGCGCATCCTAACGGGGGTCCGCGACCCTGTCAAG
>JBIOYN010000422.1:0-3881 GCA_044870155.1 Acidimicrobiia bacterium | reverse complement strand
GAAGACGCTGGGGATTGTCGCCGTCGGAGCACTGGCCGTCCTGGCCTTCGCTCCGTCAGCCTTCGGACGGGCGCTGCCGTTCCTGTTGATTGCCGCCTGCCCACTGGGGATGCTGTTCATGGCCCGGGGCGCTGCCGGCGCTTGCCGCAGCGGGAACGAGCGGCCTGTTACGCGTGAGGGCGCGGCGCGGGATGCCGCCGAGGCCGAGATCGCCCGGCTCCGCCAGGAGGTCGAGCAGCTGCGGGCCGGTAAGGGCCCAGAGCCCACGCCGTTGGCGCCGCCCGCCCCAAGGCGCGAAATTTCGGGCGGCGGGCAGCCATGAAGCAGCTCTCGGCCGTGCAGCGTTTCCTTGACTTCGCCAGCGGCCTTACCCTGCGCAACCAACTCGAGCCTGCATCGCGATGAGTCGCACCGCGAACGTCCTACGGTCTGGCGCCTCCGACGGCGGGAACGACACCGGCGCGACCGAGATCGAGTTCAACGTGTCGGGCATGACGTGCGGTTCGTGCGCCGCCCGGGTGCAACGGACACTCGGCCGCCAGCCGGGGGTGGAGAGCGCCGACGTGAACTTCGCCACTGAGCGGGCCACCGTGGTGTTTGATCCCGCCCAGGTTGGCCTCGACAGCCTCGTGACTGCGGTGGGCAAGATGGGCTACGGCCTGGTCCCCGCCGGGGCCATCGGGGCGCCCGCCGAGGAAATGGCCGACACCGAGGCGGTCCTCCAGCGGATGTGGTTGCGGCGGGTGCTGGTGGCCTGGCCGCTCGGCCTCGTCGTCCTGTGGCTTTCCCTGTTCCACATGATGGAACCCTGGGCCCGCTGGACTGCCCTGGCCCTCACCGTGCCCGTCCAGTTCTGGGCCGGGTGGCCGTTCCTCCACCAGGCGGCCATCCGGGCCAAGAGCTTCACCGCCAACATGGACACCCTCATCGCCATGGGGACGCTGGCGGCTTTCAGCTACTCCGCCGCCCAGATCATCAACGGGGGGTCCCACTCCGACCACTACCTCGACTCCAGCGCCCTGATCATCGCCTTCCTGCTCCTCGGGCGGTACTTCGAAGCCCGGGCCAAAGGCCGCGCCTCCCGGGCCATCAAGGCTCTCCTCGAGCTCGGCGCCAAGGAGGCCCGCCTGGTCGGCGACGACGGCACCGAGCGGATGGTGCCAGTCGAGCAGGTGCGGGTGGGAGACCGGCTCCGGATCCGCCCGGGCGAGAAGATTCCCGTCGACGGCGAGGTCGAATCGGGCGCCTCGGCGGTCGACGAGTCGATGCTCACCGGCGAGTCTGTGCCCGTCGACAAGCAGCTTGGCGACCGGGTGGCGGGCGCCACCATCAACGCCGAGGGCGCCCTCACCGTCCGGGCCACGGCCGTGGGGGCCGACACCGCCCTGGCTCAAATCGTGCGTCTGGTCCAGGAGGCGCAGGGCTCCAAGGCGCTCGTGCAGCGCCTTGCCGACCGCATCTCGGGGGTGTTCGTACCGGTGGTGGCGCTCATCGCCCTGGCCACCTTCGCCGGGTGGTGGATCATCGAAGGCGACCCCAACCGCGGCCTGGTGGCGGCCGTGGCCGTGCTCATCATCGCCTGCCCCTGCTCCCTGGGCCTGGCCACCCCCACCGCCATCTTGGTGGGGACAGGCCGGGCCGCGGCCATGGGCATCCTCATCAAGGGCGGTGAGGTGCTGGAGCGGTCCAAGCGCATCGACACCGTCGTCTTCGACAAGACCGGCACCCTCACCAAGGGCCAGATGGCCCTCACCGACGTGGTTCCCGTCGGTGGGATGGACGGAGACGACCTGCTTCCCAAGGCGGCGGCGGTGGAAGACGCCTCCGAGCACCCGGTGGGCCGGGCCGTAGTGGACGGCGCCCGGGCCCGGGGCCTGGCTCTGCCGGAGGCGACGGCGTTCCTGGCCATCCCAGGGCAGGGCGTGCAGGCCACCGTCGAGGGCGTGGTCGTGGCCGTCGGGCGGCGCAACCTCATGGCGGAGTCGAATCTGGCCATCGCTCCCGTCCTGGAGGAGCAGGCCAGGTGTTTCGAGGCCGAGGGCAAGACGGCCATCTTCTGCGGCTGGGACGGCCAGGCGCGGGGTGTTCTGGCGGTGGCCGACACCTTGAAGGATGACGCCCCAGCGGCGGTGGCCGACCTCGCCTCCATGGGCATCGACGTGGTGATGATCACCGGCGACAACCGGGCCACCGGCGAAGCCATCGCCGCCCAGGTCGGCATCGGCCAGGTGCTGGCCGAGGTGCTGCCCCAGGACAAGGTGGCCGAGGTCCGCCGCCTTCAGAACGAGGGGCGGGTGGTGGCCATGGTGGGCGACGGCGTCAACGACGCCCCCGCCCTCGTCGCCGCTGACCTCGGCATCGCCATCGGGACGGGGACCGACGTGGCCATCGAAAGCTCCGACATCACCCTCCTGTCCGCCGATCTCGACGGCGTCGCCACCGCCATCCGCCTGTCCCGGCGGACGTTCCGGACCATCCTCCAGAACCTCGGCTGGGCCTTCGGCTACAACGTCGCCGCCATCCCCCTAGCCGTGGTGGGCCTCCTCAACCCCATCATCGCCGGAGCAGCCATGGCCTTCTCCTCAGTATCGGTGGTGACCAACAGCCTGCGCCTGGCCCGCTTCCGGAAACGGCCGCTCCCCGCCCGTATTGAACCCTTGGCGCCGCCAGCCGGCATGGAGTCGGCGCCGTACCCCGATCCGGTCGCGGGCCTGCCCTCCGCCGACAACGGGGTTGCCGAAGACGACGGTGCCTCCTTTCGCGAGAGCCCAATGACGGGACGGGATCTGACTGCGCAGGCGGTCGTCACTACCGACGGACATCAGGCCGCGCGCCGCGCGAGCACGGCGACGTCAATCTCCTCATCACATTCGGCGCCCGGCGGTGCGGCCACATTCGAGGCGACGGTCCGATCCGATGCGCCAGGATCGCCAACGGGACACGTCGCCTTCCGGGACGGGGCGCGGCTCATCGGCGTGGCTGATCTCGACGCCGACGGCACTGCCTATCTGAGCGCAGCGCTAGAGGAGGGACGCCACACCATCTCCGCCATCTACCGGGGCGACGACACGTTCGGCCCGAGTCTCGGCACCATGACGCACGTCGTCCCGACCGCCGTCTCAGGAGTCGACGATCGCAGGGGTGTCTGGTACGTGGACCCACCCGGAGAGGCAGGACGGTGACGAGCACAAGAGGCCCGCGGGTTCCGCGCGGAGGGCAGCCGAAGAAGAGGAGATCAGATCGGCTGGTCCTCCTTCTTGCTGTGGCCGTTGCCGTGGTCGCAGTCGGCTTGGCCGCCCTCCGCATCTCCGACCGGGACAGCTCCTCTTCGGCGTTGCCGGCTGACGACCCGGGAGTCGCCCACGTCCACGGCCTAGGCATCAACCCGGCCGACGGCAGCCTGTATGTCGCCACCCACCACGGCACCTTCCGGATCAGGAAGGACAAGACCGCCGAGCGGGTGGGGGCCAGCTTCCAGGACACGATGGGGTTTACCGTGGCCGGTCCCGACCGCTTCTTGGGCAGTGGCCATCCCGACATGCAGGGGTTCCGCCAGGGTCGGCCGTCCCGCCTCGGTCTCATCGAGAGCAGCGACGCCGGCAAGACCTGGCGGACGTTGTCGCTGTCCGGAGAGGCCGACTTTCACGGCCTGGCCGCCGCCCACGGCAAAGTCTACGGCTGGGACTCTGGCACCGGGCGGTTCATGGCGTCCGCCGACCGCCGTACCTGGGAGACCCGCTCCACCCAGCCGCTGGCCGCCTTCGCCGTCGACCCGAAAGACCCCGACCACATCGTGGGGGCGGCCCCGGACGGACCGGTGGACTCCACCGACGGTGGACGCACGTGGACGGTCCAGCCCGGCCCGCTCCTCGTCGTCCTGT
>JBIOYN010000421.1:0-12383 GCA_044870155.1 Acidimicrobiia bacterium | reverse complement strand
GCCCAGAGGACGGTCATCGAGCACCTTCCGCGCTTCGCGGCTCATGGCGGCGTGCTCGCTCTCCGTGCCGGTCTCCGGCTGCGGATATTCCTCTTCGCCGGCAGCGGCGAGGAACGCGCCGCCGACGTAGGTGATCCGCTGCTTCCAGTGGTGGCAGTCGGTGGACGCCGTCCGGATCGTGATGACCATCATGACGAGCAGCCCGATACCGGCGAGGATGAGCTCGGGCAACGGGAGATTTCGGATCTGAACGCGTTCCATCGCACAAAGCCTAGTCAGGTTTGGACGGCCTCATCAGCCGTGGTTCGGGGTCTGTAGGCACCGACGTGCTCGGGCTTTTTGTAGGCCCACCCTCCCAGCGCCAGGCCAAAGACGGCGAACTGGGCGATGAAGGTGGGCCAGCCCACCTCGGCGCCCATCCGGGACAGCGGCTCACCGGCTCCGAAGAGGTTGGCCGCCGCCGGCAGCACGAGGAAGCTCATCACCAGCATGATGGCCAGGCCGTAGCCGAGACCGGCCAGGATGGCCGTCGTTCCCTTGAGCCGCAACGCCCAGGCGCCGGCCGCGAAGGTGGCCCCCAGCGTCCCACCCAGGATGACGTAGGCGATGAAGCCGAAGATGAACGTCTCCCGGAAGAAGTAGAACGGCTCGCCGGCAGCGGCCTTGGCGATGGAGGTCGCCATCGTGCTCTCGTCGATGATGATGGCGGCGTGGTACATCGGGGTGAAGAACCCCCGGCCCTGATACGTGGCCGAGGCCGCCATGGCGAAGAGACCCATGGCGCCGCTGGAGACGAGGCCGGCGAAAATCCCGCGCTCCATGACGCGCTCGAGGGTGTCCCGGTCACGATCGTCCCCAAAGGCCTGGAGCCAGCTCATGTCTCGTCCTTGACGGCGTGTCGGTCTTCACCGTACCCGCTGTTTTCGGTTCTCGGCGCGAGGTTGAGACGCATTTTCCAGGATTTCCCTGGACGGGGTGGCCCCATCTGCACCAGCCTCAACCCAATCCTCCAGCGGGGAAGCGCCCGTGTGGCAAGATGTCCCGGGAGGAGTACGACGAGGGGGCTCGAATGAACACTGTGGTCTTCGGGGTCATCATCGCAGTCCTGACGATCCTCACGATGCTGCTCATCCAGAGGATTCTGGACAGCCCCAACCACTAGCGGTCTCGCTGCTGGGGGTTCATTCCGCCTCGCCGCTGCCCAGCGCCGAGGCCATCTCCTCGTACAGCAGCAGGCCGAGCGCGGTCACGAACGGGATCGCAGCGCCGATGAGCACTCCCTGAGCCGCGAAGTAGAGCACGCCTTTCACCACGCCCGGGATGTCGCCTGAGAGCACTCCGAAGGCGCGCAGGACCGTGGTGAGGAGGATGCCGATGGTGGCGGGGATGGCCAGTAGGTAGATGAGTTGGCGGGAGTCCGCGGCCATCATCTCCTTGGTGCGCGCCCAGCCCTTGGCCAGGGTGTGGCCCTGGATCACGATCTCGTGGATGAGGAGTGGTGGCCCGAGCACCACGGGTTGGATGATGACACCCACAGGCCCGAGGGTGATGGTGGCGAAGAGCGCCAACCCCGACGACAACGCCGCCGCCCGGTAGATGTCACCACGTCGATCGCGGAGCAGGGCCCACGCTTCCCGGAGACGGGCGGCATGGCCGCTCAGGACGGGCAGCGCCGATGCCACCAGAAGGCTGGCGACGAAGGCGGGGATGATGGCCTGGACGAGGGTGGCCACCAGCAGCAGGGTCAGCGGTTTCAGGTCTTCGACGGCCAGGGCCACGACCAGCAGCTCGCGCAGCACGATGAAGGCGACGACGAACGGCGGCACCAGAACCGGTGCCAGGGCCCGGTACATCCGGGCCGCCTCACGCAGGAGATCACCGAGCGCCTGGCCGTGCCCCCCGAACGATCCCGGCCGGCTCATGGTCGGGACATCGTAGAAGGCCGTGTCGGCCTCGTGCGCCTTTCCCGGCGTGTAGGTTCTTCTCTGCGGCCCGCTTCAAAGTCGCCGGGATTGGTCACATCGCGAAACCACTCCCGCTTCTTCCATATTTTTCCTTGACCCGGAGCCGCGGGAGGATTGTGCTGGTCTGCGAGGGTTGTGCCGGGAGAATGCGAGCGCTCGGGCGACCGAACGCGTAGCATGGGTTCCGACCCAATCGTCAGAAGGTTGACAAGGGGGGGTCATGGTTCAAGTTGCACAGGCCAGGACGGCGTCACCGGCGTGGAAGCCCGGGCACGGCCCGATCGACTGGCGGGGTGGTCACACCCTGACCTTCGTCGGGCCCCTGAGCTTCATCGTCATCGCCGCCGCCCTCCGAATCTGGATGCAGGGCAACGCGTGGACGATCGGCATCGAGGCCGCCGGCGATGCATTTAACAGGACGTACCGCGCCCTGTTCTACGCCGAGGTCATCGCAGCCACGATCGTGACGCTGTGGTGGTGGACCTACCTGATCAGGAAGGGCCGCCAGATTGTGGACGTCGCTATAACGCCCGAGGTCGAGGTGCGTCGGATCGCCAAGTTCTGGGGTCTGATCAGCACCATGTCCGTTGAACTGACCATCATGGCCAGCTTCTGGCCGAACCTGGACGGTTCGTGGCACCAGACGGCAGTCCGCGACACGGCGCTCACGCCTGCCCACATCCCGATGTTCTTCCTGTACTTCCCAATCGGGATCACACTCACCGTCGGCACCTACCTGTACGGCCGTTACTGGCTGCCAAAGGTGTACGGCGCCGAGAACGGCTTCCCGTGGTCGTTCTTCTTGCTCATCTCCGCCTCGGTGACAGAAATGTTCCAGGTGGCGATGAACGAGTGGGGCCACAGCCTCTGGATCACGGAGGAGATCTTCGCCGTTCCATTCCACTGGCCGTTTGTGTTCTACGGCTGGCTGGCGGCGGGAATCTTCGCTCTGTGGGCTGAGACGATCATCCGGCTTCTTGGTATCGAGGCCGAGATCGAAGCAGCCGGGGCCAGCGACAAGGAAGCCGTCGCTTAAAAAGGTTTTGCGCGACCCCTCCGGATATCGCACTGCGTATCCGGAGGGCGTCGTACCATGACATAGCCACGTCCAGGGGGGGCACGTGGATTTCGTGCGAGGATCCTTCCCCAGGATCCGACGCCCTCGCTGCGACGTGCGGTTGCATTCATCTAACGCGGGTTGATGGAGGCAGATACGCATGTCGACCGACACCGAAAAGCTTGAGCAGCAACAGCAGTTCGAGCGGCTGAAGGCGCTTGTCGGCAAGCAGTACAAGTACATCGACCGTAAGTGGGATGCGGTCTTCTGGATTAGCGCCTTGTTCATTGTTGGTGCCGCTTGTGACATCACCAAGCTGCTGTTCGCTGGGGACTGGGACTTCTGGACCGACTGGAAGGACCGGGTGTGGTGGCCGATCCTCACCCCCTTCTCGCTGGTCATCATCGGGTCCGCCCTCCAGTACATCCAGTGGCTGGCGTGGAGGTTCCCGACCGGAATGACCTACACCGCCATCTGCCTGTGGCCTCTGTCCACACTGGGCCGGTGGCTGCAGTGGGGGAACTTCGTCCACTACCCCATGAACTTCGTATGGCCCACCACGATGGTGCCGGCGGGGATCTTCGCCGACTGGGTGCTGTTGAAGACGAAGAGCTTCATCATCACCTCCGTGCTCGGATCCGCCGTCTTCTCCTTCGCATGGTGGGTTTCCAACTACATCATGCTGGCGCCCTATCTGCAGCCGGCGGAGTGGATGGATCGCATCCTCTCCGTCTCTGACATCCAGGGCATCGAGTACATCCGGAGTCAGACTCCCGAATATCTCAGGATCGTCGAGCACGGAACTCTCCGGAGCTTCCTCGGCGAGACGCAGTACGTGTCCATCGTCTTCGGGGCGACCGTGACTGTCGGTGGCTACTGGATTGGCCAGTTCATCGGACGCATGTTGGCGATCTGGCCGATCGGCCGCTTCATGAAGAAGTGGTAGCCGGAGCGATCGATACGAGAGAGGGGGTTTGATGATGAAGAAGAAACTGCTAGCAGGAGCACTCCTGGGGCTGTCTGCGATCGGGTTGACCGCCCCAGCGGCCTTCGCCCATGGCGAGCGGTCACAGGAGGCGTTCCTCCGGATGCGGACGGTCGCCTGGCAGGACGTGACCTTCACGGGCGGCCAGCCAGACGCCGAAGGCGACCTGGTCATCGCCCAGGGCGAGAAGATCGTTCTCAAGGGTGTGGCCAAGCTGATGAACTCCTGGCCCGACACCCTGGCGGCCGGTGATCCGAAGATCGGATACATCAACATCGCCACCCAGGGCCCGGTCGTCGGCATGCTGGAGCGAACGATCAACGGCGTGTCCACACCCGGACGCATCGAGATTGCACGAGGCAACTTCTACGAATTCGAGATGACGTTGATGGGCCGCCGGAACGGGCGGTGGCACATACACCCGACCTTCGCCGTGAAGGGGGCGGGGACCGTGCTCGGTCCGGGCCAGTGGGTGGAGATCAAGAAGACCGCCGGCGGGTTCACGTCGCCGGTCAAGCTCTACAACGGCGAGACCATCAACATCGAGAACTATGGCTTGGGCTTCGTCTGGAGCTGGCAGGTCATCGGCTTCATCATGGGCGTGATCTGGGTGGTCTGGTGGACCGGCGGAAGCATGATCGGGAACCCGAAGTGGGGCCCGAAGTGGCACCGGACGGTCACCAACCCGGCGGTAACGCTGGCGATCCCGCTCAACGACGACGGCGTCGCGGTGGGGCTGAACACCAAGGCCGACCATCGCTTCTCCAACATCTTGGCCCTCGTGATGGGGCTCATGCTGTTGGGGGGGTGGATCCAACAGGCCACGGCCTACCCGGTGAAGATCCCACAGCAGGTGGTGCAGTTCGAGCCACCCAAGACAGAGGCTGACGCCGCCGTCCCACTGGCGACGATCAACCCCCAAAGGGCGTCCCTTGACCGGGCGTCCCGGGACCTGAGCGTCGTCGTGGACGTGACCAACGTCAGCGAGGGGCCGATCCAGATCAAGGAGTTCCTGACCTCGACCCTGACGTTCGTCAACTCCGGAGTCGGCAAGCCCACGGGTGTGGCCGCCTACCAGGACAACATGACGGTCACGCCCTCCAGCATCCCCGCTGGTGGGAAGGCAACGGTCACCATGGTGATGTCGGGGAAGCGTTTCGACCGGGAGCACCTGCTGCCCCTGGGCGAGTCCCAGCTGACCATCGCTGGTCTGCTGCGCTTCCAGGATTCCACCGGCAAGACATCGTCGGCGGAACTGGAAGAGCCGCTCCAGCCGAACTTCGAGTAGACAATCGTGCCCTGCCACACGGCGAAGGCCGTGTGGCAGGGTTAATCTATTGGGTAGAGCTCACGGCGCCATGGGCTGAGAGTCCATGGCGTCCGTGCTCGAGCAGAGCAAACCGGTAATGGGTTCGTGCAGGGGAGCGTGTGGCCTCTTTCCTCTCCATCGGCATCCCGATTTTCGCCATCATCGTCTTGGTGCTCGTCCTGAAACGGGATCCGAGCTCGACGAGAGGTGGGCAGTCCTCGGTGCGGACGTTGCCGAAAACCGAGTTGAGCCGCCAGGTGTGGAAGGCGACGAGGCCGCCGCGGGGGGCTCGTCGCGCCGCGGCGGCGGAGCCGAAGCCGAAGCCGAAGTTCACCCCGTACACGCCGGAGGCGAAGGTGGCGCCGTTCCGGCCGCCCCGGCAGCGCGACCGGCGAGGGGCCTGAGGGAGCCGGCATGGCTCCGAACGGGTTCCCGGGGGGCCAGGCCATTCTGATCTTCATCCCGTTCATCCTCTTCGGCGTCGCACTGTGGGTGCTGACGATCGCCGTGCGGGATCAGGGCGGGCGCCCCAAGCACAACCTGCCGAGGCTGCCCGACCCGGGCTCGCATCCCCTGCACCACGTGCGGGTGCAGATGGCGGCCACCAAGCGCAAGGCGAAAGTGGCCGCCCGCAAGGCCCAGGAGGCTCAGCAGGCCCAACCACTCGAGCCTCAGGAGCCGGGGGAAACCGGCGAGACCGGTGAGATGCGCCAGTTCCGCAAGCAGGCGTGAGCCTGGAGCACGGGTCCGTCCAGCTTCCGGACGTCGACATCCACTATGTGCGCCAGGGTCGGGGCAACGGCCCGCCGGTGGTGCTGCTCCACGGCTGGCCCGAGTTCTGGCGGGTGTGGCGCAAGGTGCTCGAGCCGCTCAGCTTGCGCTTCGACGTCATCGCCCCCGACCTGCGGGGTTTCGGGGCGTCGGGAAAGCCGGACCGGCCCGCCCTCGAGGCCTACCGGCTCGAGGACCACGTGGCCGACCTCGCGGGCCTGGCCGGCGCCCTCGGGCTCGGTCGCTTCGGAGTGGTGAGCCATGACGTGGGCGCCTACGTGGCCCAGGCCTTCGCCCGCTCCCATCCTGACCGGCTGACCGGCCTGTTCTTCTTCGACTGTCCCTATCCCGGGATCGGGAAGCGCTGGGCGGAGCCCGACCACCTCCGGGAGATCTGGTACCAGACGTTCCATCGGCTGCCGATGGCCGCCGAGGTGGTGGGGTCGAGCCGGGCGGCGTGCGAGGCGTACTTCCGCCACTTTCTCGACCACTGGGCCGCCGCCCCGGGCGTCTTCGAGAAGGAGGACGTCGACGCCTGGGTGGACAACTATCTCGCCCCCGGGAATCTCCAGGGCGGGTTCAACTGGTACGTGGCCTCGGCCGCCTCCCGGCTGGAGCTGATCCGCCACGGCGCGCCCGACCTGCCCCGTATCGAGGTACCGGCACGGGTGCGATGGGGTGCCGACGACCCCATCCTGAAGGTGGAGTGGGCCGACGAGCTCGGCCGTTACTTCGCCGACGTCGACTTCGCGCCGGTGGAGGGGGCGGGGCACTTCGTGGCCTACGAGCGGCCGGACGTGGCCGTGGCCGAGATCTCCGGGTTCTTCGCCGGCCGGGAGTGACCGGCGCCGGGCTTTAGCTGTCCGCCGACCGTCGGCGCAGCGACCACATCTGGGCGGCGCGCTCGGCGTCGAGGGCCACCGGCCAGGGCACGGCCGGCGGCCCCAGCTCGTTCCGGAAGGACCGGGCCGCCCGCCGGGAGAGGGCGGGGTCGGCGGCCGCCCGGGCGGCCAGCTCCAGGGCCCGGGGTTCCACCTGGTCGTCGGGGAGGGCCTCCCAGGCGAAGCCCAGCTCCGCCGCCCGCCGGCCGCTCACCTCCTCGCCGAAGAGCCCCATGGCCGCCGTCGCCTCCCGGCCCGCCGTCCGTCCGGCGAGGACGAAGTACCCGCCGCCGGGGTGCAGGCCGATGCGGAGGAAGCCGGGGAGGAGCCGGGCGTTCTCGGCTACCACCCGCAGGTCGGCGGCGAAGGCCAGGTTGACGCCGGCCCCGACCGCTGCTCCCCGGACGGCGGCGATGACGGGCGCCTCCAGCTCGCCCACCCGGGCGAAGGAGCGGTACACGATGCTCAAGGAGGAGTGGGCGGGCTCGGCCAGGGGGTCGGCGCCGGCGCCGGAGAGGGTGTCGCGATGGGCGCCGGCGCAGAAGTATCCGCCCTCGCCCCGGACGACCACCGCCCCCACCGACGTGTCGGCGTCGACCTCCTCGCACGCCGCCACCAGATCGGCGGCCATGCCCGGAGTGAGGGCGTTGCGCCGGTCCGGGGCGCACAGGCTGACCACCGCTACGCCGCCGTCGACATTCACGCTGACTTCGCTCATGTGCGGAAGCTAGCTTGAGGGGATGACCGAGAGCGTGAGGATTGGCGTGCTGGCTTCGGGGAGCGGCAGCAACCTGCAGGCCATCATCGATGCCGGCCTGCCGGTGGTGCTGGTGGTCACCGACCGCCCCGGCGTACAGGCCCTGGAGCGGGCGGCGGCGGCCGGGATCCCGTCCGTCGTCGTGGACCGCAGCCACCATCTGCCCGACCGGGTGGCGTTCACCCGCGCCGTCACCGAGGCGCTGGTGGCGCACGAGGTGGACCTGGTGGCGATGGCCGGGTTCATGACCGTCCTCTCCGAGCCGATCTTCGAGGCTTTCCCGGGCCGGGTGGTCAACACCCATCCCGCCCTGTTGCCGTCGTTCCGGGGCGAGCACGCCGTGCCCGACGCCCTCGCCGCCGGCGTGAAGGTGACGGGCTGCACCATCCACATCGCCACCATCGAGGTCGACGACGGCCCGATCCTGGCGCAGGAGGCGGTGCCCGTCCTGGCCGGCGACACCGAGGAGGCGCTCCACGAGCGCATCAAGGCCGTCGAGCACCGGCTCTACCCCCAGGTGCTGGCCACGCTGGTGGCCGAAGCCGCCGGCGCCCCTGCCGACGCCGGTGAGGAGGGCTGGGTGGAGGTGCGCCGGGCCCTCCTGTCGGTCTACGACAAGACCGGCCTCCTGGACTTCGCCCGCGGTCTCGACGGGCTGGGCATCAGCCTGGTGGCTTCAGGGGGGACGGCCGCCGCCCTGGCCGAGGCCGGCATCCCCGTCACCCCCGTGGAGGAGGTGACCGGGGCGCCGGAGATGCTCTCGGGCCGGGTGAAGACGCTCCATCCCCGGATCCACGGCGGGATCCTGGCCGACCGGGGCGTGCCCTCGCACCAGGCCGACCTCGCCGCCCAGGGCGTCGAACCCATCGACCTGGTGGTGGTGAACCTCTACCCCTTCCTGGAGCGGCCCGGCATCGAGACGATCGACATCGGCGGGCCCACCATGGTCCGGGCCGCGGCCAAGAACCACGCCTGGGTGGGCGTCGTCACCGACCCGGCCCGCTACCCGGCCCTGCTCGACGAACTGCAGGGGAGCGGCCGGCGCCTGTCCCGGGCCACCCGGGCCGACCTGGCCCTGGAGGCTTTCGCCCACACCGCCGGTTACGACGCCGCCATCGTCCGCTGGTTCGATCCCGATCCTCTGCCCCGCCACCTCGTCCTGCCGCTCGAGCGGGTGGCGCCGCTGCGCTACGGCGAGAACCCCCACCAGCTCGGGGCCCGCTACCGCGACCGTCTCGGTCGTGGGTGGCTGGACGAGATGACCCAGCACCAGGGCAAGGAGCTGTCGTTCATCAACCTGCTCGACTCGGAGGCGTCCTGGACACTGGTCCACGCCTTCGCTGAGCCGGCGTGCGTCATCGTCAAGCACGCCAACCCGTGCGGGGTGGCCCTGGGCACCGACGTCCACTCCGCCTACCGGCGAGCCTTCGAGTGCGACTCGCTCTCCGCCTTCGGCGGGGTGGTGGCGTTCAACCGGAACGTCGACGCCGCCACCGCTGCCGCCATCGGCGAGGTGTTCACCGAGGTCGTCATCGCTCCCGGCTACGACGACGACGCCCGGGCCGCCCTGGCCGGGACGAAGAACCTGCGCCTGCTCCAGGCGCCGGCACCGGCTCAGGACCGGGGGCTGGACCTGCGCCGGGCCGGCGGCGGTTTCCTGGTCCAGGAGGCGGACCGCTACGAGGCCGACCGCTCCACGTGGAAGGTGGTGACCCGGGCCGGGCCCACCGACGCCCAGTGGTCCGACCTGGAGTTCGCCTGGAAGGTGTGCGCGGCCACGGGTTCCAACGCCATCGTCCTGGCCCGGGACGGGCAGGCGTTCGGCATCGGCGCCGGCCAGCAGTCCCGGGTCCACTCCACCGAGATCGCCTCCCGCAAGGCCGGGGACCGGGCCCGGGGTGGGGTGTGCGCCTCTGACGCCTTCTTCCCCTTCCGTGACGCGGTGGACGCCGCCGTGGCTGCCGGCGCCGGCGCCATCGCCCAGCCCGGCGGTGCGCTGGGCGACGACAAGGTGATCGCCGCCGCCGACGAGGCCGGCGTGGCCATGGTGTTCACCGGAAGGCGCCACTTCCGGCACTGATCCGACCAGGCGACCGGGGTGCTGACATGACGGCCACGATCCTGGACGGGAAAGCGCGGCCGCGGCCGTCACGGAGGGGCCGAACGCCGATCCCACCGTCGACTGTGAGCCGGTGGGCCCCATAACCAAAGCCCTCCTGCGGTATTCGGTCGAGGCGGCGGAGCGCCAGGCGGAGACGACGGGCTGAGACGGTTCGCCCGGACCGGGTACGGCCGGTCGGCGCTTCGTGAACCCGGTCGAAAGTACGCATTTCCTGTCGGCGTCTGGACCGAAGGGGGCCTTCCGTCCTCGGGGAGCTTCCGACCCGCGCCTTCCGACCCGATACTCCAGAGGCAGGATCGGTGGCGGAAAAGGGCGAATGCTCCAGGTCAGACGAATCCTGCCGATGATCCGAGTACGGCAGTCGTCAATCGGCCGCGCCTTGGTTCCCGCCCGCTCCCTTTGAGAGGAAATCTGTGCGTCGTCTCGTCGCTGGTCTCGTTGTCCTCCTTTCGGCCTCGGTATTGTCACCGACCGGCATCAGCGCGGCGGCGCCGTCGAGCCGCCCGTCGCCCGCAGCCGAGCCCGCCTCCATCCCCGGCGAGCTTCTCGTCGGGTACCAGCGCGGTGTGTCGGATGCCCAGCGGGCCGAGGCCCGGGACCGGGCCGGCGCGCAGCTGGTCGACCGGGTGGTCAAGGAGGGCTCCGGTCGTGCCGCTGTCGAACTGGTGCGCTTCTCCGGGACCGACCGGTCCGAGGCCATGCGGCGCTTCACCTCGAACCCCAACGTCAACTTCGCCGAGCCGAACTGGGTCTATGCCCACGACGCTGTGTCGAACGACACGGACTTCGCCAAGTTGTGGGGCATGAGCGCGGGGTTCGGAACCAGTGCGGCTCAGGCATGGGCAGATGGGAACACGGGCAGCGAATCGGTCTACGTCGGGATCATCGACGAGGGGTACGAGGTCACCCACCCGGATCTGGCGGGGAACGTCGGTACGAACCCCGGCGAGACGACCAATGGCATCGATGACGACCACAACGGCTATGTCGACGACGTCTACGGCTGGGACTTCGACGGAAACAACAACTCCGTCTACGACGGCACGCAGGACGACCACGGTACCCACGTCGCCGGGACCATCGGCGCTCAGGGCGGCAACGGCGCCGGTGTTGCCGGTGTCGTGTGGGACGTGAAGCTCCTCTCCGCCAAGTTCCTCGGCCGCCGGGGCGGCACCACCGCCAACGCCGTCAAGGCTGTGGATTACTTCACCGATCTGAAGACACGCCACGGGATCAACCTGGTGGCCACCAACAACTCCTGGGGTGGCGGTGGCTTCTCGCAGGCACTCTCCGACGCCATCGGGCGGGCGAATGCCGCCAACATCCTCTTCGTCGCCGCCGCCGGCAACGACGGCAGGAACAACGACTCCACCGCCAGTTACCCATCCGGCTACAACCTCCCCAACGTGATCGCCGTGGCCGCCATCGACAAGAACGGGGCGCTGGCCTCGTGGTCGAACTACGGCGCCACCACCGTGGACCTGGGCGCTCCCGGAGTGGACATCTGGTCGACGCTGCCCGGTGCCACCTACGGCTCCTACAGCGGTACGTCCATGGCCACCCCTCACGTGACCGGGGCCGTGGCCCTCTACCGGGCGGTGAACCCGAGCGCGACCGCGGCCGACATCAAGGGCGCCATTCTGGGTACAGCGGTGCCCATCCTGGCGCTGGCCGGGAAAACGCTCATGGGGGGCCGCCTGGACGTCAGCACGTTCGGAACCACCGCCGCACCGGGCACCGGAGTACCGTCGGCCCCGCTGAACCTGACGGCGGCCGGCGGCGACCAGCAAGTCGTCCTGGCGTGGCAGCCGCCCGCCTCGGCCGGGGGTTCGCCCATCGGCTCCTACAAGATCTACCGACAGGACCGGGGTAGCGTCGCCATCAGCTCGGTGCTAGCCGGTGCGCCGCTCACCTACGTCGACTCGGGCCTCGTGAACGGCACGCCGTACACCTACACCGTGGCCGCGGTCAACGGCGACGGCGACGGGGCGCTGTCCAACCCCGCGACGGGGACACCCACCGCCAAGTGGGTGGACGTGGCGAAGGGGAGCAAGACGAAGGCAGTGACGAGGGTCACCGTGACATGGGGCGGCTTCGCGGGGACCTCCGTGGACGTCCACCGCGGCGGGATCGTGACCTCCGAAGAAAATGACGGCTCCTTCACGCAGGACTGGCGGGGATCGGGCACGGTCACCTACGAGGTCTGTGAGACCGGTGGCCAGACGGGCTCAGCGGCTTGCGCCGTGGACAGCGTGGTCATCTGACCGGCCCCACCACCTCGACGTAGCCAGCCTTCCTTCACCGTTCGCTCGTCACAGCACGTCCCTGCGCCCCGGTCCACCCGGGGCGCAGCCGCGAAAATCGAAAGCCTTCCACCCCCGGTCTCGGCTAGAACCTCGGCTCGTCGACCGAGAGTGAAGGAGCTGGGGAATGCACCGATCGCTGCTGGGTTTCTTCGTCTTCGTGCTCGTGGGTTGGGGGCTGGTGTCGCCTCCTGGCGCCCCCGCTCAGGAACCGGGCCAGCATTACATCGTCGT
>JBIOYN010000420.1:0-9848 GCA_044870155.1 Acidimicrobiia bacterium | reverse complement strand
CGGCGCCCGGTGGAGATCAGCTCTCCCATCCCGATCGAGGCTAGTCCCCGCTCAACAGGGCCTCGGCCGCCGCGTAAGGGTCGAGCTCCCGGGACAGGACCGCCGCCGCCGCCTCCTCGAAGCGGGGCCCGGAGCACACCTCGCCCGCCCGCTCGTAGAGGCGCCCGACGACGATGGAGTGCAGCTCCTCCCGCACCCGCTGCTCCCGCCGTTTGGCCAGCCGCCCGTCTGCCTCCAGGAAGGAGCGGTGGTGGCCGATCGCCTCCCACAGCTCCTCGATGCCCTCCCCCTTGGATCCGACGGTCTTGACGATGGACGGCTTCCAGCCTGCAGCCTCGGGGACACCCCGGGCCCCGGGTTGCAGCGACAGCTCGAGCATGAACTCCAGGTCGCGCACCGTCTCGTCGGCGCCGTCCCGGTCGGCCTTGTTGACCACGAACAGGTCGGCGATCTCCAGCAGGCCGGCCTTGGAGGCCTGCACCGAGTCCCCCCAGCCGGGGTTGACCACCACCACGGTGGTGTCGGCGGCGCCGGCCACCTCGATCTCCACCTGACCCACGCCCACGGTCTCGATCAGCACCCAGGGCTTGCCGGCGGCGTCGAGCACCCGAACCGCCTGGGGGGTGGCCAGCGCCAGGCCGCCGAGGTGACCCCGGGTGGCCATGGAGCGGATGAAGACCCCCGGGTCGGTGGCGTGCTCCTGCATCCGGACCCGGTCGCCGAGGATGGCGCCGCCCGAGAAGGGGCTGGAGGGGTCCACGGCCAGGACGCCGACCTCGGCGCCGTCCTTGCGGATGCGGGCGATGAGCCGGTCCGTGAGGGTGGACTTCCCCGAGCCGGGGGCGCCGGTGATACCGACGGTATAGGCCGAGCCGGTGTGGGGAAACAGGCGGGAGATGGCGGCGTGGGCGGCGTCGCCGCCCGACTCCACCAGGGTGATCAGGCGGGCGACGGCAGCCCGCTCACCCGCCAGGGTGCCGTCGACCAACGCCGCGGGATCCCGGGTGGTACTCAGATCGCTTCGACGGCGGTGACGCCGGGGACGCGGTCTTTCAGGATCCGCTCCACCCCGCCCTTCAGGGTGAGCCAGGAGATGGAGCAGCTGTCACACGCCCCCGACAGCTTCACCTTGACGACGCCATCCTCGATCCCGATGTACTCGATGTCGCCGCCGTCCATCTGCAGGGCGGGGCGGATGGCGTCGATGGCCTCGAGAATGGCTGTTTCCATGTTCTGGAGACTACCGCCCTGGTCTACGCCCGGCGGACGTCGGCGCCCAGGGCGGCCAGCGTCCCGGGGAGGTCCCGGTAGCCCCGGTCGATGTGGTGCACGTCGTGGACCACGGTCTCGCCCTCGGCGGCCAGGCCGGCCAGGACCAGAGCGGCGCCGGCCCGCACGTCGAGCGCCCGGACGGGGGCGCCCGAGAGCCGCTCCACCCCTCGCACCACGGCGTGGCGGCCCTCGGTGCGGACGTCGGCGCCCATCCGGGCCAGCTCGGCCACGAAGGCGAAGCGCCCGTCGAAGAGGTTCTCGGTGACGATCCCGCTGCCCCGGGCCACGGACAGGAGGGCGACGGCCTGGGGCATGAAGTCGGTAGCGAAGCCGGGATAGGGCAGGGTGGCGATGTCGACGGCCTTGAGCCCGCCCCGGGAGAAGGCCCAGATGCCGTCGGCGGTAGGCGAGACCTTCATGCCCATGGCGCCCAGCTTCATGGCCAGCATCTCCAGGTGCTCGAGGCGGGGGCCGACCAGACTGATCTCGCCGCCGGCGATGCCGCAGGCCATGAGCAGGGTTCCCGCCTCGATGCGGTCGGCCATCAGCTCGGCGTCGACGGGGAGGAGCCCGCCCACGCCGTCGACGGTGATGGTGGAGGTTCCCGCCCCCACGATCTGCGCCCCCATGCGGGTGAGGTAGGCGGTGAGGGCGGTGATCTCGGGCTCCCGGGCGGCGTTCTCGATGACGGTCGTGCCCTTGGCCCGCACGGCGGCGGTGAGCAGGTTCTCGGTGGCGCCCACGCTGGGGAACTCGAGGACGACCCTCGCCCCCCGGAGCGCCGCGGTGCGGGCCTCGATGAACCCGTGTACAACCTGGACCTCGACGCCCATGGCCTCCAGCCCCCGCAGGTGCATGTCGAGCCGCCGGCTGCCGATGGCGTCGCCCCCCGGGAGGGCGACCCGGGCCTCCCCGCAGCGACCCAGCAGCGGGCCGAGGACGTTGATGGAGGCCCGCATGCGGCTGACGAGCTCGTAGGGCGCCTCGGGGGTGAGCGGCCCGGTGGTGTCGACCAGGAGGGTGTCGGGGCCGGTCCATTCCACCATGGCCCCGATGGCGCGCATGACCTCGATCATCACCTCGCAGTCGACGACGGGCGGCATGTTGGTGAAGATCGAGGTGCCCGGGGCGAGGATGGCGGCCGCCAGCTGCTTGAGGCCCGAGTTCTTGGTGGCGCCCGACACCTTGATCTCGCCCTCCAGGGGCGGGCCGGGCCGGACGACGAAGCGATCGCTCACCGGTTGTGGTATTCAGGCCGGCGGCCGGCGGCGAAGGCGGCGACGGCCTCGGTGAAGTCGGCGGAGCGGATGCAGCGGGCCTGGCCCACGGCAGCCTCCCTCAGCCCCTCGGCCAGGGTCTGTCCGCCGGCGGCGTCGATGGCCCGCTTGGACCCGGATACGGCGATGGGCGGCTGGGCGGCGATGTGCCCGGCCAGCTTGGCCACCTCGGTCTCCAGCTCGTCGTCCCGGACCAGCCGGTTGGCCAAGCCGATGCGGAGGGCCTCGTCGGCGTCGATCTGCTCGCCCGTCCAGACGAGCTCCTTGGCCCTTGCCGGGCCCACCACACGGGGCAGCCAGTAGAGCCCGCCCAGGTCGGGCAGGAGCCCGTAGCGGTGCTCGGGCAGGCCGAGCCTGGTCCCGCGGGCGACGATCCTCAGGTCACAGGCCAGGGCCAGCTGCATACCGGCACCGAGGGCGTAGCCCCGCACGGCGGCGATGGTGGGAAAGGGTGCCTCCGCCAGCCAGGCGTAGCAGGCCTGGATGTCGGTGATGGCCGTGACCAGGCGGTCGTCGCCGGTGGCATCGGTGGACGCGCCGGAGCCCGCCTCGGTGAAGAGTCCCCGGCTGTTGGCGGGGTTGAAGCTCGACGTGTCGATCCCGCTGGAGAAGGCCCGGCCCTGTCCGATGACGACCAGGGCCCGGAGGTCCTGATCGGCCACCAGCTCGCCGCCGAGCTTGGCCATCTCCTCCCACATGGCGAAGGTCCAGGAGTTGAGCTTGTCGGGGCGGTTCAGCCGCAGCCACCCCACCGGCCCCTGCCGTTCGAAGATGAGATGCTCCATGAGGGGCCACGCTAGTGGCCCGGGAGGCGGGGCTGGGGCCCCCCGCCGACGGCGCGATGAGCCGCCCGGCGAAGAGCCATGGGCACAGTCGCTACAGCGCCGCCACCCAGGCCGTGGCCACCTCCGCCACCTCGTCGGCGAGGGCGGCCGGGCTGTGCCCCGAGGACCTGGGCGCCCGGTAGCCGTGGTCGGCGCCGGTGAGCCAGTGGAAGGTCACGGGGCCGGGAATGGCTTGGGCCGCCGCCTCCAGGCTGGCCCGGGGGGCGAGGGCGTCGCGGTCGCCGCTCACGAACAGGACGGGCATGGTCAGGCGGGGGAAGTGCTCCGTCCGCAGCTTCTCCGGCTTCCCCGCCGGGTGGAGGGGATAGCCGAGCAGCACCAGGCCGAGGGCGGGCACGGGGTCGGCATCGTGGCCCGCCACCATGGAGCAGTAGCGCCCGCCCATGGAGCGCCCGCCGAGCACCAGGCGCTCGGGTGGGAGGCCGGTCTCCTTGGCCAGCTCGGCAGCCGCCTCCCGGGTGGCGGCTTCCAGGACGGGCGCCCGGTCCGGGGCCTGGCGGCCGGCTTGGCGGTAGGGGTAGTCGAAGCGCAGGCAGGGGATACCGGCGGCGGCCAGCCGCCCGTCCACGGCCACCAGCGCGGCGGAGTTGCGGTCCGACCCCGCCCCGTGGGCCAGGAGCACAGCCCGGTCGGGAGCGTCCATCACCTTCGGGTCATCGCTTGAGGACCCAGCGGGTGAGGAACTTCTCGGCCCGCTCCAGCTCGTCGACGATGGTGTCGGGGCGGGACCAGCCGTGGCCCTCGCCCTCGTAGACGTGGTACTCGACGGGGGCGCCCCGGCGCCGGAGGACGTCGACCAGGCGGTCGGCCTGGGCTTTGGGGACGGTGTCGTCCTGGTCGCCCTGGAGGACGAGGAGCGGGGTGGTGACCTGCTCGGCGTGGGTGATGGGTGAGCGCTCCTCGTAGCGGTCGGCGGCCTCGGGGAGGGGGCCCACCACCCGGTCGCAGTAGCGCGACTCGTAGCGGTGCGTGGTCTCGGCCAGGTCGAAGAGGTCGGTGACCCCGTAGCGGTCGACGGCCGCCCGGGCCAGGCCGGGATGGTGGGCGCACACCAGGAGCAGGGTGAAGCCGCCGGCGCTGCCGCCGTCGAGGGCCACCCGGGCGGGGTCGCCCCAGCCCTGCTCGCCGGCGTGGCGGATGCCGGCGGCCACGTCGGCCACGTCGGCCACCCCCCAGTTGCCGGTGAGGGCCTGGGTGTACTCCCGCCCGTAGCCGGTGGAGCCCCGGTAGTTGGGGGCGAGCACGGCCCAGCCCCGGGACACCCAGAACTGGTGGCGGGGGTTCCAGGTGACGGCCGAGCTGCCCGTGGGCCCGCCGTGGACGTAGACCAGGAGGGGCGGCGGGGCGGCGGCGGGCTCACCGGCCCGTTCCGGGCGGTAGAGGAGACCGTGGACGGTGGCCCCGTCGTCGGACGTCCACGTCACCGCTTCGGGCTCCACCGGGCCGGCCGCCACCAGGGCGCCGGGCGCCCCCTGGGCCCGGATGCGGCGAGCCGGACCCCGGTCGGCATCACCGTTCATGGCCGGGTCGAGTTCGAACGTCGTCAGCTGGGGTGGCGTGCGGGCACCGGAGCGGACGGCGGCCAGCCCGCCCGCCCCCCAGTCGAGCCCGTGGTGCCACCCCCGGGAGATCTCCCGGGCGCGGCCGTCGTTGTTGCACACCACCAGGCGCCCGAAGCCGGCCTCGTTGCGGTTGAGGGCCAGCGAGCGGCCGTCGGGCGACCATACCCAGGAGCGCTGCCCCGGCCCCCAGGTGGGCTCGGCGTGCTCGAAGGGTTCCTCCCGGGCGGGGCGGGCCCGTCCGCCGTCGGGGGCGGCGACCCACACGGTGGCGAATCCGGTGTGGTCGGAGACGAAGCCGAGGGCGGAGCCGTCGGGGGAGAACCGGGGCTGACCGGTGGCGACCCCGTCCCCGCCCGCCACCACCTCGGGCTTGCCGGCGGGAAGGCCGCCGTCCACCGGGCGCAGCACGATGCGGGAGGCGTCCCAGGGCATGGCCGGGAAGTCCCACTCGTGCCAGGCCAGGGTGCGGCCGTCGGGTGCCCAGGCGGGATCGAAGGCCCAGTCGGCGCCGGTCGAGACCTTCACCGGCCAGGCCGACCCGTCGGTGGAAACGACGGCGATCTCGCAGGCGTCGTCCCCTTCCAGAACGAAGGCGACCCGGGTGCCGTCAGCGGACACGGCGGGGGCGGCGGCCCTCCCCTCGCGCGTCAGGGCCCGCAGCGGACCGCCGGCGGCGGGCACGACCACCAGCCGTCCGTCGGCGGCGGCGTGGACGATCTCGGCGCTGTCCGGCGTCCAGGCGAAGGGCGATCCGGCCCGGGCCACGCCCACGTCGACGGTGACCGTCACCGCCGGCCCCGACCCGTCGGCCGGCGCCACCATGAGGTCGGCCCGGCCCCCGAAGGATTCCACCCACGCCAGCCACCGGCCGTCCGGCGACCACCGGGGATCGGCCAGCGTGCGCTGCCGGGCCACCATCTGCGCCGTCACCTTTGCGCTCACGGGGTCAGGACCCGCTGACCAGGGAGGGGCCCCCGGTCACACCGCGAGCCGCCGGGCGAAGAGCCATTGGCTCAGACGCTACCGTCCGCTCTGTGATGACGGACGAACCCGTCCGCGGTGGCTTCCCCGACCCGGCGCTCTACCAGCTCCCGGGCATCGACCAGGCCAGGGCCTACCTGCGGGAGGAGACTCCCCGCCCGCCGCTCAGCCACCTCGTTGGGATGCGCCTGACCCACGTGGGCGTGGGCACCGCCACCGTCACCGTCGCCGCCAACCCGTGGCTGCAGACGCTCGACCGGGCCATTGATCCCCGGACGGCCGTCGGCGCCACCCTCGAGCTGGCGGTGATCACCAGCGTGCCCGCGGGGAAGGATGTGCGCACGGCGGCGCTATCCATCAGCCACTTCCGGCCGTGCACGCTCGACCACGCGCCACTCGTCCTGCGGGGTCGGGTCGTCCACACCGGACCCAACTTCACGCTGGCCGAGGTCGACGTGGAGGATGCGCTGGGCCGTCAGGTCATGAACGTCAAGGGATCGGTGCTGGTCCGCGACTTCGAGGGCACGCCTCCGGGCCGGCCCTGGCGCCCGCAGCCGATGGCCGAACCGGTCTACCGGACTCCGGCTCCCCATCTCCGTCCGCTGCCCCACGACGTGATGCCGGTCCTCTTGCGGTTGATCGCCGAAGAATCCATGGTGACGCTGACCCGGCGGATCATGGCTGGAGAGATCGCCAGCATCCCCATTTTTGACCTGCTCGGAATCAGGGTCCTGGACATCTCCGAGGGAAGCATGGTGACGTCGGTTCCGGCGACCGAATGGCTCTGCAACCACACCCGGCGCCTCCAGGCGGGCGCACTGGCGACCCTGGCCCTCGGCAGCCTCTCGGGTCCGGCGCTGACCCTCAGCCCACCGAACTGGCGCCTGGGGATCATCGATCAGAGCATCAGCTTCTTCCGCCCCGTCCGCCCCGATGGGCGGGACATCCTGAGCCGGGGCCGGGTCGTCCACCATGACGGCGACCTCATCCACTCGACGGCCGAGATCACCGACGCGGACGGCAACCGGGTGGCCATCGGGTATCAGACCTCGTTGATCGGGGCCCGACGCCAACGCCGGGTGGCCACCGAGCCGGAGCGGGTGCTGGCCACGGTGCTGTTCACCGACATCGTGGGGTCGACGGAGCACGCCGAGCGGCTGGGGGACGCCAAATGGGGCGAGGTCATCGACGACCACCACGCCCTCGTCCGCCGACAGCTCCAGGCCTTCAAGGGCCGGGAGGTCAAGACCATGGGCGACGGGTTCCTCATCGCCTTCGACTCCCCCGCCCGGGCCGTGCAGTGCGCCCGGGCCATCCGGGACGGTGTCGCCCGCCTCGGCATCGAGATCCGGGCCGGCCTCCACAGCGGCGAGTGCGACGTGGTGGGAGCCGACCTGGCCGGGATCGCCGTGCACGTCGCCTCCCGGGTACAGGCCGCCGCCGCGCCCGGTGAGGTCCTGGTCTCGTCCACGGTGCGCGATCTCGTCGCCGGCTCGGGCCTGCGGTTCACCGACCACGGCCAGCACCACCTCAAGGGCCTGGAGGGGGAATGGCACCTCCTGGCCGTGGCCGACTGACGGGCCCGCCGTCGTCCTTCAGTCGCCGCCGTAGGTGACAACGGTGCCGTCGGCCGTGGCCAGGCGGTAGGCGCCCCGGGGGGCGGGGGCGATGCCGACGGTGTGGTCGAAGCCCGGCCCGTGGAAGGCGGCGTCGCCGAAGGTGAAGACGCCGCCGTCGCCGGCCGCCAGCCAGTAGCCCTGGCCGCTCGGCGTCCCCGCCATCCCCACCACCGGCTGGTTCAACGGCCCCTGGGGACGGCCCCGGAACGGCGCATCCCCGAACGTGAACACGCCGCCGTCGGCTGCCACCAGCCAGTAGCCCTGACCACTCGGCGTCCCCGCCATGCCGACCACCGGCTGGTTCAAGGACCCCTCGGGACGGCCCCGGAACGGCACATCCCCGAACGTGAACACGCCGCCGTCGGCTGCCACCAGCCAGTAGCCCTGACCGCTCGGCGTCCCGGCGATGCCGACCACCGGCTGGTTCAACGACCCCTGGGGACGCCCGAGGTCCGGCGCATCCCCGAAGGCGAACACCCCACCGTCGGCGCCGGCGATCCAGTACCCGGATCCGGTGGGGGTGGCGGCGATCCCCACCACCGAGGCGTTGGGGGCGTTCCCGAGGCTGTCCGGGTTCACGGCGCCGTCGCCGGCCACCGTCCACCATCCGGACGGGCGGCTGGTCACTCCCACGACGGGGGCCGTCTCCGACTCGGCGGCGGTGTGGCCGCCGGGCAGGCGGCGGGCCAGAGCCCGGCGCTCGCCGGGGAGCGGCCACGGGTTGGGGCTGCAGGCGCCCGTCCCCTTGGACTGCTGCATCATCACCGGCGCCGGCTGGTCCGGTCCGGGACAGGAGTCATGGCCGAAGCCCAGCCAGTGCCCCGTCTCGTGGTTCACCACCATGGCCCGGTACTGGTCGAGCGGGCCGGGCCAGGGTTCGGACCCCATCGTCCAGCGGTCCTCGTTGATGACCACGTTGCGGCCGCTGCGGCACGAGTACCGGGGGTGGCAGGGCGGCCCGAAGCTGGCCATGGACGACGCCGCCGCCAGCCACACCGTGAAGTGGCCCGCCGACGCCACCCGGGTGAAGCGCACGCGGCCGTCCAGGGCCCAGCCCCCGCCGTCGTTGAGCACCCCGGCCACGGTGGCGGCGAAGGCCTCGACGTCGGACGCCACCGCCCCCCGGGTGGCCACGGTGAAGCGGTACTCGACGTCGGGCCGGGCACCGGTGGGGAGGGCGGGCCCGGCGGGGAGTACGGTCACGGCGGCAACGATGAACAGGGGCAGCGCCCATGGGAGCCGGCGAACCATGGCGTTAGAGTTGCCCGCGTGATCGCCCACTGGCAAGGAGCGGATTCATGACAGCCCAGCCCCAGACCCCGGACCGCAACCTGGCCATGGAGCTCGTGCGGGTCACCGAGGCGGCGGCCATGGCCGGGGGCCGCTGGATGGGGCGCGGCGACAAGGAAGCGGCCGACCAGGCCGCTGTCGACGCCATGCGGGCCGTGCTGTCCACCGTGTCCATGGACGGCATCGTGGTCATCGGCGAGGGCGAGAAGGACGAGGCCCCCATGCTCTACAACGGCGAAGCCATCGGCGACGGCAAGCCGCCGGAGGTGGACATCGCCGTGGATCCCATCGACGGGACGACGCTGACGTCGCTGGGCCGGCCCAACGCCATCTCCGTCATCGCCCTCTCTCAGCGGGGAACGATGTACAACCCCGGACCCTGCGTCTATATGGAGAAGCTCGCCGCCGGCCCCGACGCCTTCGACGCCATCGACCTCACCGCCCCGGTCAAGGCCAACCTCAAGTGGGTGGCCAAGGCGCTGCGCAAGGACGTGGAGGACGTGACCGTCGTCATCCTCGACCGTCCCCGTCACAACGACATCATCCGGGACTGCCGGGAGGCCGGAGCTCGCATCCGCCTCATCCCCGACGGCGACGTGGCCGGCGCCATCTCCGTGGCCTGGCCCGAGTCCGGTGCCGACCTCCTCATCGGCATCGGCGGCACGCCCGAGGGCGTCATCGCCGCCGCCGCCCTCAAGTGCCTGGGGGGCAACATCCAGGGCCGCCTGACCCCTCGCAACGATGAAGAGAAGCAGGTGGCCATCGACGCCGGCTACGACCTCGACCAGGTGCTCGGCATCGACGATCTGGTGGCGGGCGACGAGATCTTCTTCTCGGCCACCGGGATCACCGACGGTGAGCTGCTCAAGGGCGTGCGCTACCGGGGTGAGGGGGCCACCACCCACTCGCTGGTCATGCGGGCCAAGTCCGGCACCATCCGGCGCATGGAGGCCACCCATCGCTGGAAGAAGCTGATGGAGTACTCCTCCATCAAGTTCGACT
>JBIOYN010000419.1:0-3853 GCA_044870155.1 Acidimicrobiia bacterium | reverse complement strand
CTGGGATCGAGATCGCCAAGCGCATCGCCGCTGAGAACTCCGGAACCGATCTGGGCCTGTTCATACAGGACGTCCTGGGTGAGATCGAGGAGGACAAACGCACCCTCGAAGGCATCATGGATGCCGTCGGCGCCACCCACAACCCCGTGAAGCAGGCCGGGGCCTGGCTGGGCGAGAAGCTGACCCGCCTCAAGCTCGGCACCTCGGAGAAGGACCTGGCCAACCTGCTCTCGGTGGAGACCCTGTGCATGGGCGTCCAGGGCAAGATCTACCTGTGGCGTTCGCTGAACACGATGTCCGACGAGCACGAGGGACTGTCGGGCATCGACTTTGATGCCCTCGAGAAGCGGGCCCAGGCCCAGCAGGACAGTCTCGAAGGGCACCGGATCGACCTGGCCCGGCGCGCCTTGGCGGCCCGGGCCACCGTCTAGCGGGACGGAGCGGCGACAGATTTCGCCGTTTTTTTCCGTTCGTAATTCAGCGCGGGGTTCGGGCTGCCGACAAGTCGTCCATGAGCAACGCATGGCACCGGCGCGGTGACTGGGGCGATGCCCTGGCCGCGGCCTTCGGCGTCTACGGGTTGTTGTTCCTGGTCTGGGTGCTCGCCAGCCCGGGCTCCGCGCACCTGCGCGAGATCGTCAGCGACATCGCCTTCCTGCCCGTCAACCTGGCCGCCACCGGTCTGGCCTGGCGGGTAGCCGCCAACTCCGCCCTCGACCCTGCCACCCGGCGGGCCTGGCGCCGGCTGGCCGGCGCCTTCGCCTGCTGGTGGGTGGGGGACGCCTTGTGGTTCGGGATGGAGGTCATCCGGGGTACGGCGCCGTTCCCGTCGGTGGCCGACATCGGCTACCTGGCCTTCTACCCGATGCTCCTGTGGGGCCTGTTGTCGTTCCCCGGCGTGCCCCGGACCCGCTCCGACCGCCGCAAGGTGTGGTTCGACGCCGCCACGGTCACCGTCGCCGGCCTCATGGTGGTGTGGTACCTGGTCGTCGGGCCGGCGCTGCGGACCACCGACGCCGGGGCCTTGGCCACCCTCCTCAACGTCGCCTATCCGGTGGGAGACCTGCTCCTGGTCTTCGGGGTGGCGGCCCTGCTCCTGCGGTGCGCCGGCCGTCCGCACACCGGCGCCCTGCGGGTGCTCCTGGCCGGCGTCGCCTGTTTCGTCGTAGCCGACGTGGCCTACGCCCACCTTTCCCTGAGCGACGCCTACAACGGCGGGGACTGGCCGGATGCCTTCTGGATGGCGGCGCAGGTGCTGCTGGTGGTGAGCGCCCAGTACCAGCGGCGGCGCTCGACGGAGTCCACCCCCATGGCCCCCCCGCTGGGCACCCGCTCCGGGATCAGCCGCCTGCCCTATGCGGCCATCGCCGTCGGCTACGCGCTCCTGCTCGGCGTCGGCGGCGCCCAGGGCAGCATCGGCCTCGCCGGCCTCATCGTGGGCGCCGGGGTGCTGACGGCCATCGTCATGGCCCGCCAGGTCACGGTGGCCGCCGAGAATGCCCGCCTTCTCGATGAGCTGCATCGCCTGGCCACCACCGACGTCCTGACCGGGGTGCGCAACCGCGGCGCCTTCCTCACGCTGGCCGAGGAGCTCTTCGTCCGGGGCAAGGTCACGGGTCAGCCCGTGGCCGCCCTCATGATCGACGTGGACCACTTCAAGGCCATCAACGACACCCACGGTCACGCCACCGGTGACGCCGTCCTGCATGCCGTGGCCGAGACCTGCCGGGCCCAGCTGCGGGGCTCCGATCTCCTCGGCCGCTACGGCGGCGACGAGCTGGTGGCCTTCCTGCCCGACACCGGTCTCGAGGACGCTCTCCGGGTCGCCCAGCGCATGACGGAGCGCATCGCCGCCACCCCCATCATGACCGGCTCCGGAGTGGCCGCCGTGACGCTGTCCATCGGCGTGGCCGATGGCGTCTCGGCCGCCGACCTCACCGAACTCCTCGCCCTCGCCGACCGGGGCCTGTACCAGGCCAAGCACGAAGGCCGGGCCCGCGCCCGTTCCTACCTCGAGGTAACGCTCGCCCCGCTCGCCCGCTGACCCGGGCCGGTAATCTCGGGGGATGAGGACGAGTTCCAACGGGTGTTCCCGCTGGCGGCGACAGGGAGCGGCCACCGCCGTCGTGAGTGCGCTGGTCCTTGGCATCCAGGCGGCGCTGGGCCCCAAGAAGAAGGCGCCCATCGTCATCGACCACCACCTCGACGAGCCACCGCCCGAGGGGATCACGCTCTACTTCCATCCCCAGGTGCCCGAGGCCACCCTGGTGGTCGTCCGCTAGGACCTGGCGAAAGCGCGCCGGCGTGCTAGCCGGCTGAGGTCTCGACGGCCGGTTCCTCGGGGAGCCCGTCGACGTAGGCCACGGAGTTGGTGCGGACGGCCGGGGTGCGGGGCCCCCGGATGACGACCCCGGTGAGGTTGAGGGGATCGCAGGCGTTGACCACCATCCGCTCGCCGTTGCGGGGCTGGCGGCGGATGGCTTTGAGGGCGTCCATGGCCGCGGGCAGCGCGTACTGCTCGCCGCTGAACCCGGCCACGAACCGCCCGCCCCGGATGAGCCCCCGGTCCTCGAAGCGGCGCAGCGCCCACTGGAGCTCCCGCCAGGGGACGGGCAGTCCCTCGTGGATCACGAGATCCCGGAACACCACGCCCCAGCGCTGAAGCAGCTGGTCGGCCACCACCTCGGCCAGCGACTCCCGGTCCTCCACCGGCTCGGCGGGGGGGACGAGCGACCAGCGCCCGGCGGCCGTGGTGGGGGCCGAGGCGCCCCGGCGCAGCCGGCTCACCGACCGGACCGCGGGGCGGCGGGGATGGCGACGGTCCTCCACCAGCGAGCGGATGGCGGCGAACCCGTCGGCGGTGAGCAGGCCCCGGGCCACCCCGTCCCACAGCGCCTCTTCGATGTCGGTGCGCAGCCGGCCCGTGTCGGCGGCCAGCTGGGACACGAAGCGCGCCCCCTTGGCCGCCAGCGCCTCCACCACTTCGGCCGTGGCCCCCACGGCGGGCACCTCGGGGGTGGTGGCCAGGCGGGCCATCTGGAGGAGCCAGGGGAGGTCGTCGGCGAAGGCGATGGTGATGGGTGTGGCTTTGGACGGGCTCGAGCGCCGAACGGAGGCGGCGGCGTCCCCGTTCCCGCTGGCCGCCGGCTGCCAGGCCGACAGGCGCAGCCAGGTGACCTCCCCGTCGAGGCTGAGCCGGTCGAGGAGGGCGGGCTGGTAGTCGATCAGCCGTCGGCGCAGGATCTCGGGCTCCCAGGTGGCGGCCCCGGCTTCGAAGCCCTGCAGCTGTTCGATGACGAGCCGGATCCCGACCCGGCCGCGCAGCTGGGTCCCGGGGGCGACATGCTGCCAGCGCAACAGGAAGCGCATGAAATCCTGGGCGCTGACCGGCTCCACCCCCTGGCGCCGGCGCTTGCGGGAGTAGGCGTGCATGCGGGCCAGGAGCCGCCGGGCGCACCATTCCACCGTCTCGGGTGACGCCGGTGCGTCCGGGTCGGTGAAGGCGCCCTGGAGGGCGAAGCCCTGGTGCTCGAGGACGGCGAGACCGATGGCCACCTTCGATGGCGCCAGCCCGCAGCGCTCGGCCAGGGCGCCGGCGGTCAGCGGCCCGGTGATGTCGAGATGGCCGCGGAGGACGGCCGCCGCCACCTGCTCCTCGGGGTGGTCATCATCGCTCCTGCCCTCGAGGAGGACCCCGGCGGGGTCGGAGGACTCCGTGGCCCACCAATGCTCGACGCCGTCCGCCATCCGGGATCCCACCCGCCCCCGGGCGGCCAGCTCGGCGAACAACGGGCGCCACTCCTCCCGGGCCGGGGTCACGACCAGGCTGAGGAGCAGGTCGTGCAGCTCGTCG
>JBIOYN010000418.1:0-24720 GCA_044870155.1 Acidimicrobiia bacterium | reverse complement strand
TGATCCACCAGCGCAGGGGTTCGGACGCCGGACGTTCCAACGTCTCGCCGGCACCCGCGATGGGCGGTGTGAGCGTGGCCGTCATGGTTGCACCGTCCTCATCGTCAGCCATCGGCCGGTCCGAGACGATCAGGGAGGCAGGCGTCCCGGCGGGGATGCTGCCACCACCGCCGGACGGGTGGCGGTCGCTCATCGTTCCTCCCGCAGGGCGGTGGCCACCGGCGCCCGGGCCGCCGAGCGGCTGGGGAGGACGGCGGCGGCATGGGCGAGCACGAACAGGCCGGCCATGACGGCCAGGCTGGCCAGCCACGGCGTGGTGGGGTCGGGGACCACGCCGAGACCGTCGGCGAAGAGCCGCCACGCGGCCCGGCCGGCGGCCCATCCGAGGGGGACTCCCACCACGGCGGCCGTACAGGCCACCAGCGACGCCTGGACGAGGACGACCCGGGCCGCCTGCGCTCGGGTGGCGCCCACCGCCCGCAGGGCGGCCAGCGGGCGCCGGTTGCGGCGCCCGACGAGGGCGAGGGCGTGGATGGTGGCGGCCACGCCGAGCAGGGCCAGGGCCCCCGCCAGCAGGTTGGGGAGATTGCCGACCCGGTCGAGATAGGACACGTCGGTCGGGGGCGCCGGCGGCGTGATCTCGCAGTCGGCGCCACACACGTCGTGGAAGCGCGCCTCGACGTCGGCCGTGGATCCGTGGGGGCGGACCCTGGCGTACTGGAAGCCGACCTCGGCGTCGGGGGCCACCCGGCGCAGCCCATCGGGCGTGAACAAGGCCCCGTCGCCGGTCCCGGAGGGCATCACCCCGGTGCCGACGACCCGGTACCGGCGGCTCGCTCCACCCACGGTGACCTGCAGCCGGTCGCCGGTGCCGGCGCCGAGGCGGGCGGCCAACCGCCTGCTCAGCACCATCTCGTCGTCGCCGGCGGGGGCGCGCCCGGCGGTCACCGTCGCACCGAGCCCCATGTCGCTCAGCGCCGTCAGCCCCGCCTCCCGGCCGTCGACGACCCCGGAGGCTCCGGCGGCCATGGAGACGGCCTCCACGTCGGGGTCGTGGGTGAGGGCATCATTGATGGTCTCGTCCTCGACGGCGCCGTAGCCGTCCCAGGCGGCGAGGTCGAAGTCCTGGCCGTAGAAGGCCGGGTGGCTCGCCAGCCGGTCGAGGCTCGATCCGAACGTGGCCACCGCCACCACGGCGACGACGGCGGAGGCGCTCCCCAGCGCCGCGGCCCGCACCGCCCGGCTGGCGCCACCGGCGTGTCCGGCGAGGGCGGCGCCGACCCGGACCGACAGGGGCCCGCCGGCCAGCGCCCGTCCGAGGAGACCGGGGCCGGACGAAGCCCTGCCCTGGGACCCAATGGTCGCCGCCCGCCAGGCGAAGACCATGGCGACGATGGCCAGGAGGACGGCGAGGGCCAGTCCGCCTCCCAGGATCACGGGCGGGTCGAACCGGATCCCAGGGTCGGGCTCGAGCGGACGGGCGAGGCCCACCGGCCCCAACGGCGAGACGGCGAGGGCTCCGGCCATGCCCGCGATCGCACCGGCGGCCAGTGCCGCGCCCGCCGGCAGCCACAGCGCCGCCGCCCGCTGGCGGCGGGTCAGCCCGCAGGCGGCGAGGACCTGCTGGTCGTCCCGCCGGCCGGCCAGCTGGCGGACGAGGGCCTGGGCCACCAGGACCAGCCCGGCCAACGCCGCCACCAGGCCGAAGGCACCCAGCGCCATCGCCTCGGGGCGAACGGCCCGGCGCGTGAGGGCGACCTCCTCGCTTCCGGTGCCGGCGTCCATCTCGGATCCGAAGGTGGTCTTGAGGAGGCGCCGGAACTCCGGGAGGGCGTCCTGCCCGCCGTGCAGGGAGACGGCGGCGAACTGGTAGGTGCCGATGCCGGGGTGGGCGTCGAGGAAGGCGGCCGACCCGAGGATCTCCGAAGCCCCCAGCGGAGCGTCGGGATCGGCAGCCACTTCGTGCGGCTGGTAGATCCCCACCACTTCCGGGGCGACCAGGGTGCCGGCGGTGAGGTCGCCCGTCTCCACCGCCCGCTGGATCTCGGTATCGGTGAGGACCTTGAACGGGACCCGGTCGCCGACGCCGACGTGCAGGCGCCGGGAGGCGCCGACGCTCACCGCCACCGCGTCGGCTTCATCCGGGTGGGGCAGGCGGCCCCGCTTGAGGAAGGGGCGGCCCACCGCGGCGTACATCCGGTCGTCGAGCGCGACCACGAGACCGGTCTGGCTGGCGGGGTTCAGGTTGCCGGCGGCGTCGACCTCGAGGGAGATCGTCGAGCGGCCCGCGGCCACCTCGCGTACCCCGGGGAGCGCGGCGATGGCGCCGGGGTCGAGGGCCTCCTCAGTCCCGGGGACGCCCAGGAACACGGTGGCGTCGGGCAGGTCGAGCCGCTCCAGCAGGCGCGGGTGGGCGTCGAGGGTGCGCCGGGCGGCGGCCAGGGCGCCGAGGCCGACGGTGGCGGTGACGGCGGTGAGCAGGGCCACCGCCACCCATCCGGCCCGGTCCCGGCCGGAGCCCCGGCGGGCGACGAAGACAACGGCGTCGTTCATGGGCGTCTCCTCGACGTCAAGGTGAGCGTGACGGCCATGGCGACATCGTCGCCATCGCCCGTCGTCGGTCGGTCCGAAAGGTGGGGCCGGGTCACGGTGCCCGCAACGCCCGGGCCGGGGGTCGCCTCGCCGCCAGGGCGCCGGGGACCACGGCGAGCACCACGCTGAGAAGGACGGCGCCGGCCGGAACGGCCAGCGTCCAGCCGGAGGCGACGAGCGGACTGTCGATCCCGATGCGACCGCCGATGGCCCGCCAGACCTGATCGCCGATCCGCGTCCCGGCCCCGACTCCGAGAACCCCGCCGAGGACTCCGAGCAGCACGGCCTGCGAAGTCACGATGCGCGCCAGCTGGCGGCGGGTGAAGCCGAGGGCGCGCAGCACCGCGAACGTCCCCCGGTGGGCACGACTTGACGCCAGCAGGGCGTGGAGGAGAACCACCACCCCAAGACCGGCAGCCATGAGCGCGAGCGCGGCAGGAAGCCAGTTGATTCGCTCGAAGTTGCGGATGCCGTACTGCACGGCCGGCGGACCCACGGGCCCCCACCGGCCGCTGACCTCGTCCGCCAGCGCCGCGCCCGACGCGCCGTCCCGCAACCGCACCACATAGCGCTGGGCGTCGAACTGCGGTACGCCGAAGTCCTCGCGGAACCACCCGACGTCGCCGATCACGCCTTCCCCCGCCTCGAACTGTCCGCCGTCGTTGATGATGGCGGTGCCCACGACCGTGGCCGGGAGCGGCTCGACGTCGGCGAGATCAGGCTGGCCGACGAGGACCGTGCTGCCGAGGTGGAGACCAAGGCGGCGCATGGCCGAAGTGCCCATCGCGATCTCCCCTGGCGCGCCGGGAGTTCGACCCGAGGTGACAACCGGTTCGACGGCGTCGACCCCGACGACGGGGTCAAAGGCAAGGGCGTCGAGCGCCTCGCCGTCGATGCTCACCTGGAGCTGGATCAACCCGGCGGCGGCCGCCACCCCGGGCGACGCCCGAAGCACGGCCGCGAGGTCAAGACGGTCGTCGTCGGTGAAGTCGCCGGTGCCGCCGAGTTGCAGATCCCAGGAGGCCCCGTAGCGCACGTGGTCGCCGATCATGCGCCCAAAACTCGCATTGACGTCCAGCGCCGCGACCGTCAAGGCCACCGCCGCCGTCAACCCGGGCAGGGCGAGCAGGAGCGATGCGGTACGCCCCGGCCCCGGGGTGGCGAGCAACCGCATGCCGACCGACTCGGGTGGTCGCAGCCTTGCGGACCACCGGACCCACCGCGTGGCGGTCCGCGAGGGTGTTCCGCGCCCCCGGTTCCGGATCACGATGGCCAAGGGCCGCACTCTGAGCAGCAGCATCATGGCGGCCACCACCGTTCCACCCACGAGCAGGACGGTGAGGTCGACGCGAGTTCCGCTGGCGAGTTCTGCGCGGCGGGCCTGACCGATCGGCGCCAGCGACGAGGCCCCGACCGCCAGCACCCCCGCCACCAGCGCGGCGCAGGCGGCCGGCACGCCGGCGGACAGCGTCGCCGCCGCCAGCAGCTGGCGGGGCCGCATGCCCAGCACCACGTAGAGGCGGGCTTCCTCAGCCTCCCGACCGGCTTGGCGCCAGACCGCCTGGCCCACGAACACGAGGGCCAGCAGCGCCCCGACGCCGGCCATGAGCGCCAGACCGAGCGACTCGTAGCCGATGGCGTCATGAAGCTGGCTCAGCGCCAGGGGCTCGGTTCTGATGACTTGGACGGGCCGGCCCGGCCACCGCCGCGCCACCGCTGTCTGGAACGCCGGGATGTCACCGTCGGCGAGGCGCGCCACGACGAAGGTGCCGTAGGCCGCCACGCCGTCCCCGTGGCGGCGTCCCCACGCCGCCGATGCGCTCGGCACCGACGGGTCACTGGTGAGCCCGCTCACCGCCAGCAGGTCGGCGGGGCCCTCGAGGATGCCGACCAGCGTGACCTGGTGGCGCTCGCCGCGCGGCTCAGCCATGTCGCCCACCGCGAACTGCTCGGCGGTGTAGGGGATGACCGTGACCCGATCGCCGACATGGGCGCCGGTTTGGCGGGCGGCGTTGGGGCCGATGGCGATCTGGTCGGGAGCTGCCGGATCGGGCACGCGACCCTCCACGACCCGAAGGTCGCCGTCGGGCGTCGTGAATCCGGGGTCGAGAGCGACACCGAGCGGCGCGGCATCGACGGTCCCGCCGTCCGGCAGCTCGAAGCGCACGACGTAGGTCGTCTGCCGCGTCGCCGCCACGACGCCCGGGAGCGCCCGGATCGCAGCCAGCTCGGCGAGCGGGTCGTAGCTCGAGCACAGCTCGGGATGCTGGGCGAGGGCTTCCGTCGTCACGTCGGGCTCGCAGAAGCCGGCGCCGACCTGAGGGGCGGCGACGTGGGCCAGGAAGCGGTCGAGGGCAGAGGCACCGCGCCGATCCGCCGCCCACGACCACAGCACGACACCCGACACCACACCGGCCAGGACCCCCATGGCGACCGAGGCGCGCCACCCACGGCGCAACCAGGCCCGGGCCACAAAACGGATAGCCGGCGCGCCGTCCGTCATCAGAGCCGCCTTGCGCCGCAAGGTCGCCCGGGTTCGGGGCACGAGCCACTCATGGCCATCTGATCAAGTCTCTTCGCGGAACCCGAAGGCCGGGGTGGCCCGGCCCGCCACCCGGCCGGGGAGGACGGCCAGCAGGCGGGCACCGGCCACGGCGGCGACGGCCACGGCCAGAAGCGGGAGCAGGCGGAGATGCAGATCGGTGGGGACGCCGATGGTCTCGGCGGCCGCCTCCCAGGCCAGGCGCCCGGCGATGACGCCGCCCACCACTCCCCCCGCCACGCCGGCCGTGGTCAGGGCCACCGCCTGGGTGTGGAGGACCCGACGGACCTGAATCCGGGTGAAACCCAGCGCCCGGAGGGTGGCGAGGTCCCGACGGCGCCACCGGAGGGTGACCCACAGGGTGTGGGACACGCCGAGGGCGGCGAGGAGGCCGAGGAGGACGGCGAGGATCCGGGGCACGGCCTTCACCTCGTCGAGGCGGAGGATCTCGCCGCCCGGTTGGGACCGGTTGACGAACGCGCCCTGGCTGGCCATGCGGGCGGCGAACCCGTCGGGGTCGGCGCCGTCAGCGAGGGCCACGGCCACAGCCACGGGGGCGTCGCCGGAGAAGAAGCAATCGTTCCAGGCGTCGTGGATGTTCTGGACGGTGGCGTCTTCGAGGTCAACGCCCGACGTGCCGACGCAGAATTCTTCGCCGAGGCCGGCCCACCCGTCGTTCGAGAGCACGAACCCGTTGCGGAGCGTGACTCCGTTTTCGACCTCAGGGAAGGCGGTGATTCCCACGACCTCCAGGGGCGACGTGGCGCCAGTGTGCTGTTCGCCGCCGCCGGCATCGACGCGGTCGCCGACGCGCTTGCCGAGGCGGCGGGCGGTTTCGGAGCCCAGCGCGATCTCGTCGTGCCCGTCGGGCAGGCGTCCGGAGACGACGGTCGGCCCCGCCCGTTCCCGCCGCGGCCAGGCCACCAGGCCCCGCACCGGCTCCCCGTCGAGGGCCAGCTCGACGCCGAGCAGGACCAGGCTGACCGCTTCCACAGCCGGGTCAGCCAGGGTCAGCGCCTCGAGCCGGGTGGAAGCCGGTGTCGGGTGGCCCGGATCCGGGCTGACCACCGCGTTCCATTGGCCCCAGCCGTAGCGCCCCGGGTCGGTGACGGTCCGGTCGAGCGACAAGCCGAAGAGCGTGACGGCCACCACCCCCGCCACCCCCATGACGGTGCCGGCCAGGGCGCCCGCCGGCCCCTTGCCGCCCCGCCCGGCGCCCAGGGCGTAACCGGTACCGATCGTCGCCCAGGACGGGGCGCCCGAGCGGCTCAGACCATTCATGAGGCGGGACGGCCGGCGCCGCCGGGCGCCCAGGTCGGGTTCTCCCGCCGCCCGCACCGCCCGCCAGGCGGTCAGCCCGGCGAGGACGAGGCCGACTCCCAGGGCGGCGAGGGCGCCGGCGGCGAGCACGGCCCAGTCGGCGTGGACGCCGGGGTCCGGGTCGGCCCGCCGGCCCAGGCCGATCGGGAGGCCGGGGGAGGCGCCGACGGCCACCGCCACCGAACCGGCCACCCCCAACACCACCGCCACGGCGGCGGGCACGGCGGCGCCGGCGGCGGCGCCCCGGCGCGGCACCCCCAGGGCGGCCAGGACCCGCAGCTCCCTCCCCAGGGCGCCGGCCTGGCGGAGCAGGAAGATCACCAACGCCACCAGCGTGCCCAGCGCCACCACCCCGGCGGTCACCCACAACCCGGTGGCGGCCGTGCCGAGCGCCGGCTGCACCGGGCCGCCCGCTCCCGGGCTCGGGTCGGCGCCGTCCGCGCCGGCCCGCCGCGCTGCCGCGTCAAAGCCGGCGAGACCGGCGGGGCCGCTCTTCAGGCGCACCACGGCGAAGGGGTCTTCCGGGACGTCCGGGTGGGCGGCCCGGAAGGCGAACGGCAACATGATGATGGCGTGGTCGTCTTCCCCAAGGCCCAGCTCGTAGGAGTGCCGGACGAGGCCGACGACGCGCAGCCGGGCCGCCACCGGCTGCCGGGCGGAGGACGCCGCGTCGCCGCATTCCACGTCGTCGTAGAGAAACAGGCGGAGCTCGTCACCCACGCCCAGGCCGAAGCGGGCGGCGACGCGCTCGGGGAGGGCCACCTCGTCGGCGACGCCGGGCCGGGGCAGCCGGCCGGCGAGCACCCGGGGCCGGCTCATCCGATACGGGTCGCCGTCATCCGCCGGCAGCAACATCGGGTAAAAGTCGGCCGCCGCCGAGCTGCACCTCATGCCCACCGGGTGGAGATGGACGATTCCCGCGACGAGGGACTCGGCCACCAGGGGGGAGTCCTCCACCAGCCGGCGCAGCCCGTCCTGGTCCTCGAGGGCCGTGAAGGCGTCCCACTCGTTGCTGGCCGCCAGGAGGCGCCGGTACGACGACTCGGTCCGCCGGGCGCCGGCGGCGAGGGCCATCGTGGCGCCCGCTCCCACCGCCATCAGCAGGACCAGCAGCGCTGCGCCCCGCAGGTTGCGCCGCATGGTCGCCCGGGCCCAGTACCAGCCGCCGCTCATCACTCGGCCCTCAACAGCACGGCGGGACGGAGCCGGGCGGCGCGGCGGGCGGGGACTTCGGCCACGGCCAGCGCCGCGAGGAGGGTGGCGGCCACCAGGACGGCGAGAGCGGCGGCGGGCACGACCGGCCCGGCCGGGGTCCCCAACCGCTGCGCCAGGGCGGTCCACGAGAGGCGGCCCAGGGCGATCCCCACCGGGAGGCCGGCCACCACGGCCACCACGGCCACCACGGTCGACTGCCACCGCACCGCAGCCCGGACGTCGCCGGGGGTGAAGCCCACCGCCCGCAGCACGGCCAACTCCCGGCGGCGCCGGCGGATGGCCGTCACGAGGCCGTGACCGGTGGCCGCCGCCGCCAACAGCGCCAGGAGACCAGCGAGCACGAGCGGTGCGCCGTCGACCTGGTCGTAGCCGGTGAGGTCGTCGGGCCGCTGGGGGACGGCCTGCACATGTGGCCCGTCCGGGTCGAGATCGGCGAAGGCCGCCGCCAGCGCCTGCTCGAGCCGGGGGCCGGTGGGGCCGGCGGCCAGGCGGACGAGCACGAAGTCGTAGTCGACGTCGTTGGGTTCGAGGCGGGCCAGGCCTTCGAGGGTGAGCTGAGCGCCCACCCCGAGGCCGGTCTTGTCGGCGCCCGGGTAGGCGGCGAAGCGGGGGAAGGTCACGGTCCCGACGACCCGCATCGTGGCGGTCTCGCCACCGATCCCCACCGCCACGCGATCCCCGACCGAGCGGCCGATCCGGCGCAGGGTGTCCACACCCAGGGCGATCTCGTCGTCAGCGCCAGGGGCCCGGCCGGAGATGACGGGCAGGTGCAGCGCCGCGGCGCCGTGCCCCAGGCCGATGGCGGGCACCGAGGCACCCTCGACCTCGAGGCGGCCGTTCAGTCCGGGCGTGGCGTCGCTGACTCCGGAGGCCGACTCGATGAAGGGCAGCTGCCGGCTGTCGGCCGATTGGATGTCGATCTGCGCGTCCCAGGCCCAGCCGTAGAGGCGGGGGGTCGAGAGGAAGTGCCCGAGGCTGGCCCCGAAGACCAGCGACGCGCTGACCGCGGCGAGGCCGAGGGCGCCGCCGGCAACGGTGGTGCGGGACGGGGCCGAACGGTCGCCTCTTCCCGGGTCGAGCGCCATGCGCAGGCCCGTCGCCGGAGCGGGGCGCAGGAGAGCCGACAGCCTCCCGGCCCGTCCCGGTCGCGGCGCCTCCGAGACCCGGCGGCGGCCGCGCCACCCCACGGCCAGCCCGAACAATAGGGTGAGGGCGACGACGGCGATGGCGGCGGCGGGGACCACGAATCCGTCGAGCGAAAAGCCCGATGACGGCTCGAAGCGATGAGCCGGGCCGAGGGGCATGAGCGGCGAGGCGGCCACCGCCACCACCAGCGCCACGACCGCTCCGCCGGCGCCGATGGCGCCGGCCCGCAGGCCAGCCAGCGACATCAACTGGCGGCGCGACATCCCGGCGGCGGCCAGGGCATCGTCGTCGCCGGCCAGCGAAGCCAGATGCCGGAGGATCGCCTGGCCCAGGACCAGCAGGGCGGTCAGGGCCAGGGCGCCGGCGAAGGCGGCCAGGGCCCCGACGTAGGGTCGCAGCGCCTGCTGGGCCTTGGCGGTGGTGGACGACTGGAACTGCGCGAACACGGTGTGGCCGGCGCCCAGACGCCCGATGGCCCGCCCGAAGGCAGCGGCGTCACCGTCCCCGTGGCGCAGCCGGACGTACAGTCCGGCGAACGTGGAGGCGCCCGGGTGGGCCGAGCGGAAGGCGGGGGCCACGAGGATCAGATCGAAACCCTGCGCGGGCGGCTGGAGCGTCTCGTAGACCGTATTGCCGACGCCGGTGACGGTGAGCTCGAGGGTCTCGACCTCGGGCTCCTCGCCCTCCTCGTCCTGGGAGACGATGTGGGCGAAGGGCGCGCGCTCCCCCACCCGAAGTCCCACCCGCCGGGCCAGGCCCCGGCTCACGAACACCTCGTCGGGCCCGGTGGGCATGCGGCCCTCGAGGGCATAGGGCCGGTCGGTCTCAGAGCCAAAGGTCCCGTCGCTCGTGCCCGACGTGAACGGCACCGAGAAGTCGGCCTCGCCGTCGCGGGTCGGGAAGATGGGGGTGCCGGTGACCAGGCTGGAAGAGAGCACCTGGGGCAGGCGACGCGCCTCCTCCACCGGGAAACTCTCGTCGTCGGGATTGACGAGGACGTCGGAGGTGGTGGTGGCATCCAGGAGGCGGGTGTACGACGAGGCGGTCCGCCGGGCGCCGGCCAGCGCCGCCGTGACCGTCCCCGCGGCCGTGCCGACGAGCACCACGAGCACGAGGGTGGCCGCCCGGTGCCGCCGCAGCTCGGCCCGGAACCGGTAGATGACCGCTCCGGTGGCCATCGGCCTCAACTCTCTTCCCGCAGCCCTTGGGCCGGGGTGGCCCGGCCCGCCACCCGGCCGGGTATGACGGCCAGGAGGCGGGCACCGACCAGGGCGACCACGACCACCGCCACCAGCGCCAGCGGGCGGACGTCGAGATCACTGGGAACGCCGATGGCCTCGGCGACCGCTCCCCAGGCCAGGCGCCCGGCGAGGACGCCGCCCACCAGCCCCCCGGCCGCGCCGGCTATGGCCAGCGTGGCCGCCTGGGTGTGGAGGACTCGGCGGACCTGGACGGGGGTGAAGCCGAGGGTCCGTAACGTGGCGAGGTCCCTCTGGCGCCGGCGGGGGGTGACCCACAGGGTGTGGGCGACACCGAGCCCGGCAAGGAGGCCGAGGAGGATGGCGAGGATCCGGGGCAGAGACTGCACCTCGTCCAGCCGGACGATCTCGGCACCCGGTTGTGGCCGGGCCACGAACGCGCCCCGGCGGGCCATACGGGCGGCGAAGGCGTCGCCGTCGGCGCCGTCGGCCAGCGCCACGGCGTGATTGCGGAAGCACTCCCCCCCGCAAACTTCTCCGCCGCCGAGGCCGGCATACTCGTCGTTCGAGAGCACGAACCCGTCGCTGAGCGGCAGCCCGTCCTCAACGGCGGGGAAGGCGGCGATCCCCACCACTTTCACGACCGACGTGGGGCTGGCGTTCTCTGCACCGGTGGGCTCGTGGCCGGTCGGCTCTTCGCCGTCCGGGCCTTCCTGGCGACCGGCGATGACGGCGGCATCGATCCGCTCGCCGATGCGCTTGCCCAGGCGGCGGGCGGTGGCGGAACCGAGGGCGATCTCGCCGCGGCCCGTGGGCAGGCGGCCGGAGAGGACGGTGGGCCCCGCCCGTCCCCGCCGGGGCGAGAGGACCAGGCCCAGCACCGGTTCCCCGTCGAGGACGACTTCGGTGCGGAACCGGACCAGGCTCACCGCCTCCACCGCCGGGTCGGCGAGGATGAGGGCCTCGAACCGGGCGTAGTCGGCGGCTTGCCCTTCGGGGGTAGCGTCCTCGTCGCTGAACTCCGGGCTCACCACACCGTCCCACTGGCCCCAGCCATAGCGCCCCGGGTCGGTCCGCGTCCGGTCGAGGGACAGGCCGAAGAGCGCGACGGCCAGGACGCCGGTCACCCCCACGATGGCGCCGGGCAGGGCTCCTCGCCTCGTGCCCGCGCCCAGCCCCCGGCCCAGGGCGTAACCGGTTCCGATCGTGGCCCAGGGCGGGGTGCCCGAGCGGCTCAGACCGTTGGCGAGGCGGGACGGCCGGCGCCGCCCGCCATCCCGGTCGGGTTCGGCCGCCGCCCGGACCGCCCGCCATGCCGTCAGCCCGGCCAGGACCAGGCCGGCCCCCAGCGCGGCGAGGGCGCCGGCGCCGAGCACGGCCCAGTCGGCGTGAACGCCGAGGTCGGGATCTGCTTGGCGGCCCAGGCCGAGGGGGAGGCTGGGTGAAGCGCCGACGGCCACCACCACCGCGCCCGCCACCCCCAGCACCAGCGCCAAGCCTGCGGGCACGACGGCGCCGGCGGCGGCGCCCCGTCGTGAGAGGCCCAGGGCGGCCAGGACCCGCAAGTCCCCGCTGAGCGCGCCGGCCTGGCGGAGCAGGGCGATCCCCAGTGCCACCAGCGTGGCCAGCGCCACCACCCCGGCCGTCACCCACAACCCGAAGGCGGCCATGTCGAGCGCCGGTTGCAACGGACCACCTTCTCCGGTGACGCCCCCCTCGGCGCCACCGCCGGCCCGCCCCGCTTCGGCGGCGAAGGCGGCGAAGCCCCCGGGACCCTCCTTCAGGCGCACCACGGCGGAGGGGAAGTCGACGGGGGCGTCGGGGTGGGCGGCCCGGAAGGCGAAGGGCAACATGGTGGCGACGAAGCCGCCCTCGGCCACGCCCAGCTCGTACGACTGCCGGATGACGCCGACGATCCGCAGTCGGGCCATGGCCGGCTGTCGGGCGGAGGTCGCCTCGTCGCGGCAGGCCTCGGGGAAGCCCTGACCGAACAGGCGGAGCTCGTCACCCACGCCGAGGCGGAGGCGGGCGGCGATGCTGGCGGGAAGGGCCACCTCGGTGGCGACCCCGGCCCGGGGCAGCCGGCCGGCGAGCACCCGGGGCCGGCTCATCCGGTACGGGTCGCCGTCATCGAGTGGCAGCGCCATGGGGTAGTAGTCGGCCGCCGCCGAGCTGCATCTGGCTCCGACCGGGTGGAGGGACACGCCGGCGAAGACCATGGAGTCGGCCACCAGGGGCGAGGCCACGAGCCGGCGCACCCCGGCTTCATCCTCTGCGAACACGAAGGCGTCCGGCTCGTTGCTGAGCGCCAACAGCCGCCGGAACGACGACTCCGTCCGCCGGGCGCCGGCGGCGAGGGCCATCGTGGCGCCTCCACCGACCGCCACCAGCAGGACCACCAGGGCCGCTCCGCGCAGGTTGCGCCGCAACGTCGCCCGGGCCCAGTACCAGGAGGCGTTCACAGTCCTCCTCAGCCCTCTCCGCGCAGGCCGCGGGCGGGCGTGGCCCGGCCGGCGACCCGGCCGGGGATGACGGCCAGCAGGCGGGCACCGGTCAACGCGGCGGCCACCATGAACACGTGCGGGAGGAGACGGACGGAGAGGTCGTCGGGAACGCCGATGGCCTGGGCGGCGGCCTCCCAGGCCAGGCGCCCGGCGATGACGCCGGCGATCAGCCCTCCGGCCACGCCCGCCGCGGCCAGCACCGCGGCCTGGGTGTGGAGGACCCGGCGAACCTGGACCGGGGTGAAGCCCAGCGCCCGGAGGGTGGCGAGGCCGCGCCGGCGCCGCCGGGGCGTGACCCACAGCGTGTGGGCGAGGCCGAGGAAGGCGACGAGGCCGAGGAGGACGGCGAGGATACGGGGGAGGGCCTGGACTTCGTGGAGGCGACGTACCTCGCCACCCGGTTCGGGCTGGGTCACGTAGGCGCCCTGGCGGGCCATCCGGCCGGCGAAGGCGGCGACGTCGGCTCCCTGGGCCAGGACCACGGCGTGTTGGCGGAAGCACCCCTCCTCGCAGGTCGCCGGGTACGCCTGGTGCACCCACCAGTCTCCCGGGACCACGAACCCGTCGCTGACCGCCAGTCCGTCCTCGCCGGCGGGGAAGGCGGCCAGGCCGACGACGTCGAGCGAGGCGGTGTCGCCGGTGCCGGCCCGCACCCGGTCACCGACCCCGACCCCGAAGCGGCGGGCCGTGCCGGCGCCGAGGGCGATCTCCCCGCTGCGCTCGGGCAGGCGGCCGGAGACGACGGTCGGCCCCGCCCGTCCCCGCCGGGGGAAGACCACCAGGCCCCGGACCGGCTCCCCGTCGAGGACCAGCTCGGAGCGGAACCGGACCAGGCTGACCGCCTCCACGGCGGGGTCGGCCAGGACCAGCGCCTCGAGCCGGGCGTCGTCGGCCGCGTCCGCTTCGGGGCTCTGGCCCTCCTCGCTGACGTCGGGCTTCACCACCCCGTCCCAGTCACCCCAGCCGTAGCGCCGCGGCTCAGTGATGGCCCGGTCGAGCGACAATCCGAAGAGCGTGACGGCCACGACCCCTGTCACCCCCACGATGGCGCCGGCCACGGCGCCGGCCGACACCCTGGCGCCCCGCCCGGTCCCCAGGGCATATCCGGAACCGATCGTGGCCCACGGGGGCATACCCGCCCGGCGGAGCAGCCCCAAGAGGCGGGACGCCCGGGGTGACCCGCCGGCGGTGCCCACTCGGTCGGCGACCCGAACCGCCCGCCAGGCGGCCAGCCCGACCGAAACGAAGCCGATCATCAGGGCGGCGAGGGCGCCGGTGGCCAGCACCGCCCAGTCGGCGTGGAGACCCAGGTGCGGCTCGGCTCGCCGGCCGAGGCCGATCGGGAAGCTGGCTGAGGCGGCGGTGGCCACCACCAGAGCGGCCGCCACCCCCAGGCCGAGCGCCAGGGCGCCCGGAGCGGCGGCGCCGGCGGCCGCGACCCGGCGCGACACCCCCAGGGCGCCGAGGACCCGCAGGTCGCCGGCGAGGCCGTCGGCCTGGCGGACCAGAGCCAGGGCCAGGGCGCCCAGAGTGGCCAGCGCCACGACGCCCGCCGCCACCCACAGCCCGGTGGAGGCGGTGTCGAGCGCCGGCTGCACGGCGCCCTCCGGCGCGGTGCCCGTTTCGGCGCCGCCGCCGGCCCGCCGGGCTTCGGCGGCGAAGGCGGCGAAGGCGCCAGGGCCCCCGTGGAGGCGGACGTAGGCCAGGGGGAACTCGACGGGCACCTCGGGGTGGGCGGCACCGAAGGCCCGGGGGAGGAACGTGGGGACGGAGTCGTCCGGTCGCTGTCCCAGCTCGTAGGCGTGGCGGACCACGCCGACGACCCGCAGACGGGCGGCGGGCGGCTGACGGGCGGAGGTCGCCTCGTCCCGGCAGTCGTCGGGGGTGGCGGGCACGAACAGGCGCAGTTCGTCGCCCACGACGAGCCCGAGGCGGGCGGCGATGATCTCGGGGAGGGCGACCTCGTCGGCCACTCCCGGACGGGGAAAGCGCCCGGACAGCACCCGGGGACGGCTGATCCGGTAGGGGTCGCCCCCGTCCAGGGGCAATTGCAGGGCGTAGAAGTCGGCCGACGACCCGCCGACGCACTTCACGCCCACGGGAACGGCAAAGGCGTTGCTGACGACGACGGCGTCGGCCACCAGGGGGGAGGCCACGAGGGCGCGCAGCACGTCCTCGCCCTCCTGGCCGTCGGCGGCGGAGTCGGGGTAGACAACGCCGTCGAACTCGTTGCTGACCGCCACCAGCCGCCGGTACGACGACTCGGTCCGGCGGGCGCCGGCGGCCAGGGCCATCGTGGCGCCTCCACCCACCGCCACCAGCAGGACCACCAGGGCCGCTCCGCGCAGGTTGCGCCGCAGGGTGGCCCGGGCCCAGTACCAGGAGGCGCTCATCGTCACTCGCTCCGCAGGACGACGGCGGGAGGGATCCTCCGGGCCCGGTGGGCGGGCCCGGCGGCGAGGAGGTTGGCCAGGAAATAGCCGCCGGCGACCACGCCGAGGAGGGCGACGGCGGGGGTTACGGGCGGCCCGCCGGCGCCGAGGTCGCCGGTGAACGCTCGCCAGGCCAGGCGGCCGCTGGCAACCCCGACGGGCACGCCTACGGCCAGGGCGATGGTGGCCACGGTGGTGGCGTGCCAGGCGACGGTGGCCGATACCTGCCGGCGGACGAAGCCGAGGGTCTTGAGCACGGCCAGGGTGCGTCGCTGCCGCTGCACCCCCGTCACCAGCGTGTGCCAGAGGACGCCGATCCCGAGGAGGGCAAGGAACCCGGCCAGCAGCAGCGGGACGCGTTCCACCCGCTGGTAGCTCACGATCTCACCGGGACGGCGCAGCCGCAGCACGTCGTACACGTCCCCGTCGTAGGCGCGGGCCACGTCGGCCAGGGCCACGCCGGGGGCAAGACCGACGAGCGCGAAGCTGGGCTTGACCCCCGAGAGGGCGTCGAGCCCGGCGAAGGTGAAGGCGGCGCCGTCGGCGAGGGCGGTGGTGACATCAGGCGCCAGCGCCGGGAACAGCGCCTCGCCGACGACGTGCAGGCGCACGGCCTCGCCCTGGGCGGTGAGGGCGTCGACCGTGTCGCCGACACCGACCCCCAAGCGGCGCAACGTTCGGGGGCCCAGGGCCACCTCGCCGGCGGCGGCGGGGAAGGACCCGCTCCGGGGGGCGAGGGGAGGCCCGCCGGAGCGGACGTCGAAGCCGTAGGCGGGGACGGGGACGCCGGCCAGCGTGGCGCTGGCCCGGGCACCGAGGGCGAGGGCCGAAAAGCGGCCGTCGCCGGTCAGCCGCTCCGCCCGGGCCGTGTCGATGAAGCCCTCATAGGTCTCGAACAGCGCGTCCCAGCGCCAGCCGAACCGGGCCGGCTCGTGCACCAGGCGGTCGAGGCCGGCACCGAAGACGGCGGCGGCGGTGAGGGTCACGACGGCCGTGCCCACGCCGAAGAAGGTGGCGAGCGATCCGCCGACGGCCGCTCCGCTTTCCAGCGCGAAGCGCACCCCGACCGTGGCCGGGGGCGGAGCCCCGGCGCCGGCGAGGCGGTCAGCCAAGCGGCCGGTGTGACGCCGCGCCGATGGGCGCGCCGGCACCATGGCCCGGCGGGCGCCCACGAGGGCGGCCACCAGGACGGCGGCCGCGAGGGCCAAGCCGCCGATGGCCAGCACCGACAGGTCGGCAGACCGGCCCGGGTGGGGCTCCGCCAGCCGGGTCGGCCCGACCGGGAACCGGCTCGACGCCAGCCACGCTCCCACCAGGGCCACCAGGGTGCCGGCCGCACCGGCGAGCACGGTCCGGGTCATGGCCACACCGGCCACGGCCCGGGGACCCAGACCGAGAGCGGCGAGGGCGGCCCCGTCGGCCCCGTCGGCGGCCGCCTGGCGGGCGAGCGCCTGGCCGAGGACGAGCAAGGCGGTGAGGGCGAGCACGGCGGTGAAGATCCGCAGTGACTGGACGTAGGGCTTGGTGGCCACCGCCACCACCGCCTCCCGGTCGCGGCGGGCCACGAAGGACAGGGTGGCGTCGGGGTGGGCGGCGCGGACCGCCTGCTGGAATGGGGCCAGGTCGCCGGCGGGATCGGCGAGGTCGACGTGGACCGTCTCGTAACTGGGGGGGATGCGGGTCCGTTGGGCGAAGGCGGGTGTGAGGATGACCCCGAGGATGGGCTCGGGATCCTCGTTCTCCCCCACCACGATCTCGTCGGGGAGGCGCAGCACACCGGTGATGGTGGCGGTGACCGGTTCGCTGCTCTGACGCAGGACCGCCGCCTGGTCGGCGGGAGTCGGCTCCCGGCCTTCGGCAGCCAGCTCGGCCAGACGCTGCTCGCTCCTGTTCTCCAGGTCGTTGAAGGCGAAGGCGAAGCCTGCGATGCGATCCCCGATGCGGAGACCGGTCTCGTCCAGGACGTCGGCGGACACGGCGACCTCGTCGGCGCGGTCCGGGTCGGGGAGACGACCGGCCAGCACGACCCCGCCGACGAAGGCGTCGAGGAAGGAACGGTCGGGGACGAAGGCGCCGTAGCCGGCGTCGACGTCGGGGTCCCCCCGGGCGTCCACCGCCGCCAGCCCGTAGCCCCGCACCGTCCCGGCGACCACCACTCCGGGCGCCCGCCGGATCGCCTCGTCGTCGAGCGGGCCGAGGGCCTCGTCCCCCACCACCACGTCGGCGGCCCGGGCGGCGTCGAGGAAGCGGGGAAAGGCGCGCTCGGTGCGCCGGGCCCCGGCCCAGGTGCCGAGGACGGCGGCGCCGGCCAGGCCGACGAGCATGGCCAGCACCACGGTGGTGCCGATCCGCCGCCGGAGCGCGCTGCGGGCGCAGAACCAGACGGCGCCCGCGCCCACGGCCGTGGCCATGGTCTCTAGGCGCCGACTACGAGGGAGGCGCCGGTCTGAGCGTCGCCGGTGAGGTTGACGGCCAGCCCGTCGTCGACCACCCGGCCGTCGCGCATGTGGACGATCCGCTGCGCCCCGGCCGACACCTCGGGGTTGTGGGTGACCATGAGGATGGTCTGGCCGTCGGCGTGTAGCCGTCGGAACAGCTCCAGGACCTCGTGGCCGCCCTCGGAGTCGAGGGCCCCGGTGGGCTCGTCGGCCAACAGCAGGGTGGGCTGGTTGGCCAGGGCCCGGGCGATGGCGAGGCGCTGGCGCTGACCACCGGAGAGGACTCCGGGTGCCGCCTTGGCCTTGTCGGACAGGCCGAGCAGGTCGAGGAGATCCCGGGCCCGGGTCTCGGCCGGCTTGCGCTTGGTGCCGGCCACGATGGCGGGCAGGGCCACGTTCTCCAGCACGGTCATGCCCTCGAGGAGGTTGAAGTACTGGAAGACGATCCCGATGTGGCGGCGCCGCATGCGGGCCAGGTCATCCTCGCTCTGGCCAACCACCTCTTCGCCGGCCAGGAGGATCGAGCCCTCGTCGGCCAGGTCGAGGCCGGCCACCACGTTGAGCAACGTCGACTTGCCGCAACCCGACGGCCCCATGACCGCCGTGAACTCACCCCGGCCCAGGGTCAGGTCGGCGCCCCGCAGGGCCCGCACCGGCGCCTGTTCCGCCTCGTAGGTCTTGCGCACGCCTTGCACCACCAGCACGTCATCCGCCATTACCTGGTCCTCCTTGTGAATGTTCGATTGCTCTGTTGGGTCGTCACGGGCCGACGATGTAGGCCACCACCGGCGTCTCTCGGCCCTTCACAACGGTCGGGTCGAGCCGCTCCGCCTCGGGGCGTTCGGGCAGCAGATCCCAGGTGGCCTGGCTGAGGACGGTGCGCCCGCCGGGCCGGGCGAGATCCTGGAGGCGTTGCGCCATGTTCACGGTGTCGCCCACCAGCGAGTACTCCAGACGCTCCTCGGAGCCCAGCAGCGCGGCCGCCGCCACCCCGCTGGACAGGCCGATGCCGAGCAGGAAGGGGGGGAGGCCCCGTTCCGCCCAGCGGCAGTCCACCTCGGCCTGGGCGGCGTGCATGGCCAGCGCCGCCGCCAGCGCCCGCTCGGCGTGGTCGGGTTGGGCGAAGGGCGCGCCGAAGACGGCCATCACGGCGTCGCCCACGAACTGCATCACCGTGCCGCCGTTGGCCAGCACCTGCTCGTTCATGGCCGCCCGGTGCTCGTTGAGCTGGACCGCCAGCTCGCTCGGGTCCGCCTTCTCGGCGATGCCCGAGTAGCCCCGGACGTCGGACATGAGCACGGTGACCTCGACCCTCTCGGTCTCCCCGATGCGCCGGCCTTCGGTGCGCAGCTTCTCGGCCAGGCCACCGGGCAGCAGCCGGGAGAGGCTCTCGCCCTGCTCCTCGCGCTCGACGATGGACTGGTGCAGCAGGCGCAGCCGCCGGAGGGAGCTCGTCGTCCCCGCCGAGGCGCCCCGGGCGATCTTCAGGAACAGCTCCTCGACGTCGCCCGACACGGCCTCCGGCGTGGTCCGCCGGGCCACGGCGATGGCCTTGATGGGCCGGCCCCCGGCCACCTGGGTGAGGAGCTCCTCCTCGTCGGGGGTGAGGTCGCCGTCGCCGGTGACGGGCCGCACCAGGGCGTCGACGATCACCGGGTCGAGGGCGGTGCCTCCGGCGGCCACCGCCCGGATGGCGTCGACCAGTTGGTTTCCCTCGGCCAGGCGGTCCTTGAGGAGGTAGCCGTAGCCGGCGGAGCCCTCGGACAGCAGGGCCACGGCGTACTCGGGGTCGTCGAACTGGGAGAGCACGACCACACCGGTTCCCGGGTGGCGCTTGCGCAGCTGCTGGGCCGCCTCGATTCCCTCCCGCTGGAAGGTGGGCGGCATGCGGATGTCGGTGACGAGCACATGGGGCGCGGCTTCTTCGGCGCCGGCCACCAGCTCGGCGTAGTCGGCCGCTTCGCCGACGATCTCGAGGTCGGCCTGACGCTGGAGCAGGGCCCGCACCCCGGCCCGGACGATCAGGTTGTCGTCGGCCAGGAACACGGTGATCGTTCCCGTCGCCACTGCGCCGCCCTGTGTCATGCCCGACCTCCCTGCCGCCGGCTTCCCGTGGTTGGCGCTTTCCATCTGGCCAGACGCCTGGGCCTTCGCCCAGGGAGGGACCATGCGGCGTGCCGTGGTGCCAGCACCACCCTCATTCGATTTGCGCCATCTGGGGGTGGCGCGGCCCGGCGCGAAGAACATTCGCCAGTCGGGACCGGAAGATCGTCCACCTGCACCATCGGCCATCGTCCCGAGATCTGAGCGGCACGACCGTCGCAATGGGGACGGACCTCTCGGGCTGGTCCGAGGCGCTCCCGAACGACCACGTCACCTCGGCTCGAGGAACCGCTGCGTTCCGCCGGTTCGGTCCGACGGCGCCGCCGCTGCGCCCGGACCTCTCCGCGGGCGAGAGCGGCACCCCGTCCGACGACGAGCACCAGGAATCCGCGCGGCCACCGCAACCCGTGGACCACGTACCCCAAGAGAGGCACGTGCCACCGGACCTTTCCCCGCACCCCCCGGGCCGGCACCGGCAGCGGGTCGGGCGGAAAGGTCAGGCTCATGCTGGCGCTCCGGACCGGCTGCAGTTGCCATCCGAGCAGCGTGACTCTGAGGGCGCGCCGCCGCGGCGGGCAGGAGGGAGGCTGGCGTCCCCGTGCTCGTGGCAGCACCACCGCCGGGAGGTCGGTCCGCTTTGAGTGGAGATGGGGCCCCGCGACAGGGCTGCCGTCGATGGGCGGCTCTGGGCGCATATGGCTCCGGAACTTCAGGTCTGTGGGGCCCCAGACGGCTCAGGACGCCAGTGCCGTGGGTTGCCGCTTGCTCGTGCGGAGGTGGACCTCGTGGGCGACCAGGAGCGCGCTGATCCCGACGGCGAGCGGCGTCCCGACGTAGCCGAAAAGGGAGTCGCCCCAGCCTGCGTCGAAGCCATTTCCGATGTCGCTCACGTCCCAGTTCACTCCGACGACGACAAACAGACTGGACCAGAGGAGGAGCAAGGTCGTGGCTGGCTGGCCGCCGCGTCGGAGGCCGATTGCGGCGGTGGTGGACATGGTCGGCTATCTCCCTGCGGGTTATGGGTTACGGCCCTTGTAGGCGAGCAAAGGTCGAGAGGGCAGGGTTGTGTCTGAACGCCGCGCGGTTCGAGACGAAGGTCCAACTTTGTTCTCGGCCGACGCCATGAAGGGTGCAGGGTCGGTGGTACCAGCACCACCCCGTGACACCAGCCTGCGCCCTGCCCCTCGCGCCCCCACCGGCCTACGGTCCGAGAGGGGGACAGACGAGGAGGTCCAGCAGTGCGAATCGAGCATCAGGTGGTGTCGCTGTCGTGGATCCCGTCCGAGGCCATCGGTGGGATGATGAAGCTCCCCTTCGAGTTCGGGTTCACCCACTACGACGACCCGCCGCCCGACCACCTCGACAACCTCGAGGCGTTGCAGGCGGCCGACGGATTCCGCTTCGCCAACCAGTTGCGGGCCTGGGCCGACGTCGACGACGCGGGCACGATCGTGGGCGCCGGCTATTCAGGCGGCGTGCTCATGGGCTCCACCACGGTGCTTCCCGGCCGCTCGGGTAGCCGCACCTTCCAGGCTTTCGCCATGCCCGTGCTCCGATCCGAGCCCGAGATCGGCGACGGCTGGGTCCGTTTCCTCCAGACGGCCGGGGGACGCACCGGCCTGCCCGCGCCCCGGCGGGTACGGCGGGCACCGTTCGTGCAGTGGAAGGCGCCGCTGGTGTGGTCGACCCTGGCCATGACCCTGTTCGCCGACGGCCGCTGCACCTTCGAGGTGGCGGGGGCGTCGGCCTTCCCCCGGCACTGGGTCTACGGGCCCGACACCACCCTGGCGGCCAAGACCGGCCTCACCGACTTCAAGGACTGGTACCGCAAGGCGTTCGGCAAGCACAGCCCGTGGGGGGACGAGGACAGCCCCGCCCTGGTCACCGCGGCCGAGACGGCCCTGGAGCGCCAGCTGTCGACCGAGATCATGCGCGGCGGCGAGAAGCCGTCCATCCGTGCCGTCAAGGCCGGAGCGACGATCGTGCGGGAAGGCGACGAGGGGACCGATCTCTACCTCGTCCTCGACGGCGTCGTCCGGGTCGAGAAGGGCGGCGAGGCCCTGGCCGAGCTCGGTCCGGGCGCCGTGGTGGGCGAACGCGCCGTGCTGGAGGGCGGGCGACGAACCTCGACCCTGGTGGCCGTCACCCGCTGCCGCCTGGCCGTGGCCCGCGCCGACCAGATCGAGCGGCCCGTCCTCATCGAGCTGTCCGGCGGGCACCGCCGCGAGGAGCACCGGACGCCGGCCCGGGTGCGCTGACCGAGCAGGCGCCCACGAGGCCTGGAGACCCGCAAGTTGCCGGAGCGCCCCTTACGTCCCGGTTGAGACCGGCGCGGGCTCGCCGGCGGATGAACCGCGCCGCCGGCGGTGCCAGACCGCGCCGCCGGCCCCGGCCGCGGTGGCGAGAGCCACCGACGCCAGTGGCAACGCCCACGCCCTTGCTTCATTGCGGTCGTTCGCCCGGGCGACGGCGGGCGCCGCCGCTTCCGAGCGCGAGGCGCGGGCCCGCCGGGACGGGAGCGTCCCGGCGGCGTCGTCGTCCGCAGGCGCCACCGCCACCGGCGCCGGACCCACCACCGGCGGAGGGAGGACCAGTTCGGCCGTCCGGCCGGCGCCGGCGTCGGCCGAGTTCCGCACGATGTAGGCGCCGCCGAAGGCGGGCGGCGGGAGCGTCACCGACTGCTCGCCGTTCCCCAGGGCGGTGGTGGGCAGGACCTCGGCCTCGGGGCCGCCGGGGGGCGTGGCCACCACCCGCACCAGGGCCGGCACCCGGGGCTTGAAGCGGACCACCAGCGGTTGACCCACGGCACCGGTGGCGGGCTCCACCGCCACCAGCTCGACGGCGGCGGGGCCGGTCTGGCCCGGGGGAGGGAAGAGCCGCAGCCCGCCCTTGGGCCCCGGGGTCAGCCGCCAGGCACCGGTGGCCACGGCCGCCACCACGTGCCCCTTTCCGTCGAGCACCCGGAAGGGCCCGGTGGCGCCCACCCTCGCCTCCGGACGGCCGTCGTCGACGGCCACCTTCACCGTGGTGGGCAGGCGGCCGGGGGGCACGGTGGTGGGGCGGAGGCCGCCGTAGTAGGCGGCCAGGATGGCGTCGGCCCGCAGGCCCCGGGTGGCCTTGCCGAAGGCGCCGTACTGACTCATCCCGATGCCGTGGCCATAGCCACGTCCGGCCAGGTTGACCATCCGGGAGCCGCCGTCGGCGGCCATGTCGAACATGATCGACGGGACCGTGCGCGATCGCCCCGGGGGCGGCGCCACGGCGGCGTTGAGCTTGGCCCGGAAGTCGGTGGCCGGCACCACCACTTCGCCGGCGGTGCCGGCGGCGCCGCTCCAGGCCACCGCCACCGATCCCCCCTCCCGGCGGACCCCGGTCACGGTCCCCGGGGCGGCCAGGGCCCGGCCCACGTCGTCGAAGGACACGGACAGCGTCCAGCGGTGGAGCGGGCTGCGGGCGTCGTCGGGGTCGTCGACCGGCTTCAGGTAGGGCTGGCCGCCAGACATCGAGCGGCCGCCGTTGGAGGAGGAGTACTTGGCCACGATGGCCTTGCCCTGGTACAGCAGCACCCGGCCGGCGGTGGCCTCCACCGCCGCCACCCAGTTGCCGGCATTGGGGGCCCGCTCCTTGGCCAGGCCGGCGTAGACCTGGCAGCCCTCGGTGGCGCAGATCTGGGCGCCGAGGGCGCCGGCAGCCCCCGCGGCGCCGTTCTCCAGCACCCACAGGGCGTAGGTGCGCGCCGCGATGGCCTGCGCCCGCAACGCCTCCGCCGGCCAGCCGGCGGGCACCTCGGCGATGCCCTTCAGGTAGTCCTCGAAGCCGACCTCGTTCACCACCCCCACGCCGGCCACCGGCGGCGGTGGGGGCGCCGGCGCCGCGCCCGGGACGGGCACCGGCGGCGGCGGCTTGACCGTGGCCCGGCGCAGCTCCAGCACCCCCCGGAACTCCCCACCCCCCTCGACGACGACATGGGCGTCGGGCGCCAAGGGCTCGATGCGGGCGGCGTCGACGGCGATGCTCGGGGGCGGCGGGGGGACCAACCGCTTGCGGGACGCACCGGCGGGAGCGGCGGAGAGGCCGAGCACGACGATGGCCGCGACCGCGGTGGGACGGCCGGACAGGAGCCGCCGGGCGAAGGGCCGGGCGCGCGACATAGGCCGCTCACCTTGCCACACCAGCCACAACGGTCACAAGCGACCGGGGCGGTGATTTCGCCCTGTGGTTACCGGCCGTTCTTGGCCAGGACGGCGGCCAGTGACTCCGCCGGCGCCCAGCCGAAGGCGATGAGGGTGTCGCCCCGCTCGGGCTCGACCGACGCCATCAGCTCCGCCACCGCCGGTTCCGGCTTCCCGGACAGCTCCACGTCGAGGAGGGCCTCGGGCGCACCATGGCCTTCGGTCCGGAAGGCGCGGTCGTCGTAGCGGTCGTCGCAACCGAAGCGCTTGGCCAGCCGCCGCCCCCAGGCCCGATCCTCGCCGCTGGCCTTGTAGCCGGGGCGGGGAACGGGCTCCTGGAGCCCGCCGAAGAGCTGGTAGACGGTGGGATGGGCGAACCGCCCGGCCACCAGCACGTCCTCGTCAGGGAAGGAGATGGCGGCCCGGCGGTAGAGCTCGGTGGTCATGGCACTGACCACCGGCTCGGCCTCGGAGGGATCACGGGCGGTGCCCAGGCCCCACAGGACGCAGGGGGTCCCGCCGATGCGTTCCAGAGAACCGAACAGGAATCCGACCACCTCCTCGTCGGCCGTGACCAGGCTCACCCGGGGGAAGGATTCCACCTGCTGGTCCAGGATCTTGTCGTCGAGGGGGCTGCCGGAATCTCTGAGAAGCTGGGACAAAACATCCAGCTCGGCCGGTTTCAGGGACGCGGAATCACGAATGTCGACGTCCATGGCGCACCATTCTGGCGCAGTGCCTCCGGCCAGTAAAAGTCGGGGCCCCGCTCAGTTGCGGTAGGACACGGATTGTGGCAGGGAAAGGCCCGCCGGGTCGACCACCACGCGGGTGCCGGCGAGGCGGTCCCAGGCCGTCTGGCGCAGGTCGCCGGCCAGGATGAGCCCGCCGCCGATGAGCAGCGGGATTCCAAGCAGCAGGACGGACAGCAGCGTGAGGCCGAACTGGAGGATCACGTTGCGCAGGAACATGTCGGCCCAGGGGGCAACCTGGCCCGTGTCCTGGCGCACCACCCGGTGACCGAGGATGGCCTTGGCCGGGGACTGGCCCTTGGAGAAGG
>JBIOYN010000417.1:0-10372 GCA_044870155.1 Acidimicrobiia bacterium | reverse complement strand
CCCGCCGGGTGGTGCTGTGGCTGATCCCCGTCGTCCTCATCGTCGGCGCCGGCTTCGGTGCCATCGGCTGGTACGCCCGGCGGACCTACTACGTGGGCCTGGGCGGCGACCGGGTCACCCTCTACCGGGGAGTGCCCGGCGGGGTGCTGGGCTGGGACCCCACGGTGGAACAGCGCAGCGGGCTCATCCGCGACGACCTCAGCCCGGCCCAGCAGGCCGACCTGGAGGACGGGCACCGCTTCTCCAGCCGGTCCGACGCCGTCCGGTTCCTGATGCGCCTGGAAGACGAACGCACGCCGCTCCCCGAGCCCTTCCCCGCCGTGCCTTCCACCACCTTCCCCGGGATCAGCACGCCCCCTGACCCGAAGACCCCCTCCACCATCCGGTGAAGGCCGTCGCTTCCCGTGACTCCCGGCGGTCGGTCGAGCTCGGCCTCGTCGTCCTGGCCGTCCTGGTGGCTGCCGGCGGCTACACCCTGACGTCGCTCGCCGCCCACGCCAGCCTCCCCGCCGACCTGATGCCCTTCGCCGCCGCCGCCGTGGGCCTGGTGCTGGTGGCCCACGTGGCCGTCCGCCGCCTGGCGCCCCGGGCCGACGGCACGCTGCTCGGCGTGGCCGCCCTGCTCAACGGGATCGGCTTCGTGGTCATCGCCCGTCTCGACCCCGACCTGGCCCGGCTGCAGTCGGGCTGGACGGCGCTTTCCGTCGGGGCCTTCGTGGCCGTGCTCGTCCTCGTGCGCCGGGTGCGGGACCTGGAGCGCTACCGCTACACCTTCGCCCTCGTCGGGATCCTCGCCCTCATCATGCCGGCCATCCCCGGCGTCGGGCGGGAGATCAACGGCGCCCGGCTGTGGGTCGCTCTCGGCCCCCTCAACTTCCAGCCCGGTGAGGCCGCCAAGGTCCTCCTCGTCGTGTTCCTGGCCGCCTACCTCGTCGAAAAGCGGGAGCTGCTCTCCATCGGCACCTGGCGCCTCGGCCCGGTGTCGCTCCCCGACCCCAAGCACCTCGGCCCCCTGGTCCTGGCCTGGGGCTTCTCGATCCTGGTCATGGTGCAGGAGAAGGACCTGGGCTCCTCGCTCCTGTTCTTCGCCGTCTTCCTGGCCATGATCTACATGGCCACCGGCCGGGCCGGCTACCTGGGCGTGGGGGCCGTGATGTTCGCCGCCGGCGCCACCTTCGCCTACGGGACCTTCGCCCACGTCCACGACCGGGTCACCACCTGGCTCGATCCCTGGCCCACCCTGGACGGGCGGGGCTTCCAACTCGTCCAGGCCCTGTTTGCCTTCGGGTCCGGCGGCTTCGCCGGCGCCGGCCTGGGGCTGGGCAGCCCGGGCAAGATCCCCAACGCCCCCACCGACTTCGTCTTCGCCGCCATCGGCGAGGAGCTCGGCCTGCTCGGCACCACTGCCGTCCTCGTCCTCTATGTCCTCCTCGTGGGGGTGGGCTTCCGCATCGCGCTGGCGGCCGAGCAGCCCTTCCTCAAGCTGCTGGCCGCCGGGCTCACCACCATCCTGGGGGTGCAGACGTTCATCATCCTGGGCGGGGTGACCCGCCTCATCCCCCTCACCGGGATCACGCTGCCCTTCGTTTCCTACGGCGGCTCGTCGCTGCTGGCCAACTTCGTCATCCTCGCCCTCTTGCTGCGGGTCTCCGACGAGGTGGCCCGCCGGGCCGAGGCCAGCTGATGAACCGCCAGATCCGCCGTGTGGGCCTGGTGGTGGTGGCCTGCTTCGTGGCCCTGTTCCTCCAGCTCAACTACCTCCAGGTGGTTTCGGCCAGCCGCCTGGCCAACCACCCCCGCAACGTGCGGGCCGTGCTGCGCGACTACTCGGCGCCCCGGGGCGACATCGTCACCCCCGACGGGACGGTGGTGGCCCACTCCGAGCCCGTCGACGACGAGTTCGAGCGCCAGCGCACGTACCCCACCGGCGCCCTCTTCGGCCACGTCAGCGGTCACTTCTCCTTCAACCTGGGGGCGACGGGCGTGGAGGACGCCTACGGCGCCGACCTGGCCGGACGCTCCACTGGGCTGGCCATCCGGAACCTGGGCGACTGGCTCATCGGCAAGGAGCCGGTGGGCACTGTGGTCCTGTCCATCACCGCCGCCGCCCAGGAGGCGGCGAAGGCGGCGCTGGGGGACCGGCGGGGGTCGGTGGTGGTGCTCGACCCCGCCGCCGGCCAGGTGCTCGCCCTGTGGTCGTACCCGTCCTATGACCCCACGCCGCTGGCCGGGCACAAGGCGAAGGATGTCCAGGCCGCCTACGACAGCATGAACCAGGATCCGGCCAAGCCCATGCTGGCCCGGGCCTTCCGGGAGCGCTACCCGCCGGGCTCCACGTTCAAGGTGGTCACCGCCGCCACCGGGTTGGAGACGGGCGTGGCCACACTCGAGCGCCGCTTCCCCTCCCTCCGCTTCCTCGACCTGCCCCAGTCCGACAAGGTGCTGCGCAACTTCGGCTCCTCCAGCTGCGGGGGGACGCTGGTGGAGGCCTTCCGGCGCTCGTGCAACACCAGCTTCGCCCAGCTCGGCCTCGACCTGGGCGAGCGACTGGCCGAGGGGGCCAAGGCCTTCGGGATCGGCGAGGACGTGCCCTTCGACCTCAACGCGGCCCGCAGCGCCGGCCCCAAGGCGGGGACGTTCAAGCGCAACCAGCCCTCCTTCGCCAACGCCGCCATCGGCCAGGGCGACGTGGCCGTCACCCCCTTGCAGATGGCCATGGTGGCGGGCGCCATCGCCAACGGTGGCGTGCTCATGGAGCCCAAGGTGGTGCGGGAGATCCGCGATCCCGACGGCCGGGTGGTGCGCCGGCTCGAGCCCAAGGAGTGGAAGCGGGCCGTGTCCCCCGAGACGGCGGCCAGCGTGGGCCGGATGATGGTCGAGGTCGTCCGCAACGGCACCGGCCGGGCGGCCGCCGTCCCCGGGGTGACCGTGGCCGGGAAGACGGGCACGGCCCAGGCCCCCGGCGGCCCGCCCCATGCCTGGTTCATCGGATTCGCCCCGGCTGAAGCCCCCCGGCTGGCCGTGGCTGTCATCGTGGAGCGCGGCGGTGACCTGGGCGACGAGGCCACCGGTGGCCGGGTGGCCGCCCCCGTCGCCGGCCAGGTCCTGGCCAAGCTGCTCGCGTCCCTGCCCCCCGAGGGCGACCCGGGGGTCGGGGAGTCCCCGGGGGAAAGGTAGCCTCGAGAGAATGCCCGAACGGGTCTACACCAACCGCTACGAGATCATCCGCCACATCGCCCAGGGCGGCATGGCCGAGGTCTACCTGGCCCACGACCAGCTGCTGGACCGCAAGGTGGCACTCAAGGTGCTGTTCCCGGAGTACGCCCGGGACCCCGCCTTCGTCCAGCGCTTCCGCCGGGAGGCCCAGTCGGCGGCCAACCTGAACCACCCCAACATCGTGGCCGTCTTCGACTGGGGCGAGGACGACGGCACCTACTTCATCGTCATGGAGTACGTCGAGGGCCGCTCCCTGCGCGACGCCATCCACGCCGAAGGTCCGCTCTACGCCAACCTGGCCGCCGACCTGGCGTCGGACATCGCCGGAGCCCTCGGCTTCGCCCACCGCAACGGGGTGGTCCACCGCGACGTGAAGCCCGGCAACATCCTCCTCACTCCCCAGGGTCAGGTGAAGGTCACCGACTTCGGCATCGCCCGGGCCGGCGGAGCCTCCGAGGGCCTCACCCAGACCGGGTCGGTCATGGGCACCGCCACCTACTTCTCGCCCGAGCAGGCCCAGGGGCTGCCCGTCGACGCCCGCTCCGACGTCTACTCACTGGGGGTCGTCCTCTACGAGATGGTGTGCGCCGTGCCCCCCTTCTCGGGCGACAGCCCCATCGCCGTGGCCTACAAGCATGTCCGGGAGGAGCCGCCCCGGCCCACCGTGGTCAACCCGGACGTCCCCCGGGAGCTGGAGGAGATCATCCTCACCGCCCTGGCCAAGACCCCCGAGGAGCGCTACCCGTCGGCCGACGACCTGCGCGCCGACCTGGCCCGCTTCCGCCGGGGCGAGCAGCCCAACGCCATGCCCGCCCTGGTGGTGCCGGCGGTCCCCGTGTCGGGGACGGAGCCGACCACGGTCACGCCCCGGGCGGTGGACCGCACGCGGGTGGGGACGGCGGTAGCGCCGCCGCCGGCCCAAAAGAAGCGCTCGGCCTGGCCCTTCGTGCTCGCCCTGGTGGCGCTGTTGGCCGTGCTGGCCGGCCTCGGCTACCTGCTCGCCGACCAGCTGACGGGAAGCGGCGGCGGGGGCACGGTGACCGTCGACGACTATGTCGGCCTCCCGCTGGACAAGGCCACCCTGCTCATCGAACGCGCCGGGTTGGAGGCCACCCCGACCTTCGAGATCAACGACCGCATCCCCGAGAACGAGGTGTTCAGGCAGGACCCGGACAAGGGCACCAAGGTCGACAAGGGCGACGAGGTCAAGCTCACCGTCAGTCAGGGCCGGGGCAAGGTGACGGTGCCCGACGTCAGTGGCAAGTCCGTGAGTGACGCCGAATCCATCCTGGAAGACGCCGGCTTCGAGGTCGACCAGCGCCAGGAAGCCAGCGACACGGTGGAGAAGGGCAAGGTGACCCGCACCGAGCCGGCGGCCAACGCCATGGCCGAGCGGGGCACCGAGGTCGTCGTGTTCGAGTCCACGGGGGCCCAGCTGGTGAAGGTGCCCGACGTCACCGGTCAGAGCTCGGTCAGCGCCTCCAACCAGCTCGGCGCCGCCGGCTTCAAGGTCGACCCCGTCACCGAGGCGTCCGACACGGTGGAGGCGAACACCGTCATCCGCACCGAGCCGGAGGCGGGCACCGACGCACCCAAGGGATCGACGGTGCGCATGGTGGTGTCCTCGGGTCAGGAGGAGGTCCGGGTCCCGAGCGTGGTGGGGCTGACCCAGTCCGAGGCCACGGCCGTCCTCCAGGACGCCGGCTTCACGGTGGCCGTCGACGAGGCCACCGTGCTCAACCCCACCAGCAGCGGTCGGGTCATCTCCCAGACGCCGACGGCCGGGTCGCGCGTGGCCAAGGGTTCGACGGTGCGGATCACCGTGGGGCGCCTCGGAACGACCACCACCACGGCGTCCAGCGCCACGACCACCACGACCGGGGGCATCCTCGGGAACTGACCTCGCTGCCTGGTACGCCGCCCACGGCCGCCATGACCTGCCGTGGCGGGCCAGCCGGGACCGCTGGGCGGTGCTGGTGTCGGAGATCATGCTGGCCCAGACCCAGGTCGGCCGGGTGGCGGGCGTGTGGGAGCGGTTCATGACCCGCTTCCCCACACCCGAGGCCATGGCCGCCGCCGGCGCCGGCGAGGTGATCGGCGCCTGGGGCACCCTCGGCTACCCCCGCCGGGCCCGCCGGTTGTGGGAGGCGGCCGCCGTGGTCGCCGCCCGCGGCTGGCCCCACGACCTGGCCGACCTCCCCGGCGTCGGCCGCTACACCGCCGACGCCGTCGCCGCCCTGGTCGACGACGCCGATGCTGTGCCCGTCGAGACCAACGTCCGTCGCGTACTGGAACGCGGCGCCGGCCGCCACCTCACGCCCACCGAGGCGGTGGCGGCCGGACGGGCGGCGGGCGGGTTACTGGTGGGACGCGACCGCCTGCTGGCCCTCATGGACGTCGGAGCCGTGCTCTGCCGCCCTCGGGCGCCCCGGTGCGGCGAGTGCCCGCTGGCCCCGGGGTGCGCCACGGCGGCGGACCCGGCGCTGGTCGACGCCGGCGTGGGGCGCCCGGCCAGCCGGCAGCCGCGCTACGAGGGCTCGTTCCGGCAACGGCGGGGGCGGGTGCTGGCGGCGCTGCGGGCGGGGCCGCAGCCCGTCGCCGAGCTGGACGAAGACGCATTGAAGGGGCTGGTGGCCGACGGCCTCGCCGTGGTGCGGGGCTCCGTCGCCCGTCTCCCCGGCTAACCCTCCCGAACCGGCGTTTCTCAGCCCCGCATGCAGGGACTGAACAGAGCCGGATGCCCCAGCGCCCGACTTACGGACGAACCGGCGTTTCTCACGCCCACATGCCGGGCCTGAGCAACGCCGGTTGCGCGGACGGGCGGATCAGGCGTCGGCGCGGGCGAGGAAGTTCTGCAGCAGCCGGTGGCCGCCTTCGGTGAGGATCGACTCGGGGTGGAACTGGACGCCCTCCACGGGCAGCTCCCGGTGGCGCAGGCCCATGATCACGCCATCCTCGGTCTCGGCCGTGATCTCGAGGACGTCGGGCACCGAGGCCCGTTCGACCACCAGGGAGTGGTAGCGGGTGGCTTCCAGGGGGTTGGGGACGCCCTCGAAGAGGCCCTGGCCGCCGTGGCGGATGCTGGAGGTCTTGCCGTGCATGACGCGCTCGGCCCGGATCACCCGGCCGCCGTAGAGCTGGCCGATGCACTGGTGGCCGAGGCAGACGCCGAGCACGGGGACGCCGCGCTCGCCGAAGGCGGTGATGGCTTCGTTGGAGACGCCGGCGTCTTCCGGCCGGCCAGGGCCGGGGGAGATGAGCACCGCCGCCGGGTCGAGCGCCGTCATCTGCTCCAGCGTGGCTTCGTCGTGGCGGTAGACGAGCGGCTCCGCCCCCAGCTCCCCCAGGTACTGGACGAGGTTGTAGACGAAGCTGTCGTAGTTGTCGATGACGAGGACGAGCATGGTCAGGCCCGCCGGGCGTAGCGGACGGCGGTCGTGCCCCGATAGGCGGGGACGCGTACGGAATCGGCCTCGTTGGCCTCGAACCCGAGCCCGAAGCGGCCGGCGTCGTCCTGGAGCCGTTTCACCAGCGGATCGGCCAGGAGCCCGTCCTTCAGGTGCTGGCCCACGGCCACGAACCGGTAGGGCGGCGAGTGGACGGTGCCGTTGATGAGCAGCGTGTTTCCCACGCACAGAAGGGCGCTGGTGGGGACGACCCGCTGCCCGCTCACCGCCAGGGCCTCGGCCCCGGCCGACCACAGGGCGTTGGCCACCGCCTGGATGTCCTGGGAATGGACGACCAGGTCGTTCAGGTTCCCCGATGGCGACTCGTCCAGGGATGAGTCATCCAGGGTGACGGTCAGACCCGGACCCTCGACCGCCACCAGTCCCAGCTGGGTCCGGGTCTCGGCCAGGCCCTTGTCCGGATGGCCGATGGGCTGGGCCCGCTCGAAGCTCCGGACCCGCTTGCGCAGCTCATCGGCGGTGGCCCGCAGGTCAGCGGAGCGCCGCTGCTCCACCCGGATGAGGCGGGCCAGGCGCTCCTGTTCGGGCACCCTGACGCTGAGGTCGCCGGCACCCGGGTTGAGCCGGACGGTGACGATCAGGAACCCGGCGGCGGCCGCCGCCAGACACGCGAACGCCCGCCTGCCCTCAAGCACTATCCTCGCCCCATGCCGCGTTCGAAAAGCAAGCGGTCACGGTACACCCCACCTCCGCCGAAGAAGGCGCCGCCCAGCCCCGGCTGGGTGCCGGTGGTCATGTTCGTCTGCTTCGGCATCGGTGTCCTCGTGATCATCCTCAACTACCTGAACGCCCTGCCCGGCGAGGCCAAGAACGTCAACCTCTTCATCGGGCTGGGGTTCATCACCGCCGGCTTCCTGATGGCAACGCAGTATCGCTAGGCGCTACCACTCGCCCCGCTCGACCACCAGCACCATGTCCTCCCGGCAGTGCCGGGGCGCGTCGGGCACCTCTCCTTCAGGAGCGGCGGTCATGGTCACCTCGGTGCCGCACACGCCGCAGCGGTAGCGGTAGTGCACCTTGCGGATGGCCGTCGGGTCGGGCTCGGCCGGCGGCGGGAACATGAAGGAGCGCACCACGAACGTCCCCGCCAGGTAGATGGCGAGGGCGAAGCCGATGGCGATGGCGAACTTGAGGATGTCCCAGACCACGCGAACTGCAGTGTAGGGACGCCTCCCGCTAACCCAGGCGCTCGATGATGGTGGCGTTGGCCATGCCCCCGCCCTCACACATGGTCTGCAGGCCGTAGCGGCCACCGGTGCGCTCGAGCTCGTTGAGCAGCGTGGTCATGAGCTTGGCGCCCGAGCAGCCGAGCGGGTGGCCGAGGGCGATGGCGCCGCCGTTGACGTTCACCCGGCTCATGTCCGGGTGGTGCTCCTTCTCCCAGGCCAGGACCACGGAGGCGAACGCCTCGTTGATCTCCACCAGGTCGATGTCGGAGAGCTTGAGCTTGGCCCGGTCGAGCACCTTGTCGGTGGCGGGGATGGGGCCCGTCAGCATGGTGACGGGGTCCACGCCGGCCAGGGCGAAGGCGTGGAAGCGGGCCCGGGGCCGCAGGCCCAGCTCGTTGGCCTTCTCCTCGGTCATGATGAGCAGGGCGGCAGCCCCGTCGCTGATCTGGGACGAGTTCCCCGCCGTGACCTTCCCGTCGGCCTTGAAGGCGGGCTTGAGCGAGGCCAGCTTCTCGAGGGACGTGTCGGCCCGGACGCCCTCGTCCCGGCTGAACTGGCCGCCGTCAGCGCCGGCCACGACGATGATCTCGTGCTCGAAGCGGCCCTCGTCGAGGGCCCGGGCCGCCCGCTGGTGGGACTGGAGCGAGAAGGCGTCCATGTCCTCCCGGGACAGGTCCCACTTGTCGGCGATGAGCTCGGCCGAGATGCCCTGGGGCACCAGCCCACCCACGGCGGCGTAGCGCTCCATCATCTTGGGGCCGAAGGGGAAGCCGGGCCCGCTCTGGACGGAGGCGCCCATCGGCACCCGGGTCATGACCTCCACCCCGGCGGCGATGACGATGTCGTTGGCGCCCGCCATCACCGACTGGGCGGCGAAGTGGGCGGCCTGCTGGGACGAGCCGCACTGGCGGTCGACGGTGGTGCCCACCACCGACTCCGGGAAGCCGGCGGCCAGGGCGGCGTTGCGGGCGACGTTGAGGCTCTGCTCGCCCACCTGCATGACGCAGCCCATGATCACGTCCTCCACCAGGGCGGGATCGAGGTCCGTGCGGGCCACCAGGGCCTTGAGGGTCTCGGCGGCCAGATCGACCGGGTGCCAGTCCTTCAGCTGGCCGTTCCGGCGGCCCGTGGCCGTCCGGACGGCGTCGACGATGACGGCGGTCGGCATGCTCGCTCCTCTGCTCAGGTACTAGACCAGGTGGTCAAGTTTAGTAGCGTGCCCCGCCGTGCGGGACATGGAGCGGTGGCTCGGGGACGGAGGCATGCCCCTGATCACCCATCTCGGCGCCTCGTTCACCGGTTACGGGGAGGGCTGGGCCGAGGCCACCTGGACCCCCACCCCCGATGCCTGCAACCCGGCCGGCACCGTCCAGGCCGGCGTGCAGGCGGTGCTCCTCGACGCGGCCATGAACTTCGCCCTCCTCGCCGCCCTCGAGCGGGGGGACCGGGTCGCCACCCTGGAGATGAAGGTCTCCAACCTGCGGCCGGCCTCGGGGGGCGACCGCTTCGCCGTCAACGGCGAGGTCATCCGGCTCGGGCGCCGGGTGGGATTTGCCCAGGCCTGGCTGCGCACAGCCGACGGAGCCGACGTGGCCCACGCCACCGGCACGTTCATCGTCAACCGAACCTAGAACTACTTCTTGGCCTGCTCGAAGTAGGGGTTGGTCCCGCTGGCGTGGTCGGTGACGTCCACCACCCGGAGGATCTCGGGGACGCTCTCCTTGAGCAGCACCTCGATGCCCTGGCTGAGCGTGACCGACGCCATGCCACAGCCCTGGCAGCCGCCCGAGAGCCGGAGGTAGGCGGTGTCGCCTTCCACCGCCACCAGCTGGGCGTGGCCCCCGTGGGCGGCGATCGAGGGGTTGATCTGGCTGTCGAGCACCTGGATCACCCGCTGGGGCACGTCACCCGTCAGGTCGGCGGGGGGCGGCGGCACCGAGCTGCCGGGAGCGGCCACCGCCGGGCTGGGGCTGTTGGGGTTGTCGAGGACGAGCCCGCCCTCGATGGGGTCGCCGGCCACGTCCAGGGTGGAGCCCCGGACCTTGTCGATGGAGAAGTTGGGGATGACCACGGAGAGGTCGTCGTGTTGCTGGACGGCGTCGGTGGGCCCGGCGTAGTCCGCGGGCTGGAAATACATGTCGTAGCGGTACTTGCCGTTGGCGACGCCGCTCACCTCGAGCCACAGGGCCAGGCTCTCCGGGTCGGTCTCGGCGGCCCGGACCCGCAGCACCTTCTGCCGGGCCACCTCGGTGACGGTGAGGATGGGGTCCGTTTCCGCGCTCATGCCGGTCATGATACCGCCGTGACCCGCGTTCTCCTCCTGCTGCCCTCGGCCACCTACCGGGCCCCGGACTTCCTGGCCGCCGCCGCCCGCCTCGGCGCCGAGGTCGTGGTGGCCTCGGACGTGGCCCAGACCATCGACATGGGGGACCGGGCGCTCGTCCTCGACCTCGCCCGGCCGGAGGCGGCCGCCGGCGCCATCGTGGAGGCGGCCCGCCGCCATCCCCTGGACGCCGTGGT
>JBIOYN010000416.1:0-11362 GCA_044870155.1 Acidimicrobiia bacterium | reverse complement strand
GCCCCGCAACGCCTCGGGCAGCCCCGCCACCACCACTGCCCCCAGCACCACCCCGGGGAAGCTCCCCCGCCCGCCCAGCACCACCACCACGAGGATGAGCACAGAGACGGTGAAAGTGAAGCTCGTGGGGTTCACGATCCCGAACTTGGCCGCCGACAGCGCCCCGGCCAGGCCGGCCCACACCGAGCCGAGCACGTAGGCGTAGAGCTTGGCCCGCACGGAGGCGACGCCCACCGCCTCGGCCACCGCCTCGTCCTCCCGGACGCTCTGCCACGCCCGGCCCAGCCGGGACCGGGCCAGGTTGCGGGTCGCCACCAGGGTGATGATGGCCATGACCAGGGCGAGCCAGTAGAAGTCGGCCACGCCCGTGAGCTCCCGACCGAGGAGCACCGGTCGGGCGCCCACCACCTTGCCGTTGGGTCCGCCCGTCAGGCTGTCGAGGTTGACGGCCGTGATTCGGACGATCTCCCCGAAACCGAGGGTGACGATGGCCAGGTAGTCGCCCCGGAGGCGCAGCGTCGGGTAGCCGAGCACGGCCCCGGCCACCGCCGCCACCACCATGGCGGGGATGAGCGCCGCCCACCACGAGAACCCGGCGTCGGCGGTGAGGATGGCGGTGGTGTAGGCGCCGATGGCATAGAAGGCGGCGTAGCCGAGGTCGAGCAGGCCGGCCATGCCCACCACCACGTTGAGGCCGAGGCCGAGGATCACGAAGAGGAGCACGCCGGAGGCCACGTCGACCTGGTAGGCGTCGCCCACGTAGGGGAAGGCGGCGGCGGCCACCAACCCGGCGGCCAGGAGGGCACGCCGGGACGCCGGCCGGGACAGGAGGGGTGGGCTCACACGCGCTCCACCACCCGCTCGCCGAAGATGCCGGTGGGGCGCAGGACGAGGACGGCGATGAGGGCACCGAAGACGACCACGTCCTTCCACGACCCGGAGGCGTAGCCGGCGGCATAGGACTCGACGAGGCCGATGAGCAGGCCCCCGACCATGGCGCCGGTCACGTTGCCGATTCCCCCCACCACGGCGGCGGTGAAGGCCCGCAGGCCCACCAGGAACCCCATGAGGAAGTTGATCTGGCCGTAGTAGAGGCCGGTCATGAACCCGGCGGCGGCGGCCAGCGACGTGCCGATCAGGAAGGTGAGCAGGATGAGCCCCTCGACGTCGATGCCCGCCAGGCGGGCGGCATCCTGGTCCATGGCCAGGGCCCGCATGGCCGTCCCCAGCGCGCTGCGGCGCAGGACGGCGCGCAGGATGGCCATGAGGCTGAGGGCGGCGGCGAAAACGGCCAGCTGGGCGACGCTCACGGTCACGCCCGCCACCGAGAAGGCCACGCCGCCCAGGTAGTGGGGGTAGCTCTCGAAGCCGGCGCCGTAGGCGCGCTGGGCGCCGTACTCGAGGGCCAGGGACAGCCCCACGGCCGAGATGAGGATCGACAGGTGGGGAGCGCGCAGCAGGGGCTGGTAGGCCACCCGGGCGGCGACCACGCCGAGGATCCCGGTGCCGGCCATGGCCGCCACCAGCGCCAGCGCCAGCACCAGGGCCACCGGCCAGTGGGTGGCCGACAGCCCGCTGAGCACGCTCCAGCCCACGAACGCCCCCACCATGAAGAAGTCGCCGTGGGCGAAGTTGATGAGCCGGATGACCCCGTAGACCATGGTGTAGCCGAGGGCGACCAGGGCGTAGAAGGAACCCGCCGTGAGGCCGTTCAGCGTGTACTGGAGCCACTCGCCCATGGCGCTTCCGGCCGACGCGCCGGCTTACGAGTCGATCCAGTTGCCGGCGGGGTCAAGGTGCTTGTAGGGCACGAAGGCGCCATCCTTCACCACGGCTGTGACATACGCGGTCTTCTCCCGGTCCCCCTTGGCGTCGAAGGAGATCTCGCCGCTGAGACCGTCGAGGCGGACCGTGCGCAGGGCGGCGGAGACCTTCTTCGGGTCGGTCGACTTGGCCTTGGCGATGCCCTGGAGGAGGGCGGCGACGGCGTCGTACTCATAGACCGAGTAGGGCCCCGGGTCCTTCTGGTAGCGCAGGAGGTACTCCGTCACGAACCCCACCGCCGCCGGGAGGAAGGCGGGGAGGGGAGCGGTGGTGCACATGAAGCCCTCGGCGGCCGGGCCCGCCGTCTCGATGAGCGTCGGGTCCTGGGTGGCGTCTCCTCCCACGAGGGCGGCGGTGAGGCCGACAGCCCGCGCCTGGCGCACGAGCAGCCCGCCTTCTGCGAAGTAGCCCGTGAAGTAGAAGGCGTCGGCTCCCGACGCCTTGACCTTGGTGAGGGTCGACGTGTAGTCGCTCTCGCCGGGCGTGATGGCATCGAAGAAGACGATCTCCGCTCCGGTGGCGAGGCGGGTATTGGCGTCCCGCGTCTGTTCGGCCAGGCCCTTCGAGTAGGTGGTGTTGTCGTGGACGATGGCGATGCGCTTGGCCCCCAGTGCCCCGGCGAGGAACTTGATGGCGAAGGGCCCCTGCTGGTCGTCGCGCCCGATGGTGCGGAACACGGTCTTGAATCCCCGCTCGGTCAGCAGCGGGGCCGTACTGGCGGCGGAGATGAACGGGATCCCCTTGGCGTCGAGCACCGCCGTCTCGGGGATCGATGCGCTCGAGCAGTAGCCACCGGCGACCCCGACCACGTTGCTGACCACCATCTTCTGGGCGGCGGCCGTGCCCGTCTGGGCATCGCAGGCATCGTCGCCCTCCACGATGCGGACCTGGCGCCCGAGGACACCGCCCCGCTTGTTGATGTCCTCGACGGCGAGCCGGGCCGCATTCAGCATGTCGGTCCCGCCGCTCGACGAGCTTCCGGTGAGGGGCACGAGGACCCCGATGTTGAGATCCCCGTCGTCAGCCTGCCTGCCGCCGCCGCCGGCGGCCGACGACCCGCAGCCCGCCGCCAGCAGGCCGGCCAGAACCATTGCTGCCCAACGCTTCCTCGTCATGGTCTCCCCCCGGATGCGAAGCGGTGCTAGCGAGACTGGAGAGCGGTCCGGACCAGATGGTCGAACTCGAGGACGTGGTCGCGCATGGTCGCCTCGGCGACGGCGGCGTTGCCGTCCCGCACCCCTTCGAGCAGGGTCTGGTGCTGGGCGACGGCGCCTTCGAGGCCGATGATGCGTTCCATGACCAGGGACATGATGCGAACCGACAGGTTGTGGTACTGGACGAGCGTGTCGGTCAGGAACCGGTTGTGCGTGCAGTGGTAGACGGAGGTGTGGATCCGCCGGTCGAGCAGGAGCAGCTCGGGGTTGGCCTCGAGGCGGGGGCGGGGGTCCATGGGGATGGGCCACAGCTCGTCGAGCAGGGCGCCCGCCTGCTGCCGCTCCCGGTCGGTGGCGGCCTCGGCCGCCCGGCGGGCGGCGTAGGGCTCGACGGCGAGGCGAACCTCGACCACGGCGTTCAGGTCGGTGATGTCGATGGCGGTGACCGAGAACCCCTTGTAGGGCACGGCGTTGACGAACCCCTCGGTGGCCAGGCGGCGCAGCGCCTCCCGGACCGGGGTGCGGGAGACCGCCAGGCGCTCGGCCAGGTCCGTCTCCTGCAGCGACGTTCCCGGGGGCAGCTCCTGAAAGACGATCTCGTCGAGGAGGATCCGGTAGACCCACTCTCCCAGCGCTCCGGCGGAGCGGCTCGGCGGTGCCGGGGTCTGGGACTTGCGGGACACGCTGGCCATCGCCGTGCTCACCTCGAACGCAGGTTGCATCCGTGTTGTATACAACCGGTGGACAAACTATGACAGAGGGCACAGCAAGGCAAGCGACTTCTTACCGATGACCTCCCTGCGTCGCCCGGGTCCACTACGACCGCCGCGACGCCCACGCGTCCTACTGCCGGGTCTGGGGCGGCGAGGACATCCACATCGGGATCTACGAATCCCCCGGCGACTCCGTGGCCGAAGCCAGCCAGCGCCTGGTCGCCCCGCCGGCAGCTGATCCTCCTTCTGGGCGTGCGGATTTCCACCTAAGGGCCAATTGGCATGCCCAGAACCGGCAGTGGCGCCGGCTGCCGACGAGGCCGACCACGAGCTCCGTAGCCAGGATCTGGCCGCCGTGGGCGGCGTCACACAGCCGCTTGGCCACCACCACGGCGGTGCCGATGACGTCCTCCCCCTCCCGGGGCGGATCGCCCACCTGCGCCCCGACCCTCAAGCCCAGCCCATTCGCCGTCTCCTCCCGGTTGTGGTGCTCGACCGCCTCCTGCATGGCCACGGCGCACCCGAGCGCATCCACCGGGCCGTCGAAGGTGACCATGAGCCCGTCCCCCAGGCTCTTCACCTCCTGCCCCCGCAAGCTGGGCGAAGTGCGCCCGGCGGATCTGCTCGGCTGCGTCGTCCCCCACCCGGTCGAGGAGCGCCGTGGAGCCAACCAGGTCGGGTGAACAGGATGGCGACCACCCCGCCAGGTCGGCTCACCCCCGGGAGTCTACGAAGTACCCCGGGAGCGGCCTCCTCCGAAGCATCCGCCCGGAACGCTCCTTCTGCGCCTGGACGGGCCGCTCGACGTGGGCCAGGATCGCCATCCGGTAGAGGGGGCGCGGTGGCGAGAGGGGCGAAGACAGCCGTCGAGCTGGGGGCCATCGCAAGCTTCCTGCTGCGCAGCACCAGGCGAGCTGCGGTCACCGTGCTGGGCACCGGCCTCCTCGGTGTCGGTCTCGTCGGGCTGGCGCTCCCCGTCCTCCCCGGGTGGCTCCTCATCTTCGGCGGTCTCGCCGTGCTGGCCCGCGAGTACGCCTGGGCACGCGACGCCCTCGATGCCGCCCGGCGCACGGCCAGCAGCACGGGGAAGAGCCTGCGGTCGGTCGCCACCCGGCGGCGGCCGGTCGTCGGGGAGGAGGTCAGCCTCGCCGGGTCTACCCCCCGGCGACCGCCGGGATGATGCTGACCACCTGACCGGCCGTCACGGGCGTGGAGATGCCGTCGAGGAAGCGGATGTCCTCGTCGGCCACGAACACGTTCACGAACCGGCGCAGGTTGCCCGCCTCGTCGAAGAGGCGCTCGCCCATGCCCGGGTGGGCGGCATCGAGGGACTTGAGGATCTCGCCCACGGTGGACCCGTCGACGGAGACCTCGGCGGCGCCGCCGGTCAGGGTGCGCAGGGCGGTGGGGACGCGGACGGTGGTGGACATGCTCTACTCCTCGTCGATGGAGAAGGCCGCGGTGAAGGCCTCGATGGTGGGGGCGATGGTGGCGGTGGGCCCGACGCGCGGGGGCCCGGGGGTGTCCCCCGAAGCGTCGGCGGTCAGGGCCTCCAGGGTCTTGAGGCCGTGGCCGGTGACGTAGGCCACCACCCGCTCCTCCGGCCGGATGACGCCCGAGGTGGCCAGGTGCTTGAGGGTGGCGATGGTCACCCCGCCGGCCGTCTCGGTGAAGATTCCCTCGGTGCGGGCCAGCAGCTTGATGCCCTCGATGATCTCCTCGTCGGTGACCGCCGCCGCCGCCCCGCCGCTGCCGCGGATGGCGTCGAGGGCGAAATAGCCGTCGGCCGGGTTGCCGATGGCGAGGGACTTGGCGATCGTCTTCGGCTTCACCGGGCGGATGTCGTCGGCACCGGACAGGAAGGCGGTGGCCACCGGTGAGCATCCCTCGGCCTGCGCCCCCGAGACCCGGATGGCGGCGGGATCGGCGTCGACCAGGCCGACCTTGGCCAGCTCCTGGAACCCTTTAAGGATCTTGGTCAGCTGGGAGCCCGAGGCGATGGGGACGACCACGTGATCCGGGAAGCGCCAGCCCAGCTGCTCGGCCGTCTCGAAGGCGAGGGTCTTGGAGCCCTCGGCGTAGTAGGGCCGCAGGTTGACGTTGACGAAGGCCCACGGGTAGGTCCCGGCCAGCTCGGCGCACAGGCGGTTGACGTCGTCGTAGTTGCCGTTCACGGCCACCACGTTGCCGCCGTACACGGCGGTGGCCACGATCTTGCCGGTCTCCAGGTCGGCGGGGATGAACACGTAGCTCTTCATGCCGGCCCGGGTGGCGTGGGCGGCCACCGAGTTGGCCAGATTGCCCGTGGAGGCGCACGCCGCCGTCTTGAACCCGAACTCGAGGGCCTTGGACAGGCCCACGGCCACCACACGGTCCTTGAACGAGTTGGTGGGGTTGACGGTGTCGTTCTTGATCCACAGCTCGGGGAGGCCCAGAGCCCCACCCAGCCGCTCGGCCCGGACCAGCGGGGTGAACCCCGCCCCCAGGTCGACGGCCGAGCCCCGGTCGGTGGGGAGCAGGTCGGCGTAGCGCCAGATGCTGGCCGGCCCCTTCTCGATGCGCTCCCGGGTCACGGAGGCGGCGATGGCGTCGTAGTCGTAGGCGGCCTCGAGTGGCCCGAAGCACCACTCACACACGTGGACGGGCGCCACCTCGTAGGCCCGTCCACACTCCCGGCATCGCAGCCCGGAAATGAAGGTCATGGCGGCGGTCTCCTCCTCCTCAATGTCTCGACGCGCTCTCGAGCGCCTCGAGCGGGAGTCCCGCCCTTCGGCTGCTCATCGGTCAGGCATTGGCACCTTGCTCCGGTTCCGGCTTGAACCGGTGCTGGTTGCCGCGGCGTCATCGGGCCTGTCCCTCGGCCGCTCTGGATGAGCGCGTGTAGTTGTCGTGGTTGGTGGTCCCCAGGCTACCCGACGACCACGACGCCGGTCATACCCTTCCCCGGCGAACCGTGGAGCTGGCAGTGGTACGGAAAGCGGCCGGCGGCGGGGAACGTGTGCGCCCAGGTGTCGCCCGGAGCCATGCAGCCGGTGCCCGTCTGCGCCTCGCACGTCGGGCTGGAGGCGAAGGAACCGTCGTCGGCGGTCACCTGATGGGGCATGGAATCCTCGTTGGCCCAGGTCACGGTCCCGCCCGGCGACACCCGCACCTCCGGGGGGGAGAAGCGGACGTCGATCATCGAGACCCGGCTGTCGGCGGCGGCGGCCGGTGCCAGCGGAACCACGAGGCAGACCAGGGCGGCCAAGGCAAGACGGCGCATACCCAAAGGGTATCTTCCGCCCGTGCCTACCCCCACCTTCGGGCGCCCGTCCGGCGTTCCGAGCACGCCCTTCTTCTCCCACCGGGACTTCACCCCCCGTCGACTGGCGGCGGCCAAGAAGGACCTCGGCCTCTCGGCCTCGCTGTGCATCCCGGCCCGCAACGAGGAACGGACCATCGGCGCCATCGTCGCCTCCGCCCGCCGGCATCTGGTCGAGGCCGCGCCCCTCCTCGACGAGATCCTGGTCCTCGACGACGGGTCCACTGACGGCACCGCCGCCGCCGCCCGCCAGGCCGGGGCCCGGGTGGTCTCCGGCGCCGCCGTGCTCCCGGAGGCGGGCCCCGGGTCGGGCAAGGGGGACGCCATCTGGAAGTCGTTGGCCGCCAGCTCGGGCGACCTGGTGTGCTGGGCGGACGGCGACATCTCCAACTTCGGGCCCCGGTTTCTGGTCGGCCTCCTCGGACCGCTCCTCACCCATCCCGAGGTGGCCTTCGTGAAGGGCTTCTACCACCGCCCGGGTGGGAGGCCCGCCACCGGCGGGGGGCGGGTCACCGAGCTGGCCGCCCGGCCGCTCCTGTCCCTGCTCTTCCCCGCCCTGGCCGCCGTCGTCCAGCCCCTGGCCGGGGAGTTCGCGGGCCGGCGCCCGCTGCTCGAGTCGCTGCCGGTCACCCAGGGGTGGGGGGTGGATCTGGGCCTCGTGCTCGACGTCGCCGCCACCGCCGGCCTCCCCGCCCTGGCCCAGGTCGACCTCGGCACCCGCCGGCACCGCCACCGGCCCCTCGACGAGCTCGCCCCCCAGGCCATGGCCGTGCTGGTGGCGGTCCTGCGGCGGGCCGGGGTGCCGGCCTCCGACGCCGCCCGCCTGGTCCGCTTCGACGGCGACCACGGGCGCCTCGAGGTGGCGGTGGAAACGGCGGAACGGCCGCCGCTGGCCTCGTTCCGGGAACGGTCGGACGAACTGTCGGCGTGAGCTACGGCGTGAGAGTCCTCTACACCGACGTCGACGGCACCCTGGTCGGCCCCCTGGGCAACCTGTTGTGGGACGGGGCCCGCACGCCCACGGCGGCGGCGGCCGAAGCCCTGGTGCGGGCGGCGCGGGATGGCCTCGAGATCGTGGCCGTGACCGGCCGGGCCTGCGCCGGGATGGGGGAGGTGGCCCGCCTCCTGGGGCTCGCCACCTGGTTCTGCGAGCTCGGTGGCGTCCGGGTCTACGAGCGGGGCGAGCAGGTGGTCCACCACCACGGCGCCTACCCCGGCTCCGGGACCCCCGGCGAGGCCCTGGCCCAGGCCCGGGCCCTGCTCATGGCCCGGTTCCCGGGCCGGATCGAGGAGCACGCGCCCTGGAACACGGCCCGGGAGGCGTCGGTCCTCCTGCGGGGTGAGGTCGATCCCGACGAGGTCCGGGCCGCCCTGGACGAGACCGGCTTCGGGTGGGCGGAGCTGGTCGACAACGGGGTGATCCCCCGCCGTTTCGAGACCCTGCCCGCGCTCGACCGCATCCGCGTCTACCACCTGGTGCCCCGGGGAGTGTCGAAGCTGGCCGCCATCGCCGCCGACCGCGCCCTCCGGGGGCTGGCCCGGGAGGAGTGCGCCATGGTGGGTGACGCCGCCTCCGACCTGGACTGCCGCATCGAGGTGGGGCGCTGCTTCCTGGTGGCCAACGCCCTCGACAAGGACCCCAGCCTGGCCTGGGCCACCGAGCCCGGCTCGGGTGTCGAGGTCCTGAGCCACGGCCACGGGCACGGGTTCGCCGAGGCGGTGGCGGCGCTGCTGGATTAGTCGCACCGCCGAATCGCCGGTGGTCGAGATGCCGCCGGTCTCAAGCGTGGAGGCGTTAGGGTCGATTCAATCCCTATGACACCGGTGAGCGCAGAGCGGACGCTGACCAACCTCTACGAGGCCATCCACCGCCGCCGCGACGTGCGGGGCCAGTTCACGGGCGCCGCCGTTGATCCCGAGGCGCTGGAGCGGATACTGGGCGCCGCCCACGCCGCGCCCAGCGTGGGCCTGTCCCAGCCCTGGGACTTCATCATCATCGCCGACGAGGCCACCCGGCAGCTGTTCTACGACCACGTCCAGCAGGAACGGGAACTCTTCGCCGCCACCCTCCCGCCCGAGCGGGCCGGTGTCTTCGCCGGCATCAAGGTCGACGGCGTCCTCGAGTCGAGCCTCTCGGTGGTCGTCACCTACGACCCCGGCCGGGGCGCCCCCGCCGTCCTCGGCCGCCACGCCATCGCCGACTCCGGCCTGTACTCGGTGTGCCTGGCCATCCAGAACCTGTGGCTGGCCGCCACCGCCGAGGGGTTCGGGGTGGGCTGGGTGTCCTTCTACCGGGAGCCCTTCGTCCAGCGGCTGCTGGGCATCCCCGAGGCGATCCGGCCCGTGGCCTGGCTGTGCCTGGGGCCGGTCAGCCACCTGGAGGAGACCCCCGACCTCGAACGCCAGGGTTGGCGCCGGCGCCGTCCCCTGTCCGACGCCATCCACCAGGAGCGCTGGCACGACAGCCCCCCGGCGACGGAGGACCAGGCCGGCTAAGCGGGCCGGCGGCCCAGCTCGGCGTTCTCGTCGCCCTCCTCGGTGGCGGACCCGTTGGGGGGTACGTCGGCCACGAAGCCCGTGCCCGCACCGGTGTCCTCGGCCTCGGCGTGGGCCGCCACCACCTCCAGAGGCTCGCCCAGGACGTGGACCCGCCACAGGTGGCTGGTCACGATCTTGAGGACGGCGGCCGTGGGGACGGCCACCAGCAGCCCGAAGAACCCGCCCAGGGTGCCGCCCAGCAGCAGCGCGAGCATGACCAGGACGGGATGGAGCTTCACCACCCGGTGCATGACCATGGGACTGATGAAGTGGTTGTCGATCTGCTGGGCGGCAACCATGATCGCCACCACCCACACCGCCGTGATCGGCTCCTTGGTGGTGAGGGCGATGATCAGGGCGGGGATCCCGCCGATGTAGGGGCCCACCAGCGGGATGATGTTGAACAGCCCCGCCACCATGCCGATCAGCAGCCAGGACGGCAGGTCGATGACCCGCAGGCCGATGCTGCACAGGACCCCCACGATGAAGGCCACCAGGAGCTGGCCCCGGAAGAACCCGCCCACCGCGGCGTTCATCCGTCCGGCCAGGAGCATCACTTCGGGCCGGGCGGCGGGGGGGATCAGCCCCACCGCCGTGCGTTTCAGCCGGGGGAGGTCGATGAGCAGGTAGAAGGCGAAGATGGGGGCGAGCACCAGCACCAGCAGGACGTGGAAGACCTTCACCCCGACCTTGGCCACCTGTTGCAGCTGCTTCTGGACGGAGTCGCCGTTGCTGTTCACGGCCTCGTCGAGCCGCGTGCGGTCGAACTCCAGGGGCGTGCCCTTCAGGGTCTCCGACCGGTCGTCGACCCAGCGCTCCATCTTGAGGCGGATGGTCGGCCAGCGGTCGGAGAGCGTGTCGGCCTGGTCCTTCACCGCCGGGAGCATCACGAACCCGATGAGGGTCACCACCCCAAGGAACCCGAGGTAGGTGAGGCCGACCCCCGCCACCCGGGGGATGTGCCGGCGGTGCAGGTAGCTGATCAGCGGGTTGAGGATGAAGACGAGGGCACCGGCGAGGATGAGGGGCGGGAAGATCACCGCCACCTTGACGGACACCCAGGCGAGGATGGCAAGGACGGCCACCATCCCGACGAGCGCCCAGGCGATGCTCCCGGCTCGCCGGATGCGCTCCATCCGATCGGCGATGGGGGCACGTTCCACCTCACCAGGGTACCGGCGAGGGGTCCCTCAGCCGTTGAGCCTCTCCCGGGCCCAGCGACCCGCCTCCACCGCCGCCTCCTCGACCAGGACCGCAGCCCGGGCCTGGGCTTCCTCGGGTTGCCACACGCGGTCGGTGAGCGCCAGCGCCAGCACGCCGTCGGGCACATCGGTTCCGTCCGCCACCTGGCCCGCCACCACGGCCCGGGCGGGGATGGCCTCGGCCTCGGCCCACTCCAGGACGCCGCCCACCACTTTGCCGTCGAAGCTGGAGGCGTCGAGGCGGCCCTCGCCCGTCACCACCAGGCCGGCGCCGGCCAGCGCCGCCTCCAGCCCGCAGGTGCGGGCCACCACCTCGAATCCCGGTTCCAACCGGGCCCCGAGGACGGCCAGGCCCCCGGCCAGGCCCCCGGCGGCACCGGCGTGGCGCAGGGTGGTCACGTCCGTTCCCGTGCGGTCCCGGTACACCTCGGCCAGCCGCTCGAGGCGCCGCTGGAGGAGGGCCACCTGGGCGGGGGTGGCCCCCTTCTGGGGGCCGAAGATGGCGGCGGCGTCCACGAAGGACGTCTCCACGTCGCAGGCCACGGTCACCTCCACCCCCGAGAGGGACCAGCCCAGGGCGGCGACGGCGCCCAGGCCGCCATCGGTCATGGCCGAACCGCCCACCGCCAC
>JBIOYN010000415.1:0-5243 GCA_044870155.1 Acidimicrobiia bacterium | reverse complement strand
CCCTGGAGTCGTGGCTGGCCAACGACGTCACCGAGATCATCTGCGTCATCGACGTCACCGACCGCGCCTGCCGGGAGGTGGCGGCCGCCGCCCACAAGACGGGCCGCAAGCGCCCCCAGGCGCCCCTGGTGACGGTCATCACCACCACCGCCCCGGGCAAGCGGCCGGCGCTGGTGACGGGCTGGCGGGCCGCCACCACGCCGCTGGTGGCGCTGGTGGACTCGGACACGGTGTGGGCCCCCGACGTGGCCGAGCGGGTGTGCGAGCCCTTCGAGGACCCCGACGTGGGCGGGGTGGGGACGAGGCAGAACGTGTGGCGGCCGGCGGGCCTGTGGCAGCGGGTCACCGACATGTTCCTCGACTACCGCTACTTCGACGAGAACGCCGCCCAGACCCGGATGGGCCGGGCGGTGTCGTGCCTGTCGGGACGGACGGCCGTCTACCGCCGGGAGCTGCTCCTGCGCCACGAGCGCGAGTTCATGGCCGAGACGTTCCTCGGGGTGCCGTGCAACTCGGGCGACGACAAGCGCCTGACCACGCTCATCCTCGAGGCCGGCTGGGCCACGTACATGCAGCGCTCGGCCCGGGTGTGGTCCACCTTCCCCTCGGATGCCAGGACCTTCTTCCGCCAGCGCCTGCGGTGGGCCCGCAACACCTGGCGCTCAGACCTGCGGGCCCTGGGGCGGGGCTGGGTCTTCCGCCATCCCTTCCTGGCCTTCTCCATGGTGGACAAGGCGGTGAGCAGCTTCACCCTGTTGCTGTCGCCCACCTACATGCTCCTGGCCCTGGCCCGGGCCGACTGGTCCGTGGCCCTCCTCCTGATGGCGTGGTGGGTCGTGAGCCGCTCGGCCAAGTTGCTGCCCCACCTGCGCCGCAACCCGAGGTCGATCCTCCTCGTCCCCGCCTACGTCGTCGTCACCTTCGCCATGGCCACGGTCAAGCTCTACGCCCTGGGCAGCATCCGCCGCCAGCGCTGGCTGACCCGCTCGGTGGCGGTGGTGGACGGGCAGGTGGTCCGGACCGGCGAGATGGTGGCATGAGCTCGCTCCGCCGGGTGGCGGCGGCCGGGGCCGGTGTGCTGCTCGTCCTTTTCGCCGCCATCCCCGGCGTGGGGGCGCAGGAGGTGCGGGCGCCCGACGACCACGACCTCTACACCGGCAGCGACCCCAACCGGAACCTGCGCAAGTACCAGCCGTTCCGGATCGTCGCCTACCCGGCCGTCGTGGGCGAGCGCATGCTGGGCCTGCGGCTCACACCCACGGCCGTCGAGCTCGTCCAGGGCGGCCGGCTGGTGCGGACCGTGCCCTTCGACGGGGCCCGGGAGGTGGCCTTCGAGGAGGTGGTCCGGGCCGTGAACGACCCGGCGTGGATCGCCGAGGTGTCGCCCGGGGTCTTCGGCGTCCGGGCCGCCTTCGTCCAGGCGCCGGGCACCCACGTGGTCTTTACCGAGCCCGGTACCACGGAGATCCGCCTGGCCACCGACCCGGGTGGCGTCTTCATCGGCGGGCAGGGTCCGGACACCTCGGCCACCTTCGCCGGCGTCAAGGTCACGTCCTGGGACCTGGCCACCCGCCGGCCGTCCCAGGACACCTCGTTCCTGCGTCCCTTCGTGCTCTACGAGAACGGCGCCCGCCTCGACATCACCCACTCGGAGATGGCCTACCTGGGCTCGGACTACGTCGGCTCCTACGGCGTCTCGTGGCGGCTGGGGGGCAGCACGGGCGAGGTCACCGACTCGGTGTTCCACCACTGCTTCTTCGGGGTGTACAGCTACGAGGCCAAGGATCTCGTCTTCCGGCGCAACGTCTTCCACGACAACCTCTACTACGGCCTCGACCCCCACGACGCCACCACGGGGGTCATCGCCGAGGCCAACGAGGCCTACGGCAACGGCGCCCACGGCTTCATCTTCTCCAAGTTCGTGACCGACGGGGTGCTGCGGGGCAACCACGCCCACGACAACGGCGGCAACGGGATCGTTCTCGACGCCAACTCCGACCGCAACGTGGTGGCCGGGAACCGGGTGGAGAACAACCAGGGCGACGGGATCGTGCTCCTGGGGTCGTCCCGCAACGTGGTGGAGGACAACGTCGTCACCGGGAACCGCATCGGCGTGCGGGCCAACAAGGAGGCGGCGGACAACATCGTGCGGCGCAACCGCATCGACGGCAACGACGTCGGGATCCACGCCTATGGTGGTGCCACCAAGCTGACCGCCCTCGACAACGAGGTGGAGCACAGCGCCCAGGCCGGGGTGATCCTGGAGGCGCCCGGCTCGGCGATGCGGGGCGGCTTCGTGGCCGGCGGCGGCAACGGCATCGAGCTGCGCATGCCCGCCGCTGTCTCCGGCGTGGAGGTGCGCGATGCCAGGGACGGGGTCGTCGTCCGCCCGGGAGCGACGGGCGAGCTCGAGGGGCTCCGGGTGCGGGTGCGGCGGGTGGGAGTCCGGGTGGAACCCGGTGCTTCGGCCACGCTGGCCGGCTCCCGGGTCGTGGCCCGGACCCCCACCCGGGGGCGGGTCCACATCGACGCCGCCAGCCGGGTGGGCAAGCCCACCCGCGCCCGTCCGCTGCCGTGGCTGGCCCTGGCCGGCGTGGTGGCGGTGTGCTCGGCCATCGTGCTCGAGACGCTGGCCCACGCCCGCGACCGGCGGCTGCGGAGGGCGCTGAGCCCGACATGAGCGGTTCGGGGGGCGTCGACGGCGTGGTCCGGTTGCACGTGGCGCCGGCCGCGGCCGACGGCGGCGGGCCCCCGGCGCCGTCACCCGGGCCGCGGGGCCGGCAGCGGGTGACGGCCATCGTCGTGATCGTGGCCGCGGTGTCCGTGGTCGTGGGCCTGGTGGTGGGATCCGCCCTCCTCCCGGAGTCCTCCGCCACCGGGCCGGAGTCGGCCACCCCGGGGGGAACGGCAGGGGCGCGCCCGGGGGTGACCCGGGGGCAGGCCGTCCCCCCGGGGGCGGGCCGGGTGGATTCGGCGGTGCCGGGCGGGCGCACGTGGTACGTCTCCGCCGACGGCGCCACCGGCGCCGACGGGTCCCAGGACCGGCCCTTCGGGACCATCGACCTGGCCGTGGCCCAGGCCCGTGCCGGCGACACGGTGTTCGTCGGCCCGGGCACCTATCCCGGGTTCACCACGGCCCGGTCCGGCCGTCCCGACGCCCCGGTGCGCGTCGTGGGTTCGGCGGCGGTGATCCGGGGCGACGGCGATGGGCACCTGGTGGAGGTCAACCACGACCACGTCACCGTCGAGGGCTTCGAGATCGCCCGGGCCGACATCCTGGTGTGGGTCCACCAGGCCACCGGGGTCCGGATCGTCAACAACGTCCTGCGGGACGCGGCCGGGGAGTGCGTGCGGGTGAAGTACTTCTCCACCGGCAACGAGGTGGCCGGGAACCGCATCGAGCGCTGCGGGCGGGATTTCGACGCCGGCGACCACCAGAAGAACGGGGAGGGCGTCTACATCGGCACGTCGCCGGAGCAGACGGGCCGCAACCCCACCAGCGAGCCCGACGCTTCCAATGACAACTGGGTCCACGACAACGTGGTGACGTCGCCGGCGGAGTGCGTGGACATCAAGGAGGGCGCCTCCGGCAACCTGGTGGAGAACAACGTCTGCACCGGGGGACAGGATCCCGATGGGGCCGGCTTCTCCGCCCGGGGCAACGGCAACGTCTTCCGGGCCAACACCTCCTCGGGGCACAAGGGTGCCGGGATCCGCCTGGGCGGGGACCGGGACTCGGACGGGACCGACAACGTGGTGGTCGGCAACCGCCTGACCGGCAACCAGGGCTATGGCGTGAAGGTCCAGCGCCAGCCGCAACGCCAGGTCTGCGGCAACGAGGTGGCCGACAACGACGAGGGCGCCAGCAACTCGGGCACGGATCCGACCACGCCCTGCTGAGTGGGTGCGGGCTCGGTCGCCCAGGTTCCCGGCGCTACGGGAGCGCCGGGAACTGGACGATCCCCGGTTGCGGCTCGAGATTCACGGTCGTGAACTCGCCTCCCACCCACAGGTGGTGGGCCCCGATGAGGGCGCTGTAGGGCCCGGTGTTGGTGTTGGCCGTCGGATGCCAGTCCGGGTCGAGCTTCCCGGTGGTGGCGTCGAAGGCGGAGAGGTGGCGCCGGGGGTCGCCGTGGGAGCACCGCTGGTAGCAGCTCGACTTGGCGTTGATGACGTAGTCGTAGTGGCCCATGAGGAACACCTTGGTGGCGGTAGCCACCACGTCGACGTTGTCGCCGTCGGTCTTGGCGGTCCAGCGCTCCGCCTTCTTGGCCCCCGGATCGAAGGCGATGAGCATGCCGCCGGCGCCGCCGGTGGCGGCGAAGAGGGTGTGACCGTCCCCCCGCCACACCTCGACGGCGAAGACGGGTCGGTCCAGATCGGGCTGCCACTCGGTGGGCTGGCCAGTCGAGGCATCCAGGCACAGCAGACCGCTCTGGCCCCCGAAGTCGAGGAAGGTGCCGGCGGCGTAGAGGCTCTTGCCGTCGGAGGAGAGGGCGAGGTCGAGCACGGTGCCGTCGCCCGAGGTGCGCTCCCTGCCGGTGTGGTCGAAGAACTCGCCGCCCCCGTTGGCGGGGGGCAGCCAGTCGAGGAGCGCCCCGGTGTTGACATCGAGCGCGGCGAGCTGGGGCCGGGCCACGGGGCCGGCGGCGGTGGTGGCCTCGCTGAAGTTGCCGCCCACGTAGAGCCGGTCCCCGGCCACCAGCAGGGCCCGCACGCTGGAGTTGAGCACCGGCGGGCTGAAGCCGGGGTCGAGGGCGCCGGAGGCGAGGTCGATGGCGGCCAGATTCTTCCGGGGGGCGCCGGCCATGGTCTCGAAGGTGCCGCCGACGAACAGCCGCCGGCCGTCGCCGGAGAGCGCCAGCGCCCGCACCGGGCCGTCGGGGGCGGGGTTGAAGGCCAGCGGCTCACCGGTGGAGGCGGAGATGGCGGCCAGGTAGTTGCGGGGGACGAGGCCGTCCTCGGTGCCCTCGGGCGTCTTGGGCGGGACCATCCCGGTGAACTCCCCGCCCAGATACAGGGCGTCGCCCACCTCCACCATGCGCTCGACCTTGCCCGCCATGCCGTCGGCGGGGGATGTCCCCCACGTGGCGTTGGCGGCGGTGATGAACTCGTCGGGCACGACCCCGGGGTCCGAGGGCGCGGGCGCGGGCCCGGGTGCCGGCGCCGGAGCCGGAGCCCCCGGGTCGGCCGGGGCCGGGGCCGGAGCCGGGGCGGGGGCGTGGCTGGGGGCGGGAGCGCCC
>JBIOYN010000414.1:0-10283 GCA_044870155.1 Acidimicrobiia bacterium | reverse complement strand
GGACGATCCTGCGGGACTTCCTCGCCTCGCTGGGGTCAGGGCGGGCCTGACCTGCCTCTCGTCGAGGGGCTTCATGAAGGACCAGAGACCGCCTCCGCTGTCAACGGCGCTGTACTCGCGGTAGCCGTAGGGCTGGTCGATGGGCTCATAGTCGATGGTGGCGCCATGAGCCACGGCGTGGCGGAAGTGGGCGTCGACGTCGTCGGCGAGCCAGCCCGGCCTGGCCAGCCCGAGCTACCGTCCCGCTTCTCGGAACCCGTTGCGGTTGGGCATCTCGACTTTCGGGAGCGTCTCTTTGCTCATCGTGGCGTCGGCGGGCACGATCTGCGCCTGATTGAGGATGTACGCGGTGACCGCATAAACGTCTTCATTGCTCAAGCTGCCCGGCTTGTCGAAAGGCATGGCGCGCTTGATGTAATCCCAGAGTGTGGTGGCGTACGGCCAGTAGCTTTCCAACGTCTTGACGGGTGGGCTGTCGGGCTTGGCGGCCAGCGTGCCGCGGCCGCCAAGCAGCCTGTCGCCAGTGCCGCCTTCCAGTTTTGCGCCGTGGCACCCCGCACACCGTTCCGTATAGACCTTTTCGCCTTGCATGACCGTGCCTGAGCCCGCAGGCAGGTCCCGGCCATCCGGCATGGAGGAAAAGAACTGCGCAAGCTCGGCTTCGCTCACATCGGCTACGAGCGGTTGCTGCGGCTCCCTTGGCACGGGTGCGGGCGCTGCCTGCGTTGTTTGAGTTGGCTCGCTTTTCTTTGTTCCGGACTCTTCCTTCTTTGATTCGGTGCAGGCCGAGCCGAAGGCGAACAGGGCGGCGGTAATGCCCAGCGCCCATTTAGTAGTGATGGACATTCGAGACCTCTCCGCCGGTTGCGACCATCCAGCTCTGAATGCCGTTCAAGTGGTAGACGGAACTCTTGCCGCGCTCCTTCACCAGTTGCCCGATGGTGGGTTGCACATACCCGGTTTCGTCTGTGCACCGGCTCTGCAGAATGGCTTCCTTGCCATCCCATTCCCACGGAACGGTGAAACGCGTGTGGCAGATGGGAAGCACCGGGCCATGCAGGGTGGCGTCACGCCAGTTCCGACCGCCGTCTGTCGAGACCTCCACCTTGGCGACTTTCCCGCGTCCTGACCAGGCCAGACCCGAGATCTCGTAAAACCCGGGCTGGCGCAGCAGCATTTCTCCGGAGGGGTACGTGATGACAGACTTCGCTTCCATGAGGAAGGAGAACTGCAGCGCAGTGCCATCGGGCAGGAGGTCGGTGTACTTGGACGTCTCCTCGCGCGTCATGAAGGGCGCGTCCGCCACCTCGATGCGCCGCAGCCATTTGATCGACATGTTCCCCTCGTATCCCGGCACGAAAAGGCGCAGCGGGTAGCCCTGTTCGGGCCGAATGGCTTCGCCGTTCTGGCCGTAGGCGAGGAGGCAGTCGCGCATGGCCTTCTCCAATGGAATGCTCCGTGTCATCACCGCGGCGTCACCGCCTTCGGCCAGCAGCCATTTCGCGCCGGGTTTGACGCCCACCTCATTCAGGATGGTGGACAGTGGCACACCCACCCACTCGGACGTGGAGGTCAAGCCGTGTGTGCCTTGCACGGTTTTCAGCTTGGGTTCTGCCCACTCGGTGAGCCCATTGCCGGAGCATTCCAGGAACATCAGGCGCGACAGGGCCGGAAATTGTTTGAGAGCGGCCATGTTGAACTTCTTGGCCTGATTCACCATGCCGTGCACGAACAGCTCGTGTTTGTCCGGGTCGATCGTGGCGGTCCCCGCGTGGCTCCGCTCGTAGTGCAGGCCCGACGGCGTGATGATGCCCATGCTGTTCTGCAGCGGTGTGAAGCTCCACGAAGACTCCGCCGTCTTGGTGGCGGCGTAACGATCGCGCACCTCGGTCTCAAACTGCGAGCGGGAGCCATAGCCCCCGTCATCTGCCTTGACGCCGACGCCCTGGACCTTGGTCGCGTCGGCGGGCACGGGTCGCGGCTCGGCTGCCCCCCGGGCTTTCGCGTACGCCATGCCGGGTGCGGCAGCCACGCCCACTGCGGCCACGGCGCCCAGCATGAAACGTCGGCGTGATGGCACGCGGTCATTCTCTGCCGGCGCGTCACCCAGATAGTAGGGGGAACCGGGGTCGTCGCGTTCGGCTGCCAGAAATAGCTCTTCCGCTTCGCGCAAGGCGTCGGCGCCTTGCGGGCCTGCAGGATTGAGCCCGTTTTCGTGCGAGTGTGCCATGTGCTTCTCCCCGGACTTCGTACCTGTTTGTACTTGCTGGTTAGGTTACATTCTCCGGCGGCCCACGCCCCTGGCCTGCACCTCGGGTTCACCGTCCTCCACGAGAGCGTCCACAGACTCGTGTACCCAGCCGACCTTCCGGGCGGTGCACCTCCAGCACCACGCCCGGACCAACGACCCGGCGCGGGACCCGGACTTCGCCGTGGGCCAGGGACCGTGGTGGCAGGGGCCCGTCCAGGTGCTCTCACCGTGGTGGGAGTCGACTGAAGGCCACGTTTTTCGATCCGCCTGGCTGTCAACTTGGCTGTCCGAACGGCCGTTCGGCATGTTCCGCCGAGACCCTCGATTTCGATGGTTCCCGGGGCCGGATGTGAACCGGCGAACCTCGGGGACCGGCTGGAGGACCTCGCGTCCGGATATGCACCAACATCGTGCCTGCTCAGGGGACCGTCGGGCAGCGTTCCGCGTTGAATCCCAAAAGGACGACAATGGTGCCGTGGAGGAACCGGAGGTCCGGCGGGGGAGCTTCATGGATCGCCTCGGGCCTGATTCGGCTGCGGAACTCCAACGCCTCGGGGTCAGGCGCCGCTTCGCCGCGGGGACGACCCTGTTCCTGGAAGGAGATGTAGCCCACGAGGCGGTCGTGCTCCTGGCCGGCGAGGTGAAGGTCTCGGTCGGATCGGTCGACGGTCGGGAGGTGATCCTCGACGTCTTCGAGCCGGGGGCGCTCCTCGGAGAGCTCTCCGTGATCGACGGCCGGCCCCGGTCGGCGACGGTCAGCGCCCTCTCGCCGGTCGAGGTCCTGGCTGTGGCGACAGGGGCCTTCAACAGCTTCCTCGATCGCCATCCCGAGGTGCTCCGAGGCCTGCTCGTGGAGGTGATCGACCGCCTCCGGACCCGCGCCCATCATCAGATGGAGTTCGGCACCGGAGACGCGCTGGGCCGGATCTGCGCCCGGCTGGCCGAACTCGCCGACCGCTCCGGCGAAATTGACGGGAACGTCGCCGTCGTGCGCTCCCCGGTCAGCCAGAGCGACCTCGCGGCCTGGACGGGCCTGTCGCGCGAGGCCGTGGTGAAGGCGCTCCGTACGCTGCGCCAGCTCGGCTGGGCCGAAAACCGGGGCCGCACCATCACCATCCACGACCTGGAGCGCATCCGGGAGCGGGCCGTCCGCTGACCACCCGACGTCCGTCCCGGGCCTCGCCGGGTCAGATGGCGCCGAAGACGAAGCGGGTGCCGGTGGAGGGTGGGATGAGCTTGCCCGGCATGGCCGCCTCGGCCAGACGGGTAAAAGTTCGCCCGCTGCAGTGCATGGGGGCGAGGTAGTCGGGATTGATGGCCTTGAGGGCGTCGACGGTCTGGGCCACGTAGGGCTCCGGAGCCGGGGCGAGGTGGAAGCCGCCCATCACGGCGTGCACCTTCTCGATCCCGGACGCCGCCTGGGCCGCCTTGACGGTGTTGACGATGCCGGCGTGACCGCATGACGAGATCACCACCAGCCCCCGGTCCTTGACGTGGAAGCAGGTGGCGTGCTCGAACCAGAACTGATCGGGCACGATCTGGCCGGCCTGCTCCGCCGGGGTGAAGTGGGAGGCGTCGCAACCGGCGCCGTCATGCTGGCCCAGCTCGACCTGAGCCGCCGGCTGGACCGTCTCGAAGGTGGTGCGGGCGATCGCCCCGGTGGTGAAGGCCTGGTCGGCGATGACCATGGGCTCCCCGGCCATGACCACGCGCACGTCGGCTTTGCTCAGCTCCCGACGGTCGAGGACCCCGAAGGACTGGCGCTCGCCCTGGGGAGGCTGGATCCAGCGGTAGCAGAAGGTGTCTTCGCCGCCGACGAACAGGGGGAGGTCGGCGCGCATCTTCTGGCGGTCCCGGGCGAGCAGCGGAAGCAGGCCGCCGAAGTGGTCGTAGTGGCCGTGGCTGAGGATGAGGGCGTCGACCAGCGCCGGGTTGATCTTGAGGACGTCCATGTTCGTGAGCCCGGCCGTCTCCGACAGGCCGTAGTCGAGCAGGTAGTTGCGGGTCACGTCTCCCTGCACAGACTGCAGGTGGAAGCCGAGGCCGAACTCACTGTGGAGCTGGGTGGTCAGATTCGGGCCGGTGCTGAGGCCGGTCCGCTGGATCTCACAGCGCAGGTTGCCCTCGCCGAGGGTGGCGCTCTTGAGGAAGTTGTCGTGGGCGTTGTCGACCAGAACCCAGACCGCCAGGCGATCAACGATCGGCGGAACGCCGGCCAGGATCCGGGACGAGGTCGCCTGCTCGGAGATCTTCTCTTGGGGAATCACCTTGTTGGAAGCGGTGGGGGCGGTCTTCTTCGTCTCCTCGTCCCCGCCACCGTCGCATCCGACGAGAGCTCCGGCCAAGGCGGCGCCTCCGGCCATCACACCGAGCCGGAGGACGTCCCGTCGGGTGAGTGAGCCGTGCTCGTCCATCCCCCTCCTCCCTCAAGGGCAGATCTCGAACGCCTGCCGCCGGTCACCCGCTGATCATGGCGGCGTCAGCGACAGGTCGCTGGGTAGCACGACCCATCCGCCTGCGTATGGATACGCAGCACGCCTGGGATTCTTCCGGAAGAATGGGCTCCTCGACGCTCGAGGGTCGAGATTGAGACAAGGGGGAGAGCATGCGACGCATCGCGCTCGGTCTGGCCCTGCTCACCGTGATTGTGGCCTTCGGCGCCTGCAGCTCGAGCGGCGCCTCGGCCGCCGATTCCACCATGCAGAAACACGCGGATACCTACGCCATCGAGCAGCTCGAGGTCGCCTACCACCACGGTATCTCGACCAAGAACCTGGACATGCTCATGTCCGTCTTCGCCGACGACGCCGTCGTCACCCTGGGAGGGCAGACCTACACGGGCCAGCAGATCCGAGATTTCTTCGCCACGGCCGCCGCGCCCATGAAGGCCGAGAACCACTGGGTCTCCGAGACTCTGGCCTGGAAGACCAAGATCACCGTGGACGGCCAGAAGGGGACTCTGTACTTCGAGTGTCACTACACCGACGTCGACACCCGCCAGCTGAAGGCGCTCGTGGGCGCGGACAACAAGGTCGCCCGCATCAACGGGAAGTGGCTGATCACGAACATGGTGGGGTCGACGGTCACGCTCTCGACCTAGTGATGTCCCCGCCCTCCGACGAATGCCCGGAACGGGCGGACGCTGACTCCGGCTGGCGACGCCGGAAGCATCTGGTCGACGCCCCCGACGGGCTCTTGGCCCGCCTCGTGGCCCGGCTGCCGGTCCCGATCCACGGCAAACTCCTTGCCGCCTTCGCCGTCATGGTCCTGCTCCTCGTCGCCATCGGGGCCGTCGGCCTTCAGGTTCTGGGGGAGGCGAACCACCGGGTGGAAGCACTGGCGAGCCTGCAGCACAAGGTGGCGGTGTACCGGGGACTCCAGGGCAACAACCGCCAGCTCAAACAGCTGCTGGGCGAGCAGTTCGGTGGCGACATCAACGAGATCTTCTCCAGCGGGCCCACCCCGGTCCCGGCGCTGAGCAACGAGAGCGTGGCGCTGACGCTGCGCCGGCTGCGCCAGGCATACGACGTCGGGCACCTCGAGTTCGTGCCGACCGCGGCGGAGCGGACGACCCTCAGCCGGATCACCGCCGACTACGGAAGATTCGTAACTGCCATGGACACCGTCCTCGAGCTCCACCGGGCTGGGAAGACGATCGAGGCCCAGAAGCTCCAGTTCAATCAGGCGCGGCCCATCATGGACCAGATCGAGGGGCTGACGGACCGTCTCGCCAACAAGGCGGAAAGCGACACCTTGACCCTGACCAACCAGAACCGGAGCGCTTACCAGAACTCCCGGAGGGTGTTCGTCGGCGTGGCCCTGGGCGGGGCCGGCTTGGCACTGCTCCTCGGCTTCGCCTTCTCCTGGTCGATCATCGGGCCGGTCCGGCGGGTGAACGACCGCCTCTCCGAAATCGCCGGCGGGGACTTCTCCACCCATGTGCAGTTGGCCAACCGGGACGAGCTGGGCGAGCTGGCGGTGAATCTCAACACCATGAACGACGAACTGGGCCGGCTCTACCACGACCTGGAAACGGCCAGCCGCCACAAATCAGAGTTCTTGGCCAGCATGAGCCACGAACTCCGCACCCCCCTCAACGCCATCATCGGGTTCTCCGAGGTCCTCCGGGACCAGATGTTCGGGCCCTTGAACGACCGTCAAGCCGACTACCTGAGCGACATCCTCTCCTCCGGCCGTCACCTCCTCAGCCTCATCAACGACATCCTCGACCTCTCGAAGATCGAAGCCGGGAAGATGGAGTTGAACGTCACCACCTTCTCGCTCCCCGCCGTCCTGGAGAACGGTCTCACCATGGTGCGGGAGCGGGCCACCCGCCACGGCATTACCCTCGGATTGGACGTCGCCGGGGATGTGTCCGAAGTGGAGGCCGACGAGCGCAAGGTCAAGCAGATCCTCTTCAACCTGCTCTCCAACGCGGTCAAGTTCACGCCCGACGGAGGGCGGGTGGACTTGAGGGCCCGGCAGGCGGGCGAGGCGGTGCAGGTGGCGGTGGCGGACACCGGCATCGGGGTCGATCCCGCCGACCAGGTCCGGATCTTCGAGGAGTTCCAGCAGTCCGGACAGCAGGAGGGATCGGGGCTCGGCCTACCCCTCTCCCGCAGCTTCGTCGCTCTGCACGGCGGCAGCATGTGGATGGAGAGCGAGCCCGGGGTGGGCAGCACGTTCACGTTCACGCTGCCCATCCGCCAGATCCGGCCCGAGACGGTGGCGCTTGCCGCTCACGGCGTGGGCGCGACACCCGAGGGCCCGGGTATGGACGGCGTGGCTCCCACCGTGCTGGTCGTCGACGACGATCCGCACTCGGTGGAGCTGCTCATGCTCTACCTGGAGGGCGCCGGCTTCGACGTCGCCGTGTGCTGGGACGGGGAGTCGGGGATCAAGGCCGCACAGCGCCTGCGGCCGGCCGCCATCGTGCTCGACATCACGCTCCCCGGCCTCTCGGGCTGGGATTTCCTCGCCCTCGCCAAGGACGACGAGGCGACCGCCCACATCCCGGTGGTCATCGTGTCCATGCTCGACGAGCGAGGGAGGGGCTTCGCACTGGGGGCGGTCGACTACCTCGTCAAGCCGGTGAACCGGGACGACCTGCTCGCCACCCTGCGCCCCTTGACCGTCGCCGGCCTCAACGGGGGCTCGTGCAAGGTGCTGGCCATCGACGACGACCCGATGGCGGTTGAGCTCATCGAGACCGTGCTCTCGGCGGAGGGCTTCGCCGTGGTGGGCGCCTTGTCGGGGGAGGACGGGGTGCGGGCGGCGCAGGCCGAACACCCGGGCCTGATCATCCTCGACCTGTTCATGCCCGAGCTGGATGGCTTCGATGTCGTGGAGCGACTGCGGGCCGATCCGTCCACGGCCCAGATCCCCATCGTGATCCTGACGGCCAAGGCCATCGACGCCGAGGACCGGGAGCGGTTGGCGGCCCACGTCGCTCACCTGGCGGCCAAGGCCTCGTTCAGCCGGGCTGAGTTCGTTGACATGGTGCGACGCTTCTGCGCGCACGAGGTGGCATGAGTGGGCCATGGCCGGCGAGCTGATCCTCATCGTGGAGGACAACGAGAAGAACCTCAAGCTGGTCCGCGACCTCCTCCAGTACCGGGGCTACCGGACGCTCGAGGCCACGACTGCCGCCGACGGGATCGCCCTGGCCGAGCAGCACCGCCCCGCCCTGGTGCTCATGGACATCCAGCTGCCGGACATGGACGGGGTCAGCGCTCTGCGCAAACTGCGGGCGTCGCCGGCTACCGCCGCCCTCCGGGTGGTGGCCATCACCGCCTTCGCCATGCCCGCCGACCGGGACCGGCTGCTGGCCGCCGGCTTTGACGGCTACCTGTCCAAGCCCATTGACATCCATGACTTCCCCGAGCAGGTGGGCACCTACTGTGAGTCGCCGTGAAGCCGCCGCCTCGCATCCTGGTGGTGGACGACACCCCGGCCAACGTCCGGCTGCTGCAGGCCATCCTCGAGCCCCGGGGCTACGAGGTCGTGGCTGCCACCACCGGCCCTGAGGCGCTGGAATCGGTGGCCAAGGACGCCCCTGACCTCGTGCTCCTCGACATCCTCATGCCAGGGATGGACGGCTACGAGGTGTGCCGTCAGCTGCGAGCGGATCCGACCACCGCCCACCTGCCGGTCATCATGATCACGGCCAGCGAGACTCGGGAGAGGGTCCGGGGGCTGGAGGCGGGGGCCGACGACTTCGTGACCAAGCCGTTCGACCAGGCCGAGCTGCTGGCCCGGGTGGCCTCCCTCCTGCGGGTGAAGGAGTACCACGACATCATCCAGGGTCAGTCGGCCACCCTGGCCGAGTGGAACGCCACCCTCGAAGCCCGGGTGGCGGAGCAGGTGAGCGAGCTGGAACGGATGGGCCGCCTCCGCCGTTTCCTCTCCCCCCAGCTGGCCGACCTGCTCGTGTCCTCCGACGACGAGACCGTGTTGCAGAACCATCGTCGGGAAGTGGCGGTGGTGTTCTGCGACCTGCGCGGTTCCACCGCCTTCTCTGAGGCGGTCGAACCCGAGGAGTTCATGAGCGCCCTGGCCGAGTTCCACCGGGCGACGGGCCGCCTGATCGAAGACTTCGATGCCACCGTGGGGCACTTGGCCGGCGACGGGTTCATGGTCTTCTTCAACGACCCGCTCCCGTGCGACAACCCCGCCGAGCAAGCCGTTCGGCTGGCGGTCGCCATGCGGGAGGCCATGGCCGAAATGAGCGAACGGTGGAGGCGCCTCGGCCACAATCTCGGCTTCGGGGTGGGCATCGCCTTCGGCTTTGCCACCTTGGGCCAGGTGGGTTTCCGGGCCCGATCCGACTACACCGCCGTCGGCCGGGTCGTCGCCCTGGCCTCCCGGCTGTGCGACGAGGCCCCCGACGGCGAGATCCTCGTTTCCCCCCAGGTGCAGGCGGCGGTCGAACCGTTGGTGGACAGCGAGCGCCTCCCAGAGACGACCCTCAAGGGCTTTCAGAACCCCATTGCTCCCTACCGCGTCGTAGGGATGAAGCCCGGGGCGACTACGACCTGAGCCATCGGACAACGCGCCGAAGAAGGCGCAGGCCCGGCCCAGATCCGCTCCACGGTGATCTCCCGGGCCACGCGCTCGGGGGGTCTCCCGGGCGGGCGGTAGCGGCGGGTGGAGTCGGACACCGCCCGGGCGACCCGCACCGGATCGTCGTGACCTTGGCACAGCGGGTGGCGGCCATCCGGACGTGAGGACGATGACCGGTCGGGCTGGGTCGCCGTACCCAGCGCCGGCGCTCGGGAGGGGAGACCATCAGGCTCGACCGGAATGAGAGGAGAGGTTCATGAGACGAGGTGCTGGGCTCGGTGCGGTCGGCCGGGGATGCCTTTCCTTGGCACTCCCGGGCCTACGGGGACTGGCTGGCTCGGACCTACCACTCCGTGTTCCATCCGCCGCGGCTGATCGCCCTGGACCGGAGCGGGGACGAGACATACCGGGGAGCGGCGGCCGGATGACACGTCCACTCGGATGCTCCAAAGGGAAACGGGAAGGGGGCTTGATGCTCCGTACGGTGCTCATCCTCGGACTGGCGGCTCTGGCCGCCACGGTCCTGCCCCTTCCGGCTCTCGCCGATGGCTCAGGGGCCGGGACCCGGGAGATCCCCTTCACCCTGGGGGACGTGCCCTGCTCGCTGATCCCGGTGTCCGCCACCGCCACGCAGGTGGGCACCGGCACCTGCCCGGGGGTGCGCCCCGGGGGCCGGGTGGTGAGCACGATCGGGGATTGCACACTCAACTTCTTGTTCCGGTCCCCTGACGGCACCCACTACATCGGCACCGCCGGCCACTGCGTCAGCCCGGGGCCGGTCTCGAACGACGAAGTCGATGGTGACGGCAAAGGTCGCGTCGAGCGGGTCTGGTCCTGGGGGAACGGTCCCGTGGCCAAGGATGCCGCCGGCCACCGGATCGGCGAGTTCGCCTACGCCGTCATCTGGACCCCGAAGGACTTCGCCCTCATCCGCCTCGACCCCGGCGTCGAGGCCAGCCCCGAGATGTGC
>JBIOYN010000413.1:0-13383 GCA_044870155.1 Acidimicrobiia bacterium | reverse complement strand
TCTCGAGCCGCCGCACGCCCGGATTCTTGCGGGAGGGAGGGCGCTCTGGACGATACGAACATATGTTCGATATTGTCGAAGGCCCGGCGGAGAGGGGCGGACCCATGGACGCAACTCATGGATGATGCGTACGCCGAGCTGCACTGCCACTCGAACTTCTCGTTCCTCGACGGGGCGAGCCATCCCGAGGAGCTGGCCGAGGAGGCGGTGCGGCTCGGGCTCGCCGCGCTGGCAATTACCGATCACGACGGGTTCTACGGCGTGGTCCGGTTCGCGGAAGCGGCCCGCGCACTCGGCCTCCCGACGGTCTTCGGTTCCGAGCTCACGCTCGGGGCGAAGCAGCTCCCCAACGGGATCCCCGACCCGGCCGGCGAGCACCTGATCGTCCTCGCGCAGGGCCCCGTCGGGTACGCGCGTCTCGCGAAGGCGATGAGCGAGGCCCAGCTGGCCGGGCAGAAGGGCGCGCCCCGCACGTCGCTCGCGCAGCTCGCCGACGCGGCCCGCGCGCCGGTGCACCTCGCGGGCAACGCAACCGCGCCCGTGAACGACCACTGGTACGTGCTCACCGGTTGCCGCAAGGGGAGCGTGCCCGCGGCGCTGCAACGCGACGGACCGGCCGCCGCCCGCGCCGCGCTCGCCGAGCTGGTCGCGGCGTTCGGTCGCGAGCGCGTGCTCGTGGAGCTTTGGGACCACGGCGACCCGATCGACCGGTACCGCAACGACGCGCTCGCCCAGGTTGCGATGCAGGCCGGGGTGGAGGTGGTCGCCACCAACAACGTGCACTACGCCACGTCCGCGCGCCGTCCGCTCGCGACCGCGCTCGCCGCGGTGCGGTCCGGCCGTTCACTCGACGAGCTCGACGGCTGGTTGCCTGCCGGTTCGTTCGCGCACCTGCGGAGCGCGCGCGAGCAGCAGCGTCGCTTCGCGCGCTGGCCGGGAGCGGTGGAGCGCACGGTGGAGGTGGCCCGGGCCTGCGTCTTCGACCTGGCCATGGCTGCGCCCTGCCTGCCCGACTTCCCCATCCCTCCCGGCCACACCGAGATGAGCTGGCTGCGGGAACTGGCCTGGGCCGGCGCCGGCCGTCGCTACCCGCCCGACCATCCCCACCACGACGAGGCCCGGCGACGCATCGCCGCCGAGCTCGACACCATCGAGGAACTGGGCTTCGCCGGCTACTTCCTCCTCGTCCACGACCTGGTCGAGTTCTGCCGGCGGGAGAACCTCTACTGCCAGGGGCGGGGCAGCGCCGCCAACTCGGCCGTGTGCTACGCCCTGGGCGTCACCAAGGCCGACGCCGTGGGGCTCGGCCTCCTCTTCGAGCGCTTTCTGTCCCCGGAGCGGGACGGGCCCCCCGACATCGACCTCGACATCGAGCACGAGCGCCGGGAGGAGGCCATCCAGTACGTCTACCGCCGCTACGGCCGGGACCGGGCCGCCCAGGTGGCCAACGTCATCACCTACCGGCCCCGCTCGGCGCTCCGCGAGATGGCCAAGGCCTGCGGCCTGTCGCCCGGCGCCGCCGACGCCGTGGCCAAATCGGTGGAGGGCTGGACCATGCGGGAGGCCACGGCCGACGCCGGGGAGGACGGGCTGGCCACCATCCCGCCCCGGGTCCTCGACCTGGCGGCCCAGGTCCAGGGCTTCCCCCGCCACCTCGGCATCCACTCGGGCGGCATGGTCATCGCCGACCGGCCTCTGACCGAGTACTGCCCGGTGGAGTGGGCGGCCATGGAGAACCGCTCCGTCCTCCAGTGGGACAAGGACGACTGCGCCGCCGCCGGCCTGGTCAAGTTCGACCTCCTCGGCCTGGGCATGCTCACCCTCCTGCACCTGGCGGTGGACCTCATCAACGAGCACCGCGGCGTCGAGATCGACCTGGCCACCATCCCCCAGGAGGACGCCGTCTACGACATGCTCTGCGCCGCCGACACGGTGGGGATCTTCCAGGTCGAGAGCCGGGCCCAGATGGCCACCCTGCCCCGGCTCCGGCCCCGTACCTTCTACGACCTCGTCGTCGAGGTGGCCCTCATCCGCCCCGGGCCCATCCAGGGCGGCTCCGTCCACCCCTACATCCGCCGGCGCCGGGGTGAGGAGCCCGTCACCTACCTGCACCCGCTCCTGGAGAAGTCGCTGGCCAAGACGCTGGGCGTGCCCCTGTTCCAGGAGCAGCTCATGCAGATGGCCATCGACGTGGCCGGCTTCACCCCCGCCGAGGCCGACCGGCTGCGCCAGGCCATGGGCTCCAAGCGCTCCCACGAGCGGATGGCGGCCATGCACGACCGGCTCATGGCGGGCATGGCCCGCAACGGCATCACCGGCGAGGTGGCGGCCGAGATCGCCCACAAGCTGGAGGCGTTCGCCGACTTCGGCTTCCCCGAGAGCCACTCGGTGTCCTTCGCCTACCTGGTCTACGCCAGCTCGTGGATGAAGCTGCGCTACCCGGCCGAGTTCACCGCCGCCCTCCTCAACGCCCAGCCCATGGGCTTCTACTCACCCCACACCATCGTGCGCGACGCCCGGCGCCACGGGGTGGAGGTTCGGGGTCCGGACCTCTGCGCCTCGGGACGGCACTGCACGCTCGAACCCCGGGGGGACGGGGATTTCGCGGTGCGCATCGGGCTGCGCTACGTCCGCAGCCTGGGCGACGCCCTCCTGGAGCGCATCGAGGCCGAGCGGACGGCCGGTGGCCGCTTCTCCTCCATGGAGGATCTGGCCCGGCGCACCGGTGCCTCCACCGCCGCCCTGGAGGCGCTGGCCACCGCCGGCGCCTTCTCCGGCTACGGGCTGTCCCGGCGCGACGCCCTGTGGGCGGCGGCGGCTTTGCGGGAGGCCCGCCCCGGGAAGCTGCCCGGCCTCGTCACCGGCCTGGAGGCGCCCACGCTCCCGGGCATGACGCCGGTGGAGGAGGCGGCCGCCGATCTGTGGGCCATGGGCCTGTCGCCCACCGCGCATCCCACCGAGTTCGCCCGCCCCGACCTCGACGCCGCCGGGGTGGTGCCCATCGACCGTCTGGGGGAGGTGCCCCACCGCAGCGTGGTGGAGGTGGCCGGCGTGGTGACCCACCGCCAGCGCCCGGGGACCGCCGCCGGCGTGATCTTCCTCAACCTGGAGGACGAGACCGGCCTCCTGAACGTGATCTGCTCCCCGGCGGTGTGGCGCCGGCACCGCGGGGCCGGACGGCACGCCCAGGCCCTGGTCGTCCGCGGGGTCCTGGAACGCCACCAGGGCGTGACCAACCTCGTAGCTGCGCGACTGTGGCCGTTGCCCAGCCGCTTTCTCACCCGGTCTCGGGACTTCCGCTGACCAACCCTGCCGCTCTGCGATCCAGCTGGTTGGCTTCGGGTTCCACGGCCCGGAGGGCGGCCACGGCGCGCCGGGCGGGCTCGTGGTCGGGCCGGCGGTCGAGCACCCCGCTCCACTGCGCCCAGGCCAGAGCCCAGGTGAAATACGGACGCCGGCTGGCCCGCAGGCGGTCGAGCATCGAGCCCGGGTCGGTGTCTCCCCGGCTCAGCTGCTGCACGAGGCCGTCGGCTAGCGCTTCGGGAGAAGCCTCCATAACCTCAGTGTCCCCAACTTCCACAGGTTCAACACGTGGTCGAGGGTGTGCATCAGCAGCATCTGCGAGACCTCAGGTCGGGAGAGCGGCCACGGCGACGATGGGGGACGACAGGACCACGTCGCCGAGCGACCCGGAGAAGGGAAGGTTGGAGAAATTGAAGATGCCGCCGTCCTCAGCCACCATCAGGTAGCCGTTGCCGAAGGGCACCATGCCCGTCATGGGCTTGTTCAGGGGGGTGTCCGCCATCGAGCCCCGGAAGGGCACGCCGCCGAAGGTGAAGACACCGCCGTCGGCGGCCACCAGCCAGTAGCCCGGGCCGGTCGGGTTGGGCACCAGGGACTGGACCGGGGCGTTCAGCCGCATGTCGCCGGTCGATCCCGAGAAGACGGCGTCGCCGAAGGTGAAGATCCCGCCGTCCGCCGCCACCATGTAGTAGCCGTTGCCGCTCGGGGTGGGCACGGAGTCGAGGACGGGGGCGTTGAGGCGGAACGACGCCATGTCGCCGAAGGACCCGGCGTCGCCGAAGGGGAAGGCCCGGCCGCTGGTGGTGAAGAGCCAGTAGCCCAGGCCGCCGGGAGTGGCGGACAGGCTCGTGACGGTCTCGCCCTGGTGGAGGCCGGCGGCGGTCAGGCCCCCGTGGTAGGCGGCCGTCCCGAAGGTGAACACGGCGCCATGGCGGTCGACGATCCAGTACCCGGCCCCGCCCGGGGCGGGCTCGAGATCGACCGCCGGCTGGCTGAGCAGGCCAACGGCGTCGCCCAGGGGAGCGGCGTCGCCGAAGTCGAAGACCCGGCCGTCGGTCGACACCATCCAGTAGCCGGAACGGACCAGGGTTCCCGTGGCGCCCCCCGAGCCCGCCGCCGAGCCCGAGCTGAGCCGGAGGGCGGCGCCGACGTCGAGGAGCCCGGCGCCGAACCGGGAGTCGAAGCCGGCGGCCCCCAGATCCCGGGCCGAGCGCCGGAGCCGGTCGGCGATGGCGGCGGCCGAGGCGGTGGGGTCGGCGGCCCGCACGAGCATGGCGGCACTGGCCACCAGCGGCGCCGAGAAGGACGTTCCCGCCACCGTGACGTAGGCCTCGGCCGCCCCGCTGGCCGGTCCGGTGGTGGTGATGTCCACCCCCGGTGCCACCAGGTCGACCCAGCTCCCGAAGTTGGAGAACGACGCCAGGGTGTTGTCCCGTTCGGTGGCGCCCACGGCGATGACGCCGTCACAGGCGGCGGGGTAGTGGGGCTCCACCGGATCCCCGCTGGCCAGGTTGCCGGCGGCGGCGACGACCACCACGTCGCGGGCGGTGGCGTAGTCGACGGCGGCCTGGAGGACGCTGCTGGCGCCGGGGCCGCCGAGGGACAGGTTGATGACGTCGGCGCCCTGGTCGACGGCCCAGGTGATCCCGGCGGCGATGTCGTTATCGAGGGCGATGCCGTGGGCGTCGAGGACCTTGATGGGGAGGATGCGACCCCGCCAGGTGGCGCCGGCCACTCCGGCCCCGTTGTTGGTGCGGGCGCCCGCCACTCCGGACACCATGGTGCCGTGCCCCTCGTCGTCGGACGGGTCGAAGTCGCGGTTGACGATGTCGCGCCCGGAGAGGAGCCGCCCGGCGAGGTCGGGATGGTCGCGGTCCACGCCGCTGTCGATCACGGCCAGGACCAGGTTGTCGGACCCGGTGGTGGTGTCCCAGGCCCGGGGCAGGTTGATGGCCGAGAGGTACGACGCCTGGTAGGTGGAGTACAGCGGATCGGAGGGCACGGCCAGCGACCGGCGCTCCCGGTTGGGTTCCGCCACCTCGACCAGGCCTGAGGCCAGCAGCCGGCGGCCCACCTCGTCCACCGGACGGCCGTCGGTGGCGATCTCCACGAACCCGGTGCGGCCCACGTCGTCGCCGAGCTCGGCCCCGGCTCCGTCCACCGCCGCGCTGGCGGCGGCCTCGGCCACCGCCGGCTTGAAGCGCACCAGAAGGCTGTCGGCGCCGGGGTCGGTGACGGTGACCGACGCCCGGGCGGGGGCGGAGGGGAGTGCGACGGCAAGGGTCGAGACGGCCACGGCCATGGCCGCCAGCCACCGGCGACCCTCGGTCCCAGCACTCGTCCGCATGGTCCAGTCATCGGCGCGAACAGCCCGATCTCCGCGGCCCGACACGGAGCATTTGCCCGGCTTGGCTAGATTCCCGGCGCCCCTTCCGGGCCCTTCCGACCATGCGACGCTTCAGCCCCCGCTCAGGGCGACTCCGCCCCCTCCGGCTCCTGGGCCGGCTGCCGATGCGGCTCGTCCGCCTTCTGGGGCCCAGCCCCGAGGCCGTGCGTCAGAGCCTGGTGGCCCTGGTGCTCAACTCCTCCACCAGCCTGGTGGCCGGCGCCGTGCTGGGGTCGATCACACCCACGCTGCAGCGCTACCCCGGCCTCCTCGTCCTCGTCCCCGCCGCCATCGGCTTGCGGGGCAACGTGTTCTCCACGCTCGGCAGCCGGCTCTCCACCGCCGTGCACACCGGTCTGTACCGCTTCTCGCTGCGGCCCGGGTCGTTGCTGGGCCAGAACGTCATCGCCGCCATGGTGCTCACGCTGTCCATGTCGTTCTTCGTGGCCGGCGCCGCCAAGGTGGTGGCCACCGGCCTTCACATCGAAGGCACCATCTCCCTGTTCCAGCTCGCCCTGGTGTCGATCGTGGGCGGGATCCTGGCCTCACTGGCCGTCCTCGCCGCCACCGTGGCCCTGGCCGGGGGCTCGGTGCGTTACGGGTGGGACCTCGACAACGTGACCGCCCCGCTGGTGTCGACGCTCGGCGACGTCCTCACGCTGCCCGCCCTGTGGCTCGCCACCTTCGCCCTCACCCTGGGGGTGTTCTCCTCGATCCTCGGCCTGGTGGCCAGCGCCCTGGCCCTGGTCGCGCTCCTGCTGGTCTGGCGCTCACCGCTCGACATCCTGTGCCGGGTGGTGCGGGAATCCACCCCCATCCTGTTCGTTGCCGTGTGCCTGTCCACCCTGGCCGGGGTGGCCATCGAGCGGCGCCTGGACGTGTTCGCCCGTTACCCGGCCCTCCTCATCCTGCTGCCCGCCTTCATCTCCTCGGCGGGCGCCCTGGGCGGCATCCTCTCCTCCCGGTTGTCCACCAAGCTCCACCTGGGGCTCCTGCCCGCCGGGGCGCTGCCGTCCCGGGAGGCGAGCCTCGACGGCGCCTCGGTGTTCCTGCTCGGGGCGCCCGTGTTCCTGTTCAATGCCGTGGGCGCCCACGTCACCGCCGCGCTCCTGCACGAGGCCAGCCCAGGCCTGCTCCAGCTGGTGGCGGCGTCCATGCTCGGGGGGGCGGTGGCCGCCGCCTTCGTGGTGGCCATCGCCTACTACGGCACGGTGGCGTCGTTCCGCTTCGGCCTCGACCCCGACACCTACGGGGTGCCCGTGGTCACGTCGTCGGTGGACTTCCTGGGCGCCGTGGCCCTCATCGTCACCATCGTCGCCCTCGGGATCGCTTAGCCGAGGGCGAGGGCGACCAGCACCAGGCCCACGATGACGAGGTTGTAGGCCAGGTGGGACCGGGTCGACTCGAGCAGGGCGAGCCGGGGAGAGGCCGTGGCCCGCCACATCCGCAGGTAGCGCCAGGTGAGGTAGACCCCTCCGACGGAGAGGGCCAGGGCGGCGGCCAGCGGTACGCCCACCACGGCGTGGACCAGGCCGAAGAGCACGGCCCGGCGGAGGTTGGCACCCCGGCTGCGGTGCTCCGCGCCCCGGCGGAAGACCCACTCCTCGCCCTCCACCAGCAGCGGCAGGCCGAGGATGAGCAGCACCCCGAAGACCACGGGAATGACCGTGTCCATTGGGCCCACGGCACTGGGACGGGCGGTGCCGAACACCGGGTTGCCCTCGCCGCCGATGGCCGTCCACCACCCGAACGACAGCCCCGGGACCCGGAGGAGCACCACGGCGGTGGCGATGACGCCGACGAGGACGGGGACGGCGAGGACGAAGTGGGAGAGTCGCAGCCCCGACACCACCGTCCACACGTGGGAGCGCTGGTTGACCGACTGGCGGGCGGCGTCGGCGAGGCGCACACCGACGTAGGCCAGGACGGCCAGGGTGAGGATGTCGAGCGGCTGCATACCCTCCTCACGATACGGGGCCACGGGCGCCGCGGCGCCGCCCGGTAGCCTGGAATCGACTTCCATCACCGGCGCACGGAAGGGGGGACAGACGGCCGAGCCGCCGAGACCCGATGCTGCGACCCTGGCGCCTGCGACCGTGGCGCGCCATCGGTGCGCGCTTCTCGTCCCTGTTGCGGGACGAGGCCGACGCGCTCCGGCAGGGCTTCGTGGCCCTGCTCATCGCCTGCGGCGGTAGCTTCCTCGCCGGCCTGACCCTGGGCAGCATCGAGGGGACCCTCGAGGACCTCCCCGGGCTGCTCCTCCTCGTCCCCGCCGCCATCGGCATGCGGGGCAACATCTTCGGGGCGTTGGGCAGCCGGCTCGGGACCGCCATCCAGACGGGCACGTTCTCCGTCTCCCGCCGCCTCGACACGCTGGTGGGCCAGAACATCGCCGCCTCCATCGTGCTCAGCCTGACCGTCTCGTTGCTGCTGGCCGTCATGGCCAAAGCGGTGTCCATCGCGTTCTCGCTGCCGGGGACGATCTCCGTCGTCGACTTCGTCGTCATCTCGGTGGTGGGTGGCGCCCTGTCGTCGGTCGTCGTCCTCGTCATCACCGTCGCCGTGGCTGCGGCCAGCGTCCGCCACGAGTGGGACCTCGACAACGTGGCCGCCCCCATCGTCACCGCCGCCGGGGACGTGGCCACCCTCCCGGCCCTGTTCCTGGCCACTTACCTGGTCGGCCTGGCCTGGGTCACCCCCGCCGTGGCCGTCATCTGCACCGGGGCCGGGGTGGCCGCCCTGGTCGCCGGGCTGGCGTCCCACCGGGCGGTGCTGCGGCGGATCCTCCGGGAGTCGCTCCCGGTGCTCGCCGTCGCCGGCCTGGTCGACGTGGTGGCCGGGCTCGCCATCGAGAAGCGCCTCGACGAGTTCCTCGTCTTCCCGGCGCTGCTCATCCTCATCCCGCCCTTCCTGGAGGCGTCAGGGGCGCTCGGGGGGATCCTGTCGTCGCGGGTGTCGACCAAGCTCCACCTCGGGCTGATGACGCCCAACCGGTTCTCGCTCCGCCCCCTGGGCGAGGACGTCCTCCTCATCGTGGTCTACGCCATCCCCGTGTTCCTCCTCGTCGGGCTGTCCGCCGATCTGGCCGCCCTGGTCACGGGCCGGGAGAGCCCCGGAGTGCTGGAGATGGTCGGTGTCACTCAGATGGCGGGCGCCATGGTGACGGCGGCGGCGGTGGTGGTGGCCTACTACGGGGCGGTGGCCGCCTACCGGTTCGGGCTCGACCCCGACAACTTCGGCATCCCCGCCGTCACCAGCTCGCTCGATCTCTTCGGCGCATTCTCCATCGTTCTGGCCCTTGTTATGCTGGGCCTGGTCTGATGGACGAGCGACCACGAAATCTCAAGGCCATGCTCTCGGAGGCGAAGGACACTTCCGAGCTCATGGTCGACCTGGGATACGCAGCCCTGTTCTTCGGTGACCCCGGCATGGCCGAGGAGGTCGTCGAGCTCGAGGAGCGTCTGTCCACGCTGGTGCACGAGATGCGCGCCGTGTGCGTACTCGCCGCCCGCTCTCCCCGGGACGCCGATCAGATGGCGGGCGTCCTCCAGATCGTCTCCGCCATCGAGCAGCTGGCCAACGCCGCCGTCGACGTGGCCCGCATCGTCACCCACCGCCTCGGGATTCCCAACGCCCTGGTGGCCGACCTGGCCGCCGCCGAGGAGGTGTCCCACCGCGTGCGGGTGCGGACCGACTCCGCCATGGCCCATCGCACCCTGGCCGACCTCGAGCTCCCCACCGAGGTGGGGATGCGGGTCGTGGCCCTGCGCCGGGAGAAGGAGTGGACGATCGACCCCGACGGCGACGAGGTGCTGCTGCCCAACGACGTCCTCATCCTGCGGGGCCCCTCGGCCGGCATCCCTGAGCTGCGGGAGCTGGCGGGAGCGCCCGAGTGGCGGGCGGGGATGATGCCCGAGGAGACCGTGCTCACCGACCTCGACCGGGCGGTGGACGTCCTGGTGGAGATGAAGAACATCTCCGAGGTGGCCGTCGGCCTCGCCTACTCGGCCGTGCTCTTGAACGACCAGGGTCTTGCCGCCGAGGTCAACCACCTGGAGGACCGCCTCGACGAGATGAAGGAGCGCCTCGAGGTGTGGGTGCTGCGGGGCGCCTCCGACACCCTCGACCCCTCCTCCCTCCGGGGGCTGCTGCACCTGGGCCAGGCGGCCGAGGAGATCGGCGACGCCGCCCAGGCCATGGTGTGGCTGGTGGAGAAGGGCGAGGAGATCCACCCCGTGCTCGCCTTCGCCTTCGGCGAGAGCGACGAGGTCATCGTCCGGATGCCCGTCGGGCCCGGTTCCGTCCTCGACGGGCTCACGCTGGCCGAGGCCAACCTCGAGCTCGAGACCGGGTTCTATCTGCTGGCCATCCGCCGGGGTGGACGCTACGTCTACCGGCCCCGGGGTCGGGTGCAGCTCCAGGCCGGCGACGCGCTCATCGCCATCGGCCCCGATGAGGGCCACTCCCGCCTCGCCGACCTGTGCGGTTACGTGCTTGTCGACGACGAGGAGACCGGCGAGGTCGAGCTGGTGCCGGTGGCCCAGGCCGCCGGCCAGGAGGCGGGCGACCAGTAGAACACCTAGGGCCGCTGCTGGTGGTGGTCCGTCGCCTCCTGGAAGGCCTCCACCACGGCCAGCACCGTCTCGTCGTCGTACGGCCGCCCGATGAGCTGGGCGCCGAGGGGGAGGCCGTCGCTGGAGAGGCCCACCGGGAAGGCGACGGCCGGGAGTCCCGCCTCGTTGACGGGGACGGTGAGCCGGGAGGGTGAGCCACGGTGCACGTCGAGCTTCCCGCCCTCGACCTCCACTTCGTCGTCGGTGGCCCGGGGGGCGGGATACGGCGTGCACGGGACCAGGAGGGCGTCGACCCGCTGGAAGGCGTCCTCGAAGCTGGAGCGGACGGCACGCGCCCGGGCCAGCGAGGCGGCGTACTCCGTGCCGGTCAGCGAGACCCCCGAACTGATCAGCGAACCGACCTCGGGGGAGACCCGCCCGTCACCGACGATCTCGGCGTGGAGGTGGGCGAGGTCGGCCCAGACGTGACGGAAGCCGAGCCAGCCTTCGTCGATCCCCGGACCGTCGAGCGGCTCGACCACCGCCCCCAGTTGCTCCAGGTTGCCGGCGGCTGCTTCGGTGGCCGCCCTCGTTTCGGGATGCACGAGTTGGAAGAACGGCGCCGGTAGGCCGACGCGCAGCCCCTGCACGCCCCGAGCGGGGGGTGCAGGGACGAGACCGCCGGCGGAGAGGACCCGGAAGGCGAGAGCGCACTCCGCCGCCGTGGCCGCCATGGGCCCCGCCGTGTCGTAGCCCGGGCTCATGGGCATGGCGCCCCGCAGGCTCACCCGCCCGTGCGTCGGCTTGAGGCCGGTGATGCCGCAGAACGACGATGGCGTCCGTATCGATCCCCCGGTGTCCGAGCCGATGGCCAGACTGACCGCGCCGGCGGCCACGGCGACGGCCGACCCGGAGGACGAGCCGCCGGCGATCCGCCCCGCACCCCACGGGTTCCAGGTCGGCCCGAAGGCGGAGACGAGCCCGGTGGCGCCGCCACCGAGCTCGTGCTGGTTGGTCTTGGCCACCACCACCGCGCCCGCCGCCCGGAGGGCGGCCACCACGGCAGAGTCGCGAGCCGCCACAGGCCGCCCCTGGTAGGCGCCGCACGCGCCGGTGGTCGGCGCCCCGGCCACGTCAAAGAGGTCCTTGACCACCACCGGAAGCCCGTGAAGGGGGCCGGCGGGCTCCTGGGGGTCGAGGTCCCGGGCCGCCACCAGCGCCTCGTCTGCCAGGACGGAGGTGAAGGCGTTCAGGTGCGGCTGGGTCTCCGCGATGGCGTGCAACGCCGCCTCGACCCGCTCGACCACCGACCCTCCTGGTGGCGAGGGGCCGGTGCCGGCCAGGCTGGTCACAGCCAGTCCCGCTGCTTGAACAGACGGTAGAGGACGGCGGTGGAGATGGCGATGAGCACCATGGCGAACACGAAGCCCTGGCGGCTGCCGTTCCACGGGAGGTTGTCGAAGTTCATGCCGTAGATCCCGGCGATGAGCGTGGCCACCACCAGGATGGCGCCCCAGGACGTGGCCTGTTTCATGACCAGGTTCATGCGGTTGGACATGATCGACAGGTGCGCCTCCAGAGCGCCGTTGAGGAGGTCGCGGAGGGCGTCGACCGTGTCGGTGGCCCGCACGGCCATGTCGTAGACGTCCCGGAGGTGGACGAGCGCCGCCTCACCCACGAAGCCGATCTCGCCCCGCAGCAGGGGCGAGAGTGCCTCCCGCAGGGGGGCCACGACCCGGCGGAGGGCGACCAGGTCCCGACGCAGGTGGTAGAGCTGCTCGGTGACGCCGCCGGTGAACGGGGCCCGGCCCGGGGAGGGGCCGTCCTCCGTGAAGATCACGGCTTCGATGGCGTCGAGGCGGTCCTCGAGCGCCTCGACGGTGCCGAAGACGCCCTCGGTGACCACGTCGAGGAACACGTAGAGCAGGAAGCCCTCGTCGGTGGCGCCCTCCTCGCTGCGCTGCGCCTCGAAGCGGTCCCGGACCGGCTCGACGGGCATGGGGCCGGCGCCGTCCCGGTTGGGTTTGCGCACGCTGATGAGCCACCCGTCACCGAACACGAGGTCGACCTCGCAGGTGGCGAGCCGTCCATGCTGGAGGCGGGTGTCGTGGGCCACCACCAGGAAGTGGTCGCCGAAGCGCCCGAGGCGGGGCCGGGGGCTGGGCTCGAGCAGGTCCTCGGCGGCCAGGTGATGGACGTCGAACTCCTCGGCCAGGCACTTCACGTCCTCCACCGAGGGCTGCTCGACGTCGACCCAGAGCAGGGCGGCGGGGGCGCCGAGGCACTCCGACACGTCGGCGGGATCGAGCTCCTCCTCCACCCGCCCGTCGGCGTGGTAGCGCCGGACCCGGATCATGCTGGAGGCGGGGCGTCGGTTACGGGTGCCTCGGGCGGCGGAGCGGCGGGCGGGGCGGGCGGCGCCTCCGGAGAAGCCGGGGCGGGGGGCTTGGGAGCCTTCTTGGGCTGGATGCGGTAGTGGGTCTTGAAGCTCTGCCGTCGGGCGTCCTGGCCCGCCCGCTCGATGACCCGCACCACCTCCACGTTGTACCCGCCCTTCTGCCGTTTTCCCACCCGGGGCCCCTCGGCCCGCACGGTGCGGCCTTCCTTGTCGCCGAAGAAGCTCACGGTGATCGACGACTCGGTGTAGGACGTGCGCACCAGGATGCCGGTGGAGGAGTCGTTCCGGATGATGAGGTCGGGCTGGGGGAAGGACACGGTCGCCTCCCGTCCCTGGGGGTAGCGGGAGATGTAGTACGTGTGCGGCTTGTGGGCCACGATCTCGTAGCCCCCGAAGAAGGCGGCGTTGAAGAACGTGGTGGCGAACTGGCTCACCCCGCCGCCGATGTCCTCGGTGAACTCGCCCTCGTAGATGACGGGGGCCTTCACGAACCCGTTGGCCTTCGTCCGGGGCCCCACCTTCTCGTTGATGGAAAAGCGGTCGCCGGGCAGGATGACCGAGTTCTGGAGCAGGTCGGCGATGCGGTGGATGTTCTTCACCCGGGGCTGGCCGGCCGGGTGGTGGGTGGTGAAGGTCGAGACCTGCTCCACGATGCGCAGGCTCTGGGCCCGGGCGGTGTCGACGGCGGGCACGACGTCGACGAGATGGCCGGAAACGCGCCGCTCGCCGGCCAGGAGCGCGGC
>JBIOYN010000412.1:0-3039 GCA_044870155.1 Acidimicrobiia bacterium | reverse complement strand
GGGAGCGGGACTCCAAATAGCCGGCTGGGAGGAACGGCGCGGCGCGGCCGGCGCCCGGGGCGCGCGGCTGGCCCGGGCCGAGGCCCTGGCCGCCGGCGGGGGTGAGGCCGCCGGGCCGCTGGCCCTGCTCGTCGCCGTGCTGCGCCATCAGGAGTCGGTCACCGCCGCCGGCGGCGGGCCGTCCGCCGGTGCCGACGAGCGCCTGGCGGCGGGGACCTTCCCGCTCCTCGATCTCGACGCCGCCGCCGCTCCGGTGGTGGCCGGGATTCCGGGCGCGGTGGCCGCCGTCGGCGGCAGTCCCGGCATCGTGCCCGACACGCTCGCCGCCGCCGGGCCGCTGCTGGCCGAGGCCCCGGAGCTGGAGCGCATGGCCGTGGTCGACGCCTGGCTGGAGGACCCGCTCACCGTCGATCCCCTCACCGGCTTCTGGGTGGGGGTGGCCGCCGGCCCCGTCCTGGAGGGGGCCCGGGCCGCCATCGACGCCCCATCGCGGGAGCAGTGGGCGGGCCGGGCCTGCCCGGCGTGCGGCGGGTTGCCCCAGGTGTCGGTCATCGCCCCGGAGTCGGGTGAGTTCATGGGCGGTTCCCCCCGCTTCCTCGTCTGCGGGCGTTGCGCCGGCTGGTGGACCTTCCCCCGGGCCGTGTGCGCCTGGTGCGGCGAGGACGACCCCCGGAAGCTGGCTCCGTTCGTGCCCGACTCGGGGGCGGCCCGGATCGACGCCTGCGAGTCGTGCGAGGTGTACGTGAAGACCTTCGATCTCCGCCAGGGGGGAGCCACGGCCGTCGTCCCCCTGGTGGACGACGTGGCCACGCTCGCCCTCGACCTGTGGGCCCGGGAGCAGGGCCTGTCCCGCCCGGTGGTGTCGCTTGCCGGGGTTTGAACCCTTTGCGCCAGGGGCCTACCGGGCATTCCGCCCCCCGAGCAGGACTTGGCCCTTTTCGGTGGTATTTGACGCTCATTCCCCCTTGCGCGCGGAGCGTCAATGCCCCCTCGGCTTCCCGCTGTCCGGATTGTTCTTGCCATGGCCGTCACGGTCCTGGCCAGCCTGCTGACGCCCCTCGCCGCCCGGGCCGCCGACCCCGTCCTGGTAGGCGCCGGCGACATCTCCCAATGCGGCGGCGCTCAGGACGAGGCCACCGCCGCCCTCCTGGACACCATTCCCGGAACGATCATGACGCTGGGTGACGCCGTCTACGAGAACGGGAGCCTGTCCGAATACGTCAACTGCTTCGGGCCCACGTGGGGCCGGCACAAGGCCCGCATCCGACCAACCCTGAGCGACCACGACTACCAGACCTCCGGCGCCGCCGGGTACTTCGACTACTTCGGAGCGGCGGCCGGGCCCCGGGCGGCGGGCTACTACAGCTACGACCTGGGTGCCTGGCACGTGGTGGTGCTCAACAGCAACTGCACCAAGGTGCCCGGCGGGTGCGGGGCGGACTCCACCCAGGTGCGGTGGCTGCGCCAGGACCTGGCCGCCAGCCCCCAAGCCTGCACCGTGGCCTACTGGCACAGTCCCCGCTGGAGCTCGGGCACGAAGCACGGCAGTGACGTCGCCGTTTCCGCCTTCTGGGACGCCCTCTACGACTACGGGGCCGAGCTCGTCCTCCACGGCAACGAGCACAACTACGAGCGCTTCGCCCCCCAGAACCCGGCCGGCCAGCTCGACGAGAGCTTCGGCATCCGCGAGATCGTCTCCGGCACCGGGGGTCGCGGCCACTACAGCCTGTCCAACGTCCGGCCCAACAGCCAGGTGCGGAACACCACCGCCTTCGGCGTGACCAAGCTGACGCTGCACGCCAGCACCTACGACTGGCAGTTCGTCCCCGTCCCCGGCCAGACGTTCGCCGACTCGGGGACCACCGCCTGCCACGGCCCCCGCAGCGAGCCTCCCCCCCCGCCGGGGCTGCCCCCGCCGGCCGGGCCCGTCAACGTGGCGGCCATCACGGCCCGCCCCGACGGTGGCGGCTACTGGACCGTGCGGACCAACGGGAAGGTGGAGGCCTTCGGCGCCGGTACCGGGCACTTCGGAGACGCCTCGAACCGGGTGCTGGTCCAGCCCATCGTGGGCGTCGCCGCCACCCCCACGGGGCAGGGCTACTACCTGGTCGACCCGGCGGGCCGGGTCTTTGCTTTCGGCGACGCCGTCCACCGGGGCGACATGTCGGCCGTCACCCTCAACCGCCCCGTGGTGGGGATGGCCGCGGCCCGCAACGGCGGGATGGGGTACTTCCTGGTGGCGTCCGATGGCGGGATCTTCACCTTCGGCTCGGCCGCCTTCGCCGGGTCGACGGGCGCCATCCGCTTGAACAAGCCCATGGTGGGGATGGCCGCCGACCCCGACGGCGCCGGCTACTGGCTGGTGGCCTCCGACGGCGGGGTCTTCTCCTTCGACGCCGAGTTCTCGGGGTCGACGGGCGCCATCCGGTTGAACAAGCCGATCGTGGGCATGGCGCCCACCGTCGACGGGCACGGCTACTGGCTGGTGGCCTCCGACGGCGGGGTGTTCACCTTCGACGCCCCCTTCCACGGGTCGACCGGCGCCATGCCCCCGGCCCAGCCGGTGGTGGGCATCGCCGTCCGGCCCCAGGGCGATGGGTACTGGCTTGTGACCACCGCCGGCCAGGTGTTCAAGTTCGGCGCCGCCCCCGACTTCTCGCCTTAGTGCTCTGGCAGGGAAGTTCGCGTCGTGGCCACCGGGTTCTTCAACGTCACGCCTCAGGCATGAGGCCTCGGAGGGCCTGGCAAACCGTCGCGACTTCGTGCTCCAACCGCTCCAGGGTCGCCTCCACTCGAGTCATCCCGCCCGACGCGGCCATGGCCTCCAACTCCCCACACACCTCGGCGAGGGGCGTCGCCCCGACGTTGGCGGCCGCGCCCCGGAGCCGGTGGGCCGCTTCCCGCAGCGCCTCCGCTTCTCCTCGCGCCGTCAGGTCCCGCAGGACCGCGGTGATCGCCGGGACGTTAGCGAGAAACGACGCGGCCAGCCGGGGAAGGAGCCCGAGGCCGTCGTCCGGCCCCAGCCGGCGGAGCACGGCC
>JBIOYN010000411.1:0-8936 GCA_044870155.1 Acidimicrobiia bacterium | reverse complement strand
CTCCCCCAGGTCGGTACCACCGGCCGCCGGTAGTATACGAGCCTCCCCCCCGACCCCTTCGGAGGATCGCTGCCCGTCCGGTTCCTGCCCGTCGCCTGGGCGTCCCTCGTGCTCACCGCCGGACCGGCGGCCGCCGCCGCGCTCGACCCCCTGTCGTCCCACGTGCGCCTCCTGGCCACCGCCGTGGTGTGGGCGGCCTGGGGTGGCGTCCTGGTGGCCACCCTGGTGCCCCGGCCTGTGGGGCTCACCGTCGTCCGGGTGGCGGCCGGGCTGGCCGTCCTCGGCGCCGTGCTGGCCACCTTCCGGGCCTCCGCCGGCCCCGATGCCGCCGCCGTGGCCGGGACGCTCATCGCCGCCGTCGTCGCCCTGCATCCGGCCGTCGGCTTCGCCTTCGTGAACGGGGCCGCCTACGGCGACGAACGCCGCTACCCCTTGCGCCTTCCCCCCGCGCTCCTGCTCGGTCCCCTGCCGATCGGAGTTCCCCTCCTGGGCGTGGCCGCTTTGGCCGGACCCCTGCTGATGGCCGCGGGCCGGCCCGTGCTGGGGATCCCGGCGCTGGCGGTGGGGTGGCCACTGGCCGCCGGCCTCGGGCGCTCGCTGTACTCGTTGTCCCAGCGCTGGGCGGTCCTGGTCCCGGCCGGGATCGTGCTCAAGGACCCCTTCGCCCTCACCGATCCCGTGCTCTTCACCCGGGACCTCGTCTCCTCCGTCCGGCCCCTGCCCTATCCCACCAAACCGGCCGACGATGTCTGCGACCTGCGGCTGGGGGCCGTCCCCGGCTCGCTCGTGCTGGAGCTGACCGAGGAGGTCTCGCTGATGCGGACCAACACCCGCCGTCAGGGAGGCGAGATCGCCCGGGCCCGGCGGGTGGCGTTCTCCCCCCGCTTGTCCGACGAGTTCCTGGCCGAGGCGACCCGCCGGCGCACCGCCGCCGCCGACTGAGTCATCCCGGCCCGAACTTGTGAGCCTTTTGCCAGGAATTGCTGGCAAAAACCACACAAAAAAGGGCTGGGGTTCAGCCCACCAGGGCTTCGGCCTCGATCTCGACCACCCACCGGGGGTCGACCAGGGCGGCCACGACGACCATGGTCGACACGGGCCGGACGGTGCCGAACACGTCCCCGTGCGCCCGCCCCACGGCCGGGGCGTCCGCCGGGTTCGTGAGGTACATGCGGGTGCGGATCACATGCTCGGGGCCGGCTCCGGCCTGGGCCAGGGCGGCCAGGATGATCTCCAGGCAGCGCCGGGCCTGGACGCCCGGATCCGGGTCGCAGGAACCGTCGGGCCAGATGGGGGCGGTACCCGCCACCACCACCCGGTCACCGACCCGCAAGGCCCGGCAGAACCCGATCTCCGACTCGAAGGGCGACCCCGACGCGATCCGCTGGCGCTCGTTCACGGGCGGGCACGCTAGGACCGATAGCCTCCGCGCCACCAGTGAGGAGGAGGTCGCATGGAACTGGCAGGGGCATCGGCGGTGGTGACCGGAGGGGCTTCGGGGCTCGGGGAGGCGACCACCCGGCGCCTGGTGGCAGGCGGCGCCAAGGTCCTCATCCTCGACCGTGACCAGGCCAAGGGCGAGGCCCTGGCCAAGGAGCTGGGCCCCGGGGCCGACTACGCCCAGGCCGATGTCACCAGCCCCGAGGACGTGGCCGCCGCCATCGCCCACGCCGACGAACTCGCCCCGCTGCGGGTGGCGGTCAACTGCGCCGGGGTGGGCTGGGCGGGCCGGGTGGTGGCCCGGGATGGGACCCCCCACGACCTCGACCTGTTCCGCACCGTGCTCAACATCAACCTCATCGGGACGTTCAACGTTCTCCGCCTGGCGGCGGCGGCCATGGCCAGGTACGACCCGGCCAACGACGACGGCGAGCGGGGCGTGATCGTCAACACCGCCTCCATCGCCGCCTTCGACGGCCAGATCGGTCAGATCGCCTACGCCTCCTCCAAAGCCGGCGTCGTCGGCCTCACCCTGCCGGCGGCCCGGGACCTCTCGTCCGTGGGCATCCGGGTGCTGACCATCGCCCCGGGCACCTTCGACACGCCCATGCTGGCGCTCCTCCCCCAGGAGCAGCGTGACCTGCTGGCCAAGGGGATCCCCTACCCCCGCCGCCTGGGCAGCCCGGACGATTTCGCCGCCCTGGTGGAGCACATCGTGGCCAACCCCTATCTGAACGGCGAGACGATCCGCCTCGACGGCGCCCTCCGGATGCCGCCGAAGTAGCTCCCAGCTAAACGGCCACGCCGCCGCCGACGAGCTCGTCGTCCCGGTAGAGGGCCACCACCTGGCCGGGGGCGACCCGGGGCTGGGGCCGGCGGAACCGCACCACCTCTCCGCCCAGGCAGGCGGCGACGGGCTGGCCGTGGGCCCGGGACTGGACGGCGAGCTCCTCGGAGTCCGCCGGACGGCCGGCCACGAAACGCAGGTCCGTGAGCGTCACCCGGTCCCGCAGGAGATCCTCGGGTCCCCCCACCGTCACCCGGCCGCTGGCGGCGTCGACGTCGACGACATAGCGGCGCTCCCCCGCCGCCACACCCAGGCCCCGGCGCTGCCCGACGGTGAAGGCGGCCGCGCCCCGGTGGCGGCCGAGCCGCCGCCCCTCCCCGTCGACGATTTCCCCCGGTCTCATCGCCCCCCGGGACGCCAGGAACTCCTCCCTGCCTCCCCGGGTGATGAAGCACACCTCCATGCTCTCGGGCTTGTCCGCGGTGCGCAGCCCGAGGGCGAGCGCCTCGGCCCGCACCTGGGCCTTGGTCAGTTCGCCCACCGGCAGCAGCAGGCGGGAGAGCACGTCCTGACCCAGCATGTAGAGGACGTAGGACTGGTCCTTGGCCCGATCCGCGCCCCGCAGGAGCCGGAAGCCCCCGTGCGGGGCGGGACGCACCCGGGCATGGTGGCCGGTGGCGAGGGCGTCGAAGCCGAGGGCGGCAGCCCGGGCGGCCAGGCGGCCGAATTTGATGGACCGGTTGCACTCCACGCACGGGTTGGGGGTCCGCCCGGCGGCGTGGGCGCCGACGTAGGGCTCCACCACGGCGGCTTCGAAGTCCTCGGTGAGGTTGAACACGTAATGGGGCACCCCGAGCTGGGCCGCCACCCGCCGGGCGTCCTCCACGTCGGCCACGCTGCAGCAGCCCGAGTCCGACGCCCCGCCCCAGAGCTTGAGGGTGATCCCGGTCACGTCATGACCGTCCGCCAGGAGCCGGGCCGCCGCCACCGACGAGTCCACCCCGCCGCTCATGGCCACCATGACCTGCATCGCCCCCGGCCCCTTTCTTCCTAGGAGCCGGCGGCCTGCCGGCGGGGAGCGGCGAGGGGCCCGAGCCGCTCCACGGCGGCGCAGATGACGGCGAGCGCCTCGTCCACGTCCGCCTCCGTCGAGTTCCACCCCAGCGTGAGGCGCAGCGACGAGCGGGCCCGGTCCCGGGGCATTCCCATGGCGGCCAGGACGTGGGAGGGGTCCATGGCGCCCGAGGCACACGACGACCCGGCGGCGGCGCACACCCCCTCGCGGTCGAGGAGCAGGAGAAGGGCCTCGGACTCGACGCCGGGGAACGTCACGTGGCAGTTGTTGAAGAGCTTGGAACCAGCGGCGCCGTTGACCGTCGTCCCCGGCAGCGCGCTGGTGAGCCCGGCGGCCAGGCGATCCCGGAGGCCCGCCACCCGGGGCGCCTCCTCGGCCCGGCGTTCGGCGGCAACGGCCAGCGCCGCCGCCATGCCCACGATGCCGGCCACGTTGTGGGTGCCCGAGCGCAGGTCCCGTTCCTGCCCACCGCCGTCGATGACGGGCTGGACATGGGTGCCCTGGCGCACGACCAGCGCCCCCACCCCCTTGGGCCCGCCGAACTTGTGGGCGGAGATGGCCACCAGAGCGGCGGGCGCCGCCGCGGCGGCGAGGTCCATCCACGCCGCCGCCTGCACGGCGTCGGTGTGCAGCACGGCCCGGGGGGCACGCTCGACCATCACCGCCGCCACCTCCGCCAGCGGCTGGATGGTGCCCACCTCGTTGTTGGCCAGCATCACCGACACCACGCCGGTGTGCTCGTCGAGGGCGCCGGCCAGGGCGTCGAGGTCGATCCTGCCGCCGGCGTCCACCCCCACGACTGCGGTCCGGAACCCGTCGCGCTCCAGGCGCTCGACGCTGTGGAGCACGGCGTGGTGCTCGACGGCCGTGGTCACCACCCCGTCACCCCGGCCCCGGGAGCGGGCGGAGCGGGCCGCACCCTTGACGGCCAGGTTGTCGGCCTCGGTGCCCCCGCCGGTGAAGATGATCTCGCCGGGCCGGGCGCCCACCACGGCGGCCACGATCTCCCGGGCCTCCTCGATGGCGGTCTTGGCCGCCCGGGCGGCGGCGTGCTGGCCCGAGGGGTTACCGAACGTTCCCGACAGGAACGGCAGCATGGCGTCCACCGCCTCGGGACGCATGGGGGTGGTGGCGGCGTGGTCGAGGTACGGCATGAACTTTGGAGTCTACCGGCGGTCCCTCCCGGGCTCACCGGGGCGGGGGATGGATCTACCGCAGGTCGCGGACGGCCCCGTCCCGGTTCACCCGGGCCCGGACCTGCTCGGGGCGCTCGACCACGTACTGGGTGGCCGACAGAGTGGAGTCGAGCTGCCGGAACAGCGGACCGAGACGGTCGATGCCGGCGGGGGCGACGAAGACGATGAGCTCTTCGACGCCGTTGACCCGGCGCAGCTCGGCGGCCCACGCCGCCACCGCCGGGTGCTCGTCGAGGACCTTGAGGTCCCACACCTTGGGCGGGGCGACGGCGGCCGCCGCCGGCTCGCGCTCCGCCTCCGCGGCGGCGTCCTCCTTGTCGCCGGCAACGACCGGGGCCGGCGCCCGGGCCGGAGCGGCGCGCCGGGGCGCGGCGGAGGGTGCCACCGCCCCCGTCACCAGCCGGGGCCCGACCCGGCCACAGGTGGGACAGCCGGAGTCGTCGATGGTGGCCCGCACGTCCGTCCGCAGCCGCAGGAAGGCGCTGCCATGCCAGGTCAGCGAGGTCCACGCCACTTCCCCGTCGGGGAGGGTCTCGAGCCACTCGAGGTCGGGATAGGTGTGGTACCCGCGCCCACCCCGGCACTCCGCCCACAGGGCCCGCACCCCCGGCGGAGCCCAGGCGCTCACCACCTCGAGATCGCCCTCTCCCACCTTCCGGCCCTGCTCCCGGAGGGCGTCACGGGTCGACTCGTCGAGGGCGTCGCCCAGGACCAGGATGGTGCGCAGGCCGACGAGCCGGTGCTTGGCCGAGTTGACGGCGTCCAGAGCGGCTCGGAGCGCGTCGGTCTCACCGGCCAGCACGGTGGGGGCGGAGGCCTCGATCCGCTCCCGGGGGGCGCCGTCCCCCAGGTGGACGGCGGACACGCCGGCCTGGCGGGAGCCCTCCACCAGCTGCCAGTAGGAGAGCGAGGGTCCGGGAGCGGCCAGCCCGACGAGGACGTCGTCCCGGGCCACGCCGGCCAGCTGGAGCACGCGCCGGCCCGCCTCCCCCAGGCGCTGGAGGTCCTCGCCCGAGTAGCCGAGGGGGACATCGCCCTCCAGGTGCCAGTGGATGGGCTTGTAGGCGGGGTCGATGAGATCGCGGTTGAGCTCCGCCACCTTGCCCCGCAGCTTGGCCTTGGTGATGGCCATGACCAGCCGGCGATCGCCGAAGCGGGCGATGGCCCGCTCCGTGGGCCGGAGCACGAAGGCGCCGGGCTCGGTCTCCACCTCGTTCCAGCCGGTGGGCTCGAGCTTGGCCAGGTCACCCAGGCCGGTGATGTTCTTGGGGGGGAGCTTGGCCCCGTCGAAGCGGCGCCGGTAGAAGGGCGAGTACGGGTAGACGTGATGGAGCACGTACTCCCGCAGGAGCTCCTCCTGCATCTTCTGCCGATTGACGGCCTTCTCCCGGTCCCACTGCACGGCCCGCCACGTTAGTTACTGTCACACCCCCTCGGCATGATCTGACCATGACCACACAGCTGCGCCTCATCGAAGGGGGCTTTTTCCTGCGGGGACACCCCGCACCCCGGGCGATCCGCCCATGGCGGCTCGACCCCCGGACCCGGGCGGCAGGCCGCAAGGGCGTGGCCCGGGCCCGCCAGGAGCTGGAGAAGGCCCGTCCCAACATTCCCGACGAGCTGCGCCGGGCCGGTTGACCGCCAGTCGCTACTGTGTCCGGCCATGGCCGGATGGGGCGACGACCCGGAGCTGGAAGAGCTGCGCCGCCTGATCTACGAGGACGGCTGGGAGCCGGTCCGGGCCACCATCGGCCACGGGCCCCAGGCGGCGGACTCGGTGGTGGTCCGCAAGGACGGCGAGGAGCGCACCGTGACCTCGGACCACATCGCCTTCCACCGCTTCGTGGAGGGCCTGCGGGAGGACCACCCCAACCTCCCGTCCTGAACCGGGAATTCAGCGGGAGGGCTGGTAGACCCCGAACTCCTCCCGCAGCACGTCGCTCACCTCGCCGAGTGTGGCCAACCGCTTGAGTGCCTCCTTCATGGGCACGAGGAGGTTCTGGGTGCCACGGGCGGCGGCGCGCACGTCCTCCAGGGCATTCTTGACGGCGGTGGCGTCGCGACGGGCCCGCAGGTCCCGCAGCCGCTCGGTCTGACCCCGCTCGAGGGCGGGATCGACGGTGAAGAGGTCTTCGGCGGCCAGCGCCTCGCCACCGAGGAAGCGGTTGACGCCCACGATGACCTTGTCACCCTCGTCCACCGCCTTGGTCCACAGGTAGGCGGCCTTCTCGATCTCGTCCTGCATGAACCCGGCCTCGATGGCGGCCACGGCGCCGCCCATCTCGTCGATCTTCCCGATGTAGCGCCAGGCCTCCGCCTCCACGGCGTCGGTGAGGGACTCCACGAAGTAGGAGCCACCGAGGGGATCGGCGGTGTCGGTCACACCCGACTCGTGGGCGATGATCTGCTGGGTCCGCAGGGCGATCTTCGCCGCCCGCTCGGTGGGCAGCCCCAGGGCCTCGTCGTAACCGTTGGTGTGCAGGGACTGGGTGCCGCCCAGGACGGCGCCGAGGGCCTGGAGCGTGGTGCGGACGACGTTGTTCTCGGGCTGCTGGGCGGTGAGGGTCGACCCGCCCGTCTGGGTGTGGAAGCGCAAAACCTTGGAGCGTTCGTCGGTGGCTCCGAAGCGCTCGGTCATGATCCGGTGCCACATCCGGCGGGCGGCCCGGAACTTGGCTACCTCCTCGAAGAAGTTGTTGTGGCCGTTGAAGAAGAACGCCAGCCGGGGGCCGAACTCGTCCACGGCCAGGCCGGCGTCGAGCGCCGCCTGCACGTAGGCGATGCCGTTGGAGAGTGTGAAGGCGAGCTCCTGGACGGCCGTCGAGCCCGCCTCCCGGATGTGGTAGCCGGAGATGGAGATGGTGTTCCACCGGGGGATCTGCTGCTGGCAGTAGGCGAAGATGTCGGTGATGATCCGCATCGACTCCCGGGGCGGGTAGATGTAGGTCCCCCGGGCCACGTACTCCTTGAGCACGTCGTTCTGGATGGTCCCGCCGATCTTGGCGCCGGGGACGCCCTGGCCTTCGGCCACCAGCTCGTAGAGCACGAGCAGGATGGCGGCGGTGGCGTTGATGGTCATCGAGGTGGTGACCTCGTCGAGGGGGATGCCGTGGAGGAGGCGCTCCATGTCCTCCACGGAGTCGATGGCCACCCCGACCTTGCCCACCTCGCCCTCGGCCCGGGGGTGGTCGGAGTCGTAGCCCATCTGGGTGGGCAGGTCGAAGGCGCACGACAGGCCGGTCTGGCCGTGCTCGAGCAGGTAGTGGAACCGGCCGTTGGTCTCCTCGGCGGTGCCGAAGCCGGCGTACTGGCGCATCGTCCAGTACCGCGAGCGGTACATCTGCTCGTACACGCCCCGGGTGTAGGGCGGTTTCCCGGGCCGGCCCAGCCGTTCGTCGGGGTCGAAGCCGGCCAGGTCCTCGGCCGTGTAGACGGGCCGGATCTCGACGCCCGAATCGGTGCGGCGCTCTTCGTCCATGTCCCGAAAGCCTACGGGCTTCCCCCGCACTCGCTCTTATGCGTGCGGATGCCCCAGCAGTCATGGACCCCGGGGAGGTCGTAGCGGTCCTCGAGGGCGTGAACCGCCGTCATCACCAACGGGGCGAGGACCAGGAGCACTCCCAGCGCTTTCTTCATACCCGCCAGCGTGCGCCGTCCGTCATCGCCGCGCTATCGGGTATCACCCTGACCGGACCCTGAGGCTTCGCCCCCCGCTTCCTCCATCCTGCTCAAGGCGAAGGAGAGGGCCTCTCCCGCCGGCATGCACCGGCCCCCGGCCTCGAGCTCGGCGAAGGCATCGGACCCCAGCGCCTTGACCAGCCGCTCGGAGCAGCCGTTCACCTCGGCGGACAGGACCCGCCCCTGATGGTCACTCCGAGCTCCGGCGGCACCCAGGAGCCGGGCGGCGGCATCGACGTCGCCATCGGCCTCGCACACCAGGGCCGCCATCTCGAGGACCTCGTCGACCCAGGCGCGCGTCCCCAGGTCGACCAGGAGGCCGAGCACCTCCCGGAGGATCGTCCTCGGGCGCCGGCCGCACAGCAGCGCCGTCTCACCCGCTCTGGTCAACGCCATGACCAGGAAGCCGGGAGCCGGGAGGTGCCGGGCGACGGTCACGCCGTCGTCGGCCAGCGCCTCGGCGTGTTCCGGTTCGCCCGCCAGGGCGGTCAGGGGGGCCAGACCCGCCACGGCGTGAACGCGCAACAGCTCCGCCGCCACGTGGCGGCGGGTGACCTCGAGGATGGACTCGAAGTGCTCCTGGGCCTGGCGTCGCTCCCCCCGGGCCATGGCCATCCAGCCCAGGGCGTGGTGGCACCAGGCCGCCGAGAACGGGGCGTGCATCGACCCGAACGCCTCCAGGGCGGCCTCCAGGAGTGGCTCCGCCTCCGCCGGCGCTCCCCGGGACAGCGCCAGCTCACCCAGGAAGTACCGGGCCCGG
>JBIOYN010000410.1:0-6533 GCA_044870155.1 Acidimicrobiia bacterium | reverse complement strand
GCGTAGGACTCGCCCGGTGGCCCGGGCAGCCGATCAGGCGACCTTGACCGTGCCCGTCATGTAGGTGTGCAGTCCGCAGACGTAGGGATAGGTACCCGGCTTCTCATACGTGATCGAAAACGACTCGCTCTTCTGGAGTTCGCTGCTGATGGGCGTGTTCAGATCGCTGAGATCCTGAATGTTGTGAGCGGCATCGTCCTCGTTGGTCCACGTCACCTTGGTTCCGGGGGCAACCTGGACCTCTGCCGGTTCGAACAGGAAGTTGGTGATCTTCACCGGCGTCCCCGGAGCGTCCGCCTTGTCTTCCCCGGCGGCGGCCTCGGCCCCGGCGTCGTTGCCTCCACCTGAGCCGCCGCACCCCGAGAAGATCAGCACGACGCCCAAGGCGGCGGCCAGACAACCCCATCGGCCACCTCGTCGCACCATTACGTGGCCCATCGCAGCCTCCCTCTCGCAGGCCCTGGTCGCCACGACAGAACTAGGCGACGGTGACGGGATGGGCGACGACGGCGCCATAGTTCATCCCCTGCCGGTTGTAGGGAACGCTGTCCGGCTGGACGTTTCCCTTGGTGTCGTAGGCGCGGGCCTTGATCTTGTATTCGCCCGGGGTCGGTGCCCAGGCGAAGGACCAACGGACCCAGGCCTTCTGCTCGTTGGGGCCGGGAAGCACTGTGGCAGCCGCCCAGGTTTTCCCGTCGTCGACGCTGTACTCGATCTTGGAGACCCCGTCAGGGCCCCACGAACGGCCGCGAATGGTGTTGGCAGTGGGCGTGAGCTTTCCCGGCCAGGCGAGCTCGAAGGCGCTCTTCATGACCTGCTTCTCGACGACCGGGCCGAGGCGCGGCGGCTCGGGCTGGTACTCAGGGCCGATGTAGACGTAGAGCGTGGTGTTCTGGGGGACGAAAACGGATTCCTCCGACACCTCGATGCTGCCCACCCACTTGACGTTCTGGTTGCCGACCCAGCCCGGAGTGAGTGCTCGCAGGGGGAATCCGTGATCGGGCGGAAGGGGATCGCCGTTCATGGCGAAGGCGAGGAGCGTGTCGTCTTCCTTGGCCTTGGCGATGGACATCGGCCGGCGCAGCTTGGACTGGTCCAGTCCTCCGGGCACGACATCCTTGGCGCTCGGCTTGACTCCCGCCCGCTCGAGGATCGCTCCGAGGGGCACGCCCGTCCACTCCGCCACGCCAACGGCGCCGAGTCGCCACTGCGGGAGGGCGATCTTCGCCCCCTTCTCGCCATCCAGGTACGTCTCCTGGCCGAGAACCTCGTTGTAGAAGGTCCGTCCGTTCCCGGCGCACTCCACGTAGCGGATGACCGAAGTGACCTCGGGCAGAGCCAGGAACTGGTCGTAGGTGAACTCGAGCGGCTTGGTCACTCCCGGGCCGGACACGGTGAGCTTCCAGTCCCTTTCGTTGATCCGGGGTGTGGCGGCCGACTGGCGGACGAAGAACAGCTCGTTCGGGCTCAGGTAGCCCTTGTTCGCCAGCTGCTCCCAGCGCGTCTCGGCGTTGTAGCCCAGAGCCTCGACGTAGATGAACTTTGAAGGAGGAATGTTCTTCACGATGGCCGCCACGGGCTTGGCCTTGGCCGCGGTGGTCGTCGTCGCCGCCGCCTCCGGGGCCGACTTTTCCTTCGTGCAGGCGCTCAGGAGCGCACCGCCCCCGACCCCCACGAGTCCGGCGAGCTCGAGGAAGCGCCGCCGCGAGACGCCACGCTCCTTTGCCTTCCGCCAGATCTCCTCATCGGCGCGCGCCTGGTAATAGGAAGCCATGTCGACTTCTTCGTAGCTCATGAACGCATTCCCCCCCAGGGGCGTCCGCTGTCGAGGGCGTCATTGTACTAACAATTCGAAAAATGGGTAGTCAGGGGCGAACCTCTCCCGGTCAGCCGGTCGCCGCCGCGGCGCGGCGTTCGGCCGCCTCGACGGCGTTGCGCATCAGCAGGGCGACGGTCATGGGGCCGACCCCGCCGGGCATCGGCGCCAGCCACCCCGCCACCTCCGCCACCTCGGGGGCCACGTCGCCAACCAGGCCCGCCTCGGTGCGCGTGATGGCCACATCGAGGACGGCCGCTCCCGGCTTCACCATGTCGGCGGTGATCAGACCGACCCGTCCGGCCGCCGCCACCAGGATGTCGGCTTGGCGGGTGAAGGCGGCCAGATCCCGGGTGCCGGTGTGGCACTGGGTCACGGTGGCATTGGCGTCAGGCTCCTTGAGCGACAGGAGCATGGCCAGCGGTCGCCCCACGGTGGTGCCCCGGCCCACGACCACCACGTGGGCACCGGCAATGGGGACTTCGTGGCGGACGAGGAGCTCCTGGCAACCGAGCGGTGTGCACGGGCGGGGGCCGGCGAGGGCGAGGGCCAGGCGTCCGAGGTTGAAGGGGTGGAGGCCGTCGGCGTCCTTGTCGGGATCGATGGCGCCGAGCAGCTCACCGGCGTCGAGCTGGTCGGGGACGGGCAGCTGGACGATGTAGCCGTCGATGGCGGGGTCGGCGTTGAGCTCGGCGATGAGGTCGAGCGCCTCCTTGCGGGAGGTCTCGGCCGGCAGGTCGTGGCGGATCGAGGCGATGCCGACCTCGGCGCAGGACTTGTGCTTGCGCCCCACGTAGGCGTGGCTCCCGGGGTCGTCGCCGATCAGCACCGTGGCCAGCCCCGGCACCACCCCCCGCTCGGCCAGCGCCGCCACCCGCTGGCGCAGCTCCTCCTTGATCGCCGCCGCCGCCGCGTTCCCGTCCATCCTCGTGGCGCTCATCCTCGTTCTCCCCGTCTGACACCCGCCGGCAACGCCGGCCTGACGTCTCGAATACTTACTACATTTCGCCCACTGCGCTCGCCTGCTCGACCCGGTTTCCGGGCGCGATCGGGCGCATGGGTGACGGCGCGTCAGCCCGCCGGTCACGCCCCGATCATGAGGGCGGTGGTGTACATGAGGACGAAGCCGGTGGCGGCGCCGGCGAGTGGGGCGCCCAGCGTGCTGGGACCCCGGCGGGCGTAGCGGAGGAGCTCGTCCACGACTTCAGCGATGGCACCGACGCCCACGGCCAGGAAGAGCGTGCCCGCCACCGCCGAGTAGAAGAGGCCACCGAACAACGTGCCGGCGATGGTGGGCAGGCCCGCCACCACCCCGAGAGCGAAGAGGTGCCGGAGAGCGGGCAGGCGGGCCATGGTCGGGGAGGCGATGGCGATGCCCTCGGTGACGTTGTGGAGAGCGAAGCCGACGACGAGGGCGGTGCCCAGTGCGATCTCACCCCGGGCGTGGGCGGAGCCGACGGCGAGGCCCTCACCCAGGTTGTGGAGGCCGATGCCCACCGCCACCAGGTAGGCCAGGTTGAGGGGCGTCGGAGCCGAGGTGCTCCCAGCGGCACTGGCGACCGCATCCTTGGCCCCGGCCCGCCGGCTGCGCTGGCGCCGGCTGAGGTAGGCGAGCCCGGCGTAGGTACCGACCGCCCCGGCGAAGACGAGCGCCGGGCCCTGGAGCGCGGATGCCAGCTCCCCGGCCAGCTCCAGGGATTCGGTCAGGGCGTCCACGGCCAGGAACACGAGCAGGCCGCCCGTCACTCCGAGGAGGAAGCGCAGGCCGTTGCGCCCGAGGCGGGCCAGCGCCGGCAGGAAGAGCAGGCCGAGGAACACGGGGATGACGCCCACGTAGGTGCCCAGCAGCACGTAGCCGGCCACCGTGCGCCCGCCGGCCACCGGGGTCTCGGCGGCGGCCTCGACCTCGTGCACGTGGGTGGTACCCGTGGAGTCCACCACGCCGATGGACAGCGGCTCGCCCGCGATCCACGGGTATGGGACCTGGATGCGGGTCGACTCCAACCGGTCGAGCGGCCCCGTGGGTGCGGCGGTGAACACCCGGTAGGCCTCGTCCACGGTGACCTGGGCGATGGACACCGCCGCCGGCCCGGTGTTGCGCACCGACAGGGTGACCGTCCCCGGAGCGAAGGTCACCTGTTCGAAGGCCAGCTCGGGAATGGGTGCCGGCTGCGGTCGCAACAGCCCGTCGAGGCCCGCCGAGCGGATGAAGACCAGGGCGCCGATCGTGGCCATCACGGCCAGGACGAGTCCGGCGACCCACCCCCACCCGGCCCGGGCGGCGGGCTCGGCCACCACCGCCCCTTCCGCCCCCGCCCCGACGGCTTCGTCCACGCCCGTCGCCGGCGAGCCCGAGTCGCGGCCCGCCACCCGCTGCCGGAACCGCAACACTCCTTCCGGGAGGTTCAAGATGGGACCTGAGCGGGAGCCATCAGGCCAGCACCTCGAACATCCCCGTCCAGCCCAGCTCGGAGAACTCGGTCTGGTGGGCGTGGAACATGTAGGTGCCGGGGAACTTGTAGGTGAGCTCCAGGATGGCCCGCTCCGCCTGACCCAACACCGTGATGTCCGTGAAGTTGTTGGGCGTGAGGGATGTCCCCGTCCGGTACTCGCGGAAGAAGTTGGCGTGGGTGTGGAGCGAGTTGACCGGGTCGAACTCGGTCATGTTGACCAGGTAGATCCGCACCGGCTCCCCGACCCGGAGGCGGACGGGGTGGCGGACGTAGTGGAAGGCGACGGTGTTGACGGCGTACACCTCGTTCTCGCCGTCGAAGTTGGTGTCGAACCCGTTCATGGTCATCACCAGCTCGAGAGCCGGTGACCGGGGTTCGGGCGGGTCGACGATGAAGACGCCGTAGAGGCCCTTGTGGATGTGGCGGCGCAGTGGCGGGACGTGGCAGTGGTACAGGTGCAGGCCGAAGGGCTCGGCATCGAACTCGTAGGTGAACTCCTCGCCGGGCTGGACCACCTCGAAGACGCCGTCCATGCCGGCGGCATGGATACCGTGGAAGTGGATGGTGTGCGGGTGGCTGCCGGCGTTGAGGAACTGGATGCGCAGTCGATCGCCTTCGGTGCAGCGCAGCGTCGGCCCGGGAACCTGGCCGTTGTAGGTCCAGGCTGAGAACACGACGCCGGGCGCCACCTCGATGTCGCGGTCGGAGGCCACCAGCTTCCATGCCCGCAGCGTCCTGCCGTCGGGGAGGGTCGAGGTGGTGCCGTAGTCGAAGTGGGTCAGGTAGGCGGTCGGGTCGAAGACGGACAGGTCGACCTCGCCGACCACGAGGTTGCCGCCGTGATCCAGGTGATCGTGGACCTGGCCGCGCCGCGAGCCGGCCGTGGCGCCGGCCCCGGGCACGGCCAGCGAGGCCGCCCCGGCGGCCGCCAGTGCACCGCCCCCGGCCAGCAACTGCCGCCGGGAGAGGCGCTCACCTCGGAAGTGACGTTTCATGCACCACCAACCCGGTCCAGCATTTCCTCAAACCCTCTCCACTGCAACTATCGGGGGGCTACCCGCTGCCTCGGCGCTTCATGTAAGCGTCGACGAAGTCGGCGGCTGCCTTGCTGCCGCCCGCGAAGGCCTTCATGGCCTCCTCGTGCAGGAGTTCGAGCGCCCGCTCCTTGATCTTGTTCGCCTGCTGGTCGATCAGCAGTTCCTCCCGGTCACGGGGCCGGGGGAGATCGACCTCGATCACCTCGCACACCCTCGTGGGGATGCACGACATGATGAGGAGCCGATCGGCGAGGAAGATCGCCTCGTCGATGTCCGTCGTGATGAAGAGGCTGGTGCGCGGGTTCTCCTCGAGCAGGCTGCTGAAGTACTCCTGCATCAGGCCCCGGGTCATGTGGTCGAGCCCGCGGAAGGGCTCGTCAAGGATCATGATCTTCGGGTCGTTGATCAGGGCCCGGGCGAGTTCGGCCCGCCGCTGCATGCCGCCCGAGAGCTGCGGAGGGTACTTGTCGCGGAAGTCCTTCAACCCGACCCGCTCAAGGAGATTCTCGGCCCGGGGCCGCATTCGCTTCTTGTCGAAGCCGCGCGCCTTGGGCCCGAACATGATGTTCTCGTAGGTCGTCATCCACGGCAGCAGGGCCGATTCCTGAAAGACGACCAGCCGGTCCCAGGACGGTCCACCAACGGGTTTGCCGTCCAGGAGAATCTTGCCTTTGGTGGCGCGCTCGTAGCCTGCGATCAGAAAGGCGATGGAGCTCTTCCCGCAGCCGGACGGCCCGACCATCACGGTCACCTCGCCGGGCTCAAGGACGAACGTGCACTCCTTGACCACCACCTTGGCGAGCGGCCCGTCTCCGTAGATCTTCGTCACGCCTTGGAGCTCGATCCTGCTCCCCGCCACCCGGCGAACCGGCGCGCCATTCGACTCGGGACTCTCGGTGTACTCGGTGCTCACTTCTCTAGCCTCCCTGCGGCGGGCCGACCGCCTGTTGTCTCGCTCTCGATTGTGGATGAACTCAGCCGGGCCTGCCAGGCGACGCAGCGGCTTTTTTCCTTCCCCCGATCGAACGGGCGAACGTGAACCCGGTCGGGTAGTACACGGCATGCGCGAACTTGGAGAAGGGAAAGTTCACGAACAGCGCGAAGACGAAGACCAGGTGGACGGCATAGGCCGGATAGGCCAGCCGCACACCGGCGAAGCGCAGGATCTCGACGGCGAATCCTGAAAGGGCCGTGAGCCCGAGCAGGACCGGGAAGTACCAGTCGGCG
>JBIOYN010000409.1:0-10344 GCA_044870155.1 Acidimicrobiia bacterium | reverse complement strand
CCCCCGCCTCTTTCGCCGAGGCGGTAGCCGGTGAGCTCGACCTCCCCGTGTTCCTCTACGACGGTGCCGACCCTGCCGGGCGGACGCTGCCGTCGGTGCGGCGGGAGGCCTTCGTCTCCCGGGCCCCCGACTTCGGCCCGCCCGAGCCCCACCCCCGGCTGGGGGCGGTGTGCGTGGGGGCGCGCCTGCCCCTGGTGGCCATCAACTGCGAGCTGCCGGGAGATGACGTGGCCGTGGCGGCCGCCGTGGCCAGGGCCGTCCGTGAGCGGGACGGTGGCCTGCCCGGGGTCCGGGCGCTGGGCTTCCCGCTCCCGTCCCGGGGGCGGGTGCAGGTGTCGATGAACCTGGTTGACCTCGCCGCCACCGGGGTGGAGGCGGCGCTGACGGCGGTCGCCACCGAAGCCCGCCGGCGGGGCTCCGACGTGGTGGCGGTCGAGCTGGTGGGCCTGGTGCCGGCGGCCGAGCTCGACCGCTGCAGCCCGGAGTTCCTCTCCTGGGCCGGGTTGGGCCCCGAGCACACGGTCGAGGCCCGTCTCCGGGCCGGAGCCGCTTAGGCCGAAGCGATCACCTCGCCCATGGCCCGGCGACGGCGCAGCCGGCGGCGCTCACGCTCCGACAGGCCACCCCAGATCCCGAACTTCTCGTGATTGCGTAGCGCATACTCCAGACACTCGAGGCGGACAGCGCAGCCGGCGCAGACGGCCTTCGCTTCTCGGGTCGAGGCTCCTCGCTCGGGGAAGAACAGCTCGGGGTCGACACCCAGGCAGTTGGCCCTCTCCTGCCAGCGTCGCTCCTCCTCGGGGAATCTCCGGAACAGCTCGTGCATCGGACCCCCTTGAAGGACGCTGTTGTAATTACAGCCCTGTCACTATGCCTCCGCCCGGAGCGACGGCGCAAGCGTGGGCGCGCTCGAGCCGCAACAATTTCTTCCGACCTCGCTTCTCTCGTGACGGTTACCGATTTCTGAGGATCATGTTGCCACGGTGAATGGGAAATAGTGGAGCAAAGCATGCAAATCGATGTGGTGCAAGGCGATCTGACCCGGGAGACGGTCGACGCCGTCGTCAACGCCGCCAACGAGGCCCTGGCGCCGGGCGGAGGGGTGTGCGGCGCCATCCACCGCCGGGGCGGGCCGTCCATCGCCGCCGAGTGCGCCCAGATCGGCCACTGCCCCACCGGTGGAGCCGTGGCCACCACCGCCGGCGATCTCCCCGCCCGCTTCGTCATTCACGCCGTGGGGCCGGTGTGGCGGGGCGGTGACGCCGGCGAGGACGAGCTGCTGGCCTCCGCCTATCGCGCGTCACTCGACGAGGCCGCCCGGGTGGGAGCCCGGTCGGTGGCCTTCCCCGCCATCTCCACCGGGATCTACGGCTACCCCCTGGAGGCGGCGACGGCCGTCGCCGTCGAGGCGGTGCGAGGGTGGTCGGGTTCCGGTGTGGAGCTCGTGCGCTTCGTGTGCTTCGACGAGGACACGCTGGAGGTGTACGAGCGCGAACTACGGCAGTGAAGGAGGAACCGTGCACCGAGGACCGCCACGGTGGCTGCGCGTGCACAGTTCCGAAGTAAGCCCGCCGCGCCGGCTCCCCCCACCCCCTTCATTGCGTCTTTTGCCCTTGGGGCGCCCGCCGAAGCGCGGTCAGCCGGCGCGCCGGGTGCGGCGCTTCTGCTCGACGAAGTCGACGAGGAGGTAGTCGCCGAGCGTCTCGGGGGTGGTGAAGAAGGCCCGGCCCCGGTTCATGCGGGTCATGCGCTCCACGAAGTGCCGGAGGCCGGCGGAGGCGTCGAGCATGAACGTGTTGATGCGGATGCCCTCCCGGGTGCAGCGGTCCACCTCAGCCAGCGTCTTCTCGATCGTCGTCGCCACCGGCGGGTAGTGGAAGAACACCTCACTGCGCCCATCGGCGCTGGCTTCGATGTGGGCGGTGGGCTCCCCGTCGGTGACCATGATGATCTGGCGGCTGCCGCTCTGATGGGCCAGGAGCCGGCGGGCCAGCATGAAGGCGTGCTGCATGTTGGTGCCGTAGACGAAGTCCCACGACACCTCGGGCAGCTGGGCGGGCCGGAGCTCCCGGGCCACCTCGGAGAACCCGATGAGGCCCAGGTAGTCGCGGGGGAACTGGCTGGTGATGAGGGCGTGGAGGGCGACGGCCACCTTCTTGGCGGCCAGGAAGTTGTCCCGCATGGGCATGGACAGCGACAGGTCGAGCATGAGGACGGTGGCCGAGCGGGACAGCTGCTCCATCTGCTCCACCTCGAAGTCCTCCGGGGTGAGGCGGACGGGCAGGCCGGGGCCCTGGCGGTGCAGGGCGTTGCGCAGCGACTCACCCACATTGAGGGCGAAGGGATCGCCGAACTCGTAGGGCTTGTGCTCGTTGGCCCGCTCGTGGCCGATCCCCGACCGCTCCACCTCGTGGCCACCGATCCGGTCCTTGGCCAGGCGGGAGAAGAGCTCGGCCAGGGCCCGCTGGCCGATGCGGCGCAGTCCCTTGGGGGTGAGCTCGTACCGGCCGTCGCGGCTCTCGATGAGGCCGGCCTCCTCCAGGAGCTTGGCCAGGCGGGCGAGCTCCGCCAGGCTGTCCGCGGCCTCGTCGCCCAGCAGCTCCCGGGCCCGGTCGATGTCGGCCTCGGCCAGCTGGGCCGGTGAGGTGGCCGAGCGCAGCAGGTGCTCGAGCTCGTGCAGGTCCCCCAGGCGCTCGAGGACCCCGGGGGCACCGGCCAGGTCCAGGGGGTCCGTCCCCGAGAAGTCGTAGCCCTCCTCCCAGCCGAGGTCGGGAAACGCCCCCTGGAGGTGACGGCCCAGCTCGTCCATCTGCCAGGCCAGGTCCAGATCCTCCATCAACGCCTCGGCCAGCTCCTGAAGCTGGCGGCGCTGCTCGGGGGTCATGGAATTGAGCAACGCCCGCATCTGGGCCATCGACCGCGCCATCTGCTCCAGCAGCTCGTCCAGCGTCTGCGGGTTGCCGGGGAAGAACTGGCCGTGGCGGGACATGAAGCCGGCGAAGTCGGGCTCCTCGCCCCGCTCCCGCTGCGCCAGCATCTGGTTGAGCTCGGCCAGCATGTCCTTCATGGCCGCCATGCGCTCCGGGGTCAGCTCCCCCATCCCCTGGGCCAGGCGGTTGAACTGGTTCTGGAGCAGCTGGCGGCGCAGCTCCTCGCTCAGCTCCTCGAACCGGTGCCGGGCCTCGGGATCGGCGAAGTCGTAGCGCTGGAGCCCCCGGAAGCGCCCGGCCAGATCGGGGGGCAGCTCGTCGAGCTGCTGGTGGCGACGGGCGGCTTCGGTCTGGTCCAAGGGGGCGCGCCCGGGGTCCGGGGTCTCCCCGGAGAGACGACTGAGGCCCGCCCGCTCCTGGTCGACGATCTCGTCGAGGCGGCGGGCGATGTCGGCGGTCAGCCCGGACAGCTGGTGACGCTCGAGCTCCTCCTGCCGGCGGCGGGCGATGCGCTCGAGCAGCTGGCGCAGCCCGTCGAGTGACCGGCCGTCGGGCGCCCGCATGCCGTTCTGGAGGGCCCGGCGGAGGGCGGCGTGGAGGTCACCGTGGTACAGGAGGTCGTCGGTGACCTCGGCCAGTACACCCTCGGCGTCGAGCTCGAAACCGGACTGGCTGCCGTCCCAGTGGGAGTAGCGGTAACGCACGACGGCGAGGCTACCGCCGCTCCCCTCCCCCCGGACCTCCGCCCAGGGCGGCGCCGAAGTCGCCTTCCGGGTCCCGCCACACGGAGTGGACGTGGTTGGCGTCGTTCTGGGTGTTGTCCAACTCGACCAGGAACCTCGGGCCGTGCAACCGGTAGTAGTGGGGGTGGCCGGGCTCGGTGACCTCCTCGCCGGCCCAGGCGAAGTGCACCTCGTCGAGGTGGTCGTCGATGGCGGTCAGGGCAGGAGCGGCCAGGGCCGGGGTCAGACGGTTCACGTAGGTGGCGGCCAGGGCTCGGAGCCGCAGCCGTTGGGGGCCGGAGAGGTCGGCTCCGGGGATCCCGACCGGCGCTCCCAGCACCTCGGTGGCCCGGGTCCGTTCGCCGGTCACGATGTCGGGCGGGGCGGCGCCGGCGATGAAGGCCCGGGCGTGCTGGTCGGGATCGAGGCTGCCCAGCAGCTCACGGGCCATCTCCTCCTCCGGGCCGAGAGGCCGGAGGACGGTGCGGCCGTCCCCGGTCACCTGGGCCGGGTTGGCGCCGAGGAAGAACGGCGTGGCCGACACGTCGTCACCGGCGAGCGTGAGATTGACCGAGACGTGGTGCCCCTCGAAGCGCCAGCCCCAGCGACGGCCGGCCGGCTCGCCGAAGACGGCCACCCAGTAGTCACCGGCGTGGCGGCCGCGGCGGCCGCCCTCCATCTCGTCGAGGATGTCTTCGAGGCCGGCGATGGCCGCCACCCGGGCATGGGCCGCCGGGGACAGGGCGCGGGCCAGCAGCCGGTGGGTGGCCTTGGCCTGGGCCCGGTCCATCCCGGCCAGCGGGACGCCCCGCCGGGTCCGGGGCGTGTAGTGCCACGCCAGCCGCTCGGGATCGTCGAAGGAGAACGAGGCCGCCTCCCGCCCGGCTGGCCCCAGCGCCTCCAGGAGCACCCGGGCCGCCTCCGCCTGGTCGGCGCCGGTCACTCCGGGTCCGGTTCCCCGGTCCCGTCGCCGGGCCGGGGTCGCCGCCGCAGCAGGAACCAGGCGATGACGGGCCCGAAGATGAAGATCACGAGCAGCCGGTTGACCAGGTGCTGCCAGCGCTCGCTCACCACCGCGGAGAGGACGATCAGCACCGGCAGTCCGAAGATGAGGGCGACGGCCGCCACCCCGGCGGCCAGCCGCACGCCGGCGGGGCGCCTGGTGGCCATCCACCGAGCGTAGGCCGCCGGTCAGCCCAGCTGACCGCGGCCGCGGTAGGTCGCCCGGCCGCCGCCGTAGGCGTCCTTGTTGAGACGCTTGGAGAGGTGCAGCCCCTCCAGAACGAACTCCACCGCCGAGGCCACTTCAGCGGGGGCTTCGCCCACCTCCAGATCGGCCAGCACGCCCCGCACCCCGGGAAGGTCGGCCAGGGCGGCATAGCTCGCCGAGGGCACCTCCTCGCCGGTCTCGACGGCCAGCCCCTCGTCGAAGGCCGCCACCAGGTCCCGGAGGGACTCGGGGCGGCACCGGGCCCGGAAGGTCTCCAGCACCGCCGTCTTCACCAGCCGCTCGACGATCTCCGCGTCCCGGCCTTCCTCCAGGGCCTTGATCTCCACCTTGCCGGCGGTGGAGGCGGCCAGGGCGGGCAGGTCGGAGATGCGGGGGACGGCCTCCTTCTCGCCCGTCCGCAGCGCCCGGCGCAGGGCATTGGCGGCCAGCGTCTCGTGGTTGGCGATGGAGAGGCGGACCGAGACCCCGGAGCGCTGGTTGACATGGGACGACCGCCGGGCCACCTGGGTGATGGCCGCCACCAGCTCGGCCATGTACTCGGGAACCACCACCCGCACACTCCCGGTGTCGACCACCCGGGCCTCCGCCGCCACCACCTCCATCTCCGACTCCACATCGGGCGGGTAGTGGGTGCGCACCTGGGCGCCGAAGCGGTCCTTGAGCGGGGTGATGATCCGGCCCCGGTTGGTGTAGTCCTCGGGGTTGGCCGACGCCACCAGCATGACGTCGAGGGGCAGGCGGACCTTGTAGCCGCGGATCTGCACGTCGCGCTCCTCGAGCACGTTGAGCAGTCCCACCTGAATGCGCTCAGCCAGGTCGGGCAGCTCGTTGATGGCGAAGATCCCCCGGTTGGTGCGGGGCACGAGCCCGTAGTGAATGGTGAGCTCGTCGGCCAGGTAGCGGCCCTCGGCCACCCGGATGGGGTCGACCTCGCCGATGAGGTCGGCGATGGAGGTGTCGGGCGTGGCCAGCTTCTCCCCGTAGCGGGTGGAGCGGTGGACCCACTCGATGGGCGTGTCGTCGCCGAGCTCGGCCACCAGGTCCCGGGCGGGCCGGGAGATGGGCTGGTAGGGGTCGTCGTTGATCTCGCTGCCCGCCACCACCGGCGCCCACTCGTCGAGGAGCTCGACCAGAGAGCGGATGATCCGGGTCTTGGCCTGGCCCCGCTCCCCCAGCAGGATCATGTCGTGGCCGGCCAGGAGGGCGTTCTCCAGCGCCGGCAGCACGGTGTCGTCGTAGGCCACCAGGCCCGCCACCACCGGCTCGCCGGCAGCCATGCGGGTCATGGCGTTGTTCCGCACCTCGTCCTTGACGGGCCGTGACACCCAGCCGCTCCGGCGGAGCTCTCCCAGGTTCTGCGGACGGTCCATGCACGCTCCCAGACGAGGCGACAGGGACCGGGAGCGTAACGGCTCGGGTCTATCCCCTGGGATCACGACGCAGCGGGTGCGTGTCGGGCACCTCGACGAGGACGAGGAGCACCCCGTCAGGGTCGCGCAGTCGGGCCTCCCGGAGCCCCCAGGGCTTGTCCACCGGCGCCTCCACGGCCTCGACCCCGAGCGCCGCCAGTCGGGCCCATTCGGCGTCCACGTCCCGCACCTGGAGCCAGAGGGAGGTCTTGTCGCCGGCCGCCGGCGCGGTCCCGGCCCCGGACAGCTCCAGGTAGCCGCCGCCGAGGAAGAACACGGTGCCGCCGGCGAACTCCCGGAAGATGTGCAGGCCGAGCGTCTGGGCGTAGAAGGCGCGGGAGCGGTCGTAGTCGGCCGGCCGGAGCAGCACCCGGGAGGCGAGGACGTCCACGGTCAGTGGGAAAGGTCGAGGCCGGCGAGGAACCGCAGGAGCGCCTCGTTCGTCTCCGCCGGGCCCTGCTGCTGGGTCCAGTGACCGACTCCGGGCAGGACGACATGTTCCCGCAGGCCGGGCACCCACTCCGCCAGGGGCTCGGCGGGAATGAAGCTCAGCACGGGGTCGCGCTCACCGACGACGTAGGCGACCGGGAGCTCGATCTTGCGTTCCGCCGTTTCGGCCGTCAGCTCCCAGTTGCGGTCGAGGTTGCGGTACCAGTTGAGGCCACCGGTGAATCCGGTGCGGCGGAACTCGGTTTCGTACACGGCGAAGTCCTCGTCGGTCAGCCACCCGGGGACGGGCGGCGCCTCCGCTGTCCCGTCGAAGGCATCGGCCGACACCCGCCGCAGGATGAACCGGAGGCTGGCCCCCGGGTCGGCGTTCAGCTGCTCGTCCGCCACCCCCGGGGTCTGGAAGTGGAGCATGTAGAAGAACCGGCCTTGGAACATCTCCTCCAGCATCTCGGTCTGCGGCCGCGGCGGACGGGGCCAGAAGGGAACGCTGAGGGCCGCCATCCCGGCGAGGCGCTCGGGCGCCACCTGGGCCAGGTGCCAGGCCACGATGGCGCCCCAGTCGTGACCCACCACCACCGCCCGTTCCTCGCCCAGAGCGTCGAGCAGGCCGAGGATGTCGCCGCCGAGGTGGACGATGTCGTAGTCCTCCACCGCCTCGGGCCGGCCCGAACGGCCGTAGCCGCGCTGGTCGGGAGCGACCACCCGGTACCCGGCGGCAGCCAGCGCCCGCAGCTGGTGGCGCCACGAGTACCAGAGCTCGGGGAAGCCGTGGCAGCACACCACCAGCGGCCCCGCTCCGCACTCGGCCACGTGCAGCTCGATCCCGCCCACGTCGATCTGGCGGTGGCGCACGTCCAGGTCCATCGGCATCGTCGGGGCAGCCTACGTCGTAAGGTCGCCGGTCGATGACCCTTGATCTGTCGGGGACGTGGCGCCTCCGGGAAGCGGAGGGCGACCTGCACTCGCGCTTCCTCGAGCCCGGCTTCGACGACTCCGACTGGGTGGAGGCGACGGTCCCGGGGCACTGGCGCTCGGTTCCGAGCCTGGAGCGCTCCGACGGTCCGGTGCTCTACCGGCGCTCCTTTCACACCGAGGCGGCCAAGGACACCCGGTCGTTCCTTGTGCTCGAGGGTGTCTTCTACTACGGCGACGTGTGGCTCGACGGCGCCTACCTGGGCGCCACCGAGGGGTACTTCGCGCCCCACACCGTGGAGGTGACCGACGCCCTGGCCGCCGGCGGCGACCATGTGCTGGCCATCGAGGTGGCGTGCCCGCCGGAGCGGGACGGGCCCACCAAGCGGATGGTCACCGGGGTCTTCTCTCACTGGGACAACCTCGACCCCACCTGGAACCCCGGAGGCCTGTGGCGCCCGGTGGGGATCGCCGCCACCGGCCCCGTCCGCCTGGCCCGCCTGCGGGTGCTGTGCACGGAGGCCACCGAGGACCGCGGCCGCCTCACGCTCGACCTCAGCCTCGACGCCGCCGCCGGCCCGGCCACCGCCCGGCTCCGCGCCCGGCTCACCGGCCCCGGCGTCGACCACACCGCCGAGCGGGACCAGACCCTGGCCGCGGGCGAGAACCACCTGTCGTGGACGCTGGAGGTGGACCGGCCGCCGCGGTGGTGGCCGTGGCGCTACGGGGACCAGGCCCTGTGCGATCTCGAGGTCGACGTGGAGGTCGACGGCGCCCGCACCGACAGCCGCCGCCTGCGCACCGCCTTCCGGGAGGTGCGGGTCGACAACTGGCGCTTCCATGTGAACGGCGAGCGGATCTTCGTCATGGGGTCAAACCAGGGCCCGAACCGTATGGCCCTGGGGGAGGCGTCCGCCGGCGAGCTGGCCGCCGACGTGGCCCGGGCCAAGGAGGCGAACCTCGACCTCCTCCGCCTCCACGGCCATGTCAGCCGCCCCGAGATCTACGCCGCCGCCGACGAGGCCGGTGTCCTCCTGTGGCAGGACCTGCCCCTGCAGTGGGAGTACGCCCGCGGCGCCCGCAAACCGGCCGCCGCCCAGGCCCGGGCTCTGGTCGACCTGATCGGCCACCACCCGAGCGTGGCCCTGTGGTGCGGGCACAACGAGCCCTTCCCGGGCCCGCCTGGTCCTTCCCTTACGAGTCCTGGCGAGGCCGGCGCCCCCCGGAGCCGGACCCGGGCAGCCGCCTCGGTGCTGCTGCCCAGCTGGAACAAGGACGTGCTCGACCGGTCGGTGGCCCGCGCCCTGTCCCGCTCCGATCCCACCCGGCCGGTGGTGGACCACTCCGGCGTGCCCCCCGGCGTCATCCGGGCCGGCTCCGACAGCCATCTCTACCTGGGCTGGTACCGCGACGAGCTCTCCGACCTGGCCGACGCGCTGCGCCGCTGGCCCAGCCTCGGACGCTTCGTCTCCGAGTTCGGCGCCCAGGCCGTCCCCGACAGCGCCGGCTTCATGGAGCCCGGGCGCTGGCCCCATCTGGATTGGCCCCGCCTGGCCGGGCGGCACAGCCTCCAGAAGCGAATCTTCGATCGCCGGGTGCCGCCCGACGAGTACGCCACCTTCGACGACTGGCGGGTCGCGACCCAGGACTACCAGGCCGCCCTCATCCAGCTCCAGGTCGAGGACCTCCGGCGCCTGAAGCACCGGCCCACGGGCGGGTTCTGCCACTTCTGCTTCGCCGACGGCGCCCCCGGAGTCACGTGGTCGGTGCTCGACCACGAACGCCTCCCCAAGGCCGGCTTCGCCGCCCTGACGGACGCCTGCCGCAGCGTGCTCCCCATGGTCGATCCCCGCACCGGCGCCCTCCACGTGGCCAACGAGCTGCGCCGCCCCCTGGCCGGCGCCGTGGTCGAGGCAAGGCTGGGGGGGCGGGAGTGGCGCTTCGCCGGTGACGTCCCCGCCGACTCGATCGCCTTCGTGGGCCGGGTGGAGATGCCCGAGGCGGTCTCCACCGCCGAGGTCATCCTCACCCACGACGAGGTGGGCACGGTCGTGAACCGCTACGACGCCACGCTCCTCGCCGCCGTCACCACCGGCCGGCCCGCCGGCAGGTAGGCCAAGATCCGGCAACACCGGAGGGGTGGCGCGAGTGGTCGCTGGGCGGCACGCAGACATGCGCCCAGGTGGTAGTCGTAGCCTTCGAGTTCCGCCAACGGGCGGAGCACCGTGCGCAGGAGGAGCGTCCATGACCGACACCCGCCGGGTCGGGGTGGCCTTCCCGCCGTTGGAGACGCGCCGGGATGTCCTTGTCGAGAGCGCCGTGCAAGCCGAGGCGTTGGGCTATGACGCCTTCTTCCTGGCGGAGGGCTGGGGCCTGGATGCGCTCTGCCTCCTCGCCGAGATCGCCACCAAGACGCAGCGGATCGCCCTGGGGACTTGCGTGCTCAGTGTGTGGAGCCGCAGCGGCGCAACGCTGGCTATGGCCGCGGCCACCCTGAGTCAAATCTCAAGGTCCCGGTTCATCCTCGGCCTCGGGGCGAGCACCCCGCAGCTCGTAGAGGGCTTTCACGACGTCGCCTTCGCCTCACCGGTGGATCAGATGCGGAGGGTCGTGACGCAGGTACGCGAGCTGCTGGCGGGCAATCGCGTTCCGCTCTCGCGCACCGACCAGGCCCGCCCCTTGCGTTTAGC
>JBIOYN010000408.1:0-6156 GCA_044870155.1 Acidimicrobiia bacterium | reverse complement strand
AGAATCCCACCGACGCCAACCGCGACGCCGACCACGACCGGCTGGCGGCATGGGAGGAACAGGCCGCCGGCTCCGATCCCCGCAGGGTGGACACCGACGGCGACCGCTATGCCGACCCCGTCGAGGTGGCCGGAGGGAGCGACCCCGCCGACCGGGCCTCGGTGCCCGTCCGCCTCCACGGCGACCCCACGGCCGCCGTCCCCATGGTCACCGACGAATCCGGTGGCGGTGGCGGCAAGGGCCCCATCGTTCTGGTGGGGATCTCCGCCCTCGCCGCCGTGGCCGGCGGCCTACAGGTACTCCGCCGCCAGGCCGCCCGCGGAAAGCGTCACTTGCCGTCGTAGTAACGCTTGGCGCCGGCGTGGAGCGGGACCGGTGCGGTCTGGGACGCTTTGGCCCTGTCGAGGAGCTTGCCGTCCGGGTGAGCGGCGGCGAGCGCGTCCTTGCTGTCGAAGATGGCCTTGGTGAAGTTGTAGACGAGGTCGGCCGGCAGGCTGGCGGCGGCGAAGAGCTGCGCGCCGACGGTGATGGTCTCGGTGTCGTAGTCGAGGTCGAAGCTGGACCCCTTGATCGTGCCCTGCTCGTAGAATTTCCCGTGGGCGGCCTGGAGCTTGGCGACCGCGGCGTCGACGGCAAGGAATTTGAACTTGTCGCCGGACTCGGCGAAGAGGTTCTTGAAGTCACCCTGGCTCTGACCGGTGACGACGATCATCGCGTCCAGGTCGCCCTTCTTCATGGCGGCGACGCCTTCGGGAACGGTGTACTTGAACTGCTGGATGCCGCCGGCCTTCACGTCGATGTCGGAGACCTTGAACATCCGGGTGGCGAGGATCTCGCCCGCCGAACCCTGGGCGCCGGTGGAGACCCGCTTGCCCTTCAGGTCCTCGATCCTGGCAATGCCGCTGTCGGACTTGATGAGCACGTAGGTGTAGCTGGTGAACCAGTTCGCCACCGCGCAGAGCTTGACCGGCGTGGTGAAAGTGTCCGTGCCGTTCACGGCGTCGGTGAGCACGTCGAAGTAGGCCCAGCCGAAGTGGCTGTGGCCCTGGTCGATCTCGGCGATGTTCTTCACGCCCCCGCCGCTCTCGGCCACGTTGAGGGAGTAGCCGGGCATCTTGTTCGGGATCTCCTTGGCGAGAGCGCTGCTGAGTTGGAAGAACGACGACGCGGGAGAGCCGGTCGTCACGCCGAGCTTCCTGCCCGGGTCGGTCGTGCCGCCGGCACAGGCATCCGACTCGCCGCTGGCGTCGGCGCTCGGGGTGTTGCCTTTCTCGCCGCCGCAGCCCGTGAGCGCCAGCGCTCCCGCGAAGGTCACCGCCATGAGCTTGACGAGGGTTCGGGACATTACACAGCGACCACGCTGGGCACCGGGTCGGTGGGGATGGGCTCGGTCAGCTTGTGGTTGCGCAGGTGCACAACGACACCAGCGGCGAGCAGGGCCAGCCCGATGCCGACCGCAACCGGCTGCAGATAGAGAAGAAACGCGGCCGCCAAACCGCACAGGATCCGTTCGGCCCGACCGGCCGGGCCGAAGATCCACGAGCCCGTCACCACCGCCAGCGACGCGATCCCGACCGCCGAAACCAGCGTCACCAGCAGGATCTGGGTGAGCGGCCCCTGCCACAAGAGCGCCTTCCCCGACGGGGTGAGCACAATCGCGAACGGCACGCAGAATGCGGGCAGCGTGTACTTCAAGGTCTGCCACATCGTCTTCTGGAGATGGCCGTCCATCACCGCCGACGCGGCCACCGCGGCGAGCGACGTGGGCGGCGAAACCTCTGACAGCACGGCGAAATAGAAGACGAACATCATGTACGCCGCCGGCGCCACGCCCATCGCCTTGAAGGCAGGGCCGATGATGCCGATGGCGATGACGAACGACGCGGTCACCGGAACGGCGGCGCCGATGAGGATGAGCGCCACCGCGGCAAAGACCGACAGCAGGACGAGCCTGCTGACATCGTTCCAGCCCAGCGTGTCGGCGAAGTTGACGAGGATGACGGCGAGGTTCTGGCCGAGGCCGGTGCCGGTCATCACCGACACGATGATGCCGGCCGCGGCGCACGTTGCCACGATCGGCAGCACACCCATCGCGCCCAGCCGCAGAGATTCGAAGGTGCGGGCCGGGGTGAGGGCGTCGGCACGGTTGAAGAACGACTGCACGAAGGCGATCCCGGTGGCGAAGACCACCGACTCGTAGGGCTCGAAGCCGAGCGCCATGAACACGACGATGGCGATGAGCGAGCTGAAGTGGTAACCGAACCGCAGCAGCAGTTTCCACGCCGGCGGGACGTCGACCGGCACCGAATGCGCGTGGAACCGGCGCGAATCCTGCTCGATGGCGAGGATGATGCCGAGGTAGTACAGGATCGTCGGCACGATCGCATAGATGAGAACCTGCAGATAGCTGACGTCCATCAGCTCGGCGATGATGAACGCCGCCGTGCCCAACGTCGGTGGTGAGAGGATGGCGCCGATGCCCGCCGCCGCCAGCATTCCGCCCGCGGCTTCCCGGGAATAGCCGGCCCGCAACAGGATCGGCTTCGTCACCGAGCCGACGCTGATCGCCGTCGCTGTGCCCGTCCCGGAGACCGTGCCGAGCAGGAACCCGGCCCCGGCCACCACGCGGCCCGACGCACTCGCCGATTTGCGGAACGCGGCGAAGGCCAGGTCGACGAAGAACCTGCTACCGCCGGAGAGGTCGAGCACGGCGCCGTAGATCGTGAACAGGATCACGTACGCCGCGGCCACACCGAGCGGGATGCCGAAAAATCCGTACAGGGTCATGTAGAGCCGGTCGATGATCTCGCCGAAGTCCTTGCCGGGATGGCCGAGCAGGCCGGGGATGAACCCGCCGTAGTAGGCGTAACCGATGAAGGCCAGGCAGATGATGACGAGCATCCAGCCGACCGTGCGGCGCACCGCCTCCAGGATCAGCACCAGGGCAAGGACGCCCATCACCAGGTCGAGCGTGGTCTGGGTGTTGCGGACGTCGCGGTCGAGGAAGTCGTAGAAGCTTCCGAGGGAGTCGACGACGCCCCACTCGCCGAGCAGCGGGTAGCAGAACACGACGACGGCGATGCCGGCGAGCGCGAAGTCGACGACGCCCGGGTTGTCCTTGCCGGTTCGGCCCAGCCAGCTCAGCCGGCCACCGGTCCAGCGGGTGAGCAGCCCGGGCGTCTTCCGCATCGTCGGGCGGTAGACGAGGAAGGTCATGCTGATCACGACGGCACAGAACACGAGCCGGTATCGGAACACGTCGATCGGCTCGAAGACGTGGTAGAGCACCCAGACCGAAAGCAGGGCCGCTGTCCCCGCCAGCGCCCACTTCACCCCTCCGGTGAGGGATCGGGCCGGGCGTTCGGAGTCGTACTCAGCGATGAGGGCGTCAACGTCGAGATCGGCGGCGCGGCCCGAAGGTTCCGTCATGAACGTCCCCATGGGTCAACTCCTCTCGCGGCGGAGATTACGAAGACGGACCGCTCAGCACCTCCGTAGCGGTACGGATATCACAGAGGTACTCCGGCGTCAGTCGAAGGCGCAGGGGCGGGGCTCGTCGGCGAAGGCGGCGAAGGCCAGTTCGACCCACCGGTGGCGGCCGATGAGCGGCTCGGGCAGCCGCTCCCGGGGGAAGAACCCCACCGCCCTGGTCTCGAGGGGATGCGGTCGCAGGCGGCCGCCCAGCATGCGACAGGCGAAGACCAGCACGTACAGGGGCTGGGGGTAACCGAGCCGGGTGACGTCGAGGACGGCGACCAGGGCGACGGGTTCGACCTCGATCCCGGTCTCCTCCGCCGTCTCCTTCACCGCCACCTCCGCCGGGGAGTAGCCGATGTCGGCCAGGCCGGCCGGGAACAGCCAGCCCCCGGAGTCGGCGCGCTGGACGAGGAGGATCTCAGAGGCGGCGTTGGCCACCAGGGCTCCCACCGCCACTTTGGGACCATCGGGGGGGAGTCCGGCGGGGCCCCCGTCCGCCATCTGGCCGGCGGGGTCACCGGCGTCGGGCCCCCGCCGCGCCGCCGCCCGGATGTCGGCAGCGATCCTGCCCACCTCCTCGAACCGCTCCTGCTCGTAGAGGCTGGCGGTGTGGGCCAGGCCGGCCCGGGCGATGCCGGTCAGATCGGCAGCCCAGCGCCGCAGTTCATCGGCTCCCGCCACCGGCCGCCTTCCACTCCCGGCCGGCGGCCAAGAGCCGCTCCCGCAAGGACATCTCCGGCGGAGACGGCGGTACCAGCACCTCGACCATGCCGCCGACGACCCGCAGCGGATGGCAGGCGACGCGCAGCCGGGAACCATCGCCCACGTGCTCGCCCGTGCGCACGTCGAAGCGGTACCAGTGCAACGGGCAGGTGACGACGCCGTCGCGCACCACACCCTCGGCCAGCGGGCCGCCCCGGTGGGGGCAGGCCCCGTCGACGGCGTAGAGCTCCCCGTCCACGTTGAACACCGCCACTTCGGTGTCCGGTCCCACCCGCCGCGACACCGCCGCGCCCTGCGGCAGGGCCTCGACGGCCGCCACGACCACCCACGCCGCCTCGCTCACGTACAGGCGAGCTCCACCGTCCCGAGGCGGTCGAAGCGGGCGGTGACCACGTCGCCGGCCGCCACCGGCACCGCCTCGGTGAGCCCGCCGGACATGACCACGTCACCGGCCGAGAGCCCCTCGGCCCGGGCGGCCAACTCCCGGACCAGAGCGGCCACGGCGGCGGCCGGGTGGCCCAGGGAGGCGGCGCCGGCGGCGGTGCCGGCCAGCGCCCCGTTGCGCTCGAACACGCAGCCCACCAGGCGCAGGTCGATCCCCAGCGGCGGGGTGAGGGTGGCGCCGAGCACGAAGCGCCCCGACGAGGTGTTGTCGGCGACCACGTCGGGGAGGGTGAACTTGTAGTCGGGATACCGGGAGTCGAGGATCTCGAGCGCCGGGCACACGGCGTCGGTGGCCCGCAGCACGTCCGCGCCGGTGACCCCGGGGCCGGAGAGGTCCCGGCCCATGACGAAGGCGATCTCCGGTTCCACCCGGGGCTGGCCCAGCGACGCCACCAACAGCGGCTCGCCCGTCTCCAGGCGCATGGCGTCGGTGAGGAAGCCGTGGACGGGCGCCGCCAGACCCATCTGCGCCTGCTTGGCCCGGCTGGTCAGCCCCAGCTTGGCCCCCGCCAGGCGGGCACCCTCCTTCAGGTGCCGCTTGCGGAGAGCGAGCTGGATCTCGTAGCCCTGCGCCAGGGTGAGGTCGGGATGCTCGTCGGTCAGGCGGGCCACCAGGCGCCGGTCGCGGTTGGCCTCGTGGAGCTGCTTGGCCAGCGCCTTGACGTCGACGCTGGTGGCGGTGCCGGCCGGGCTCATGACCGGGCGGCGGCGGCCGCCGCCTGGCGGGAGAGCTCCACAGCCACGTCGATGATCATGTCCTCCTGGCCGCCGACGGCCTTGCGCCGGCCCAGCTCCAAGAGGATGTCGGCCGTGGGCACCCCGAAGCGCTCGGCCGCCCGCTGAGCGTGGAGGAGGAACGAGCCGTAGACCCCGGCGTAGCCGAGGATGAGCCCGTCCCGGTCGATCACCCCCTGGAGGGGTTTGAGGGGCCGGACCGCCTCCTGGGCGGCGTCCATCACGGCGAAGGGATCCACCCCGGTGGCGATGCCCGACTTCTCGCACGCCGCCACCAGCACCTCGGTGGGACAGTTGCCCGCCCCCGCCCCCAGCCCGGTGGTGCACCCGTCGAGCTGGTCGGCGCCCTCCTCGTAGGCGGCCAGGGAGTTGGCCACCGCCAGCGACAGGTTGTTGTGGGCGTGCAGGCCGACCTGGCAGCCGAGCTCGGCCTTGAGGGCGGCCACCCGGGCCCTGGCCCCGTCGATGGTGAGGGCCCCGGCCGAATCGACCACGTACACGCAGTCCACCCCGTAGCCCTCCAGCAGCTTGGCCTGCTCCAGCAGCGCCTTGGGCTCGATCATGTGGGCCATCATGAGGAATCCGACCGCCTCCATCCCCAGGCGCTTGGCCAGTCCGATGTGCTGCTCGGAGATGTCGGCCTCGGTGCAGTGGACGGCGATGCGGGCCACGTCCACTCCGATCTCCCGCACCTCGTGGAGGTCGTCGGCCACGCCGATGCCGGGCACCAGGAGCACGGCCAGCTTGGCGTTGCGCCGCACCTCGGCGGCGGCCCGC
>JBIOYN010000407.1:0-4842 GCA_044870155.1 Acidimicrobiia bacterium | reverse complement strand
CCGGCCTGCCCCCCGCCGTGCACCTGCGCGATGGTAGGGACCCGGCTGTCAGCCCGCCATGGGCTCTTTCGCCGCCCCCTACGGCATCGGACTCGACGCCGGTCCCAACAAGCGGGCCCGGCGCTTTGGCGTCGGCCGCCACGGGGCAGACGGCCGATCCACGCAATTCCCGGTGAGTGTCGATCCCGCCGCCAGCCACCGGGCGGCGCTGGAACCCCGATGTCCCACCCGTCCCGTACGCTCGCCGTCGATGCCCGCCCCCACCGTCTCCGAGGTCGTCGACAACCACGCCCGGGAGCTCCTCGCTCGCCTCACCGGCCGGGACGACGCCACCTTCCGCCCCGGCCAGCTGGAGGCCGTCCGGGCCGTGGTCGCCGACCGGCGCCGGGCGCTGGTCGTCCAGCGCACGGGGTGGGGCAAGAGCGCCGTCTACTTCATCGCCACCCGGCTGCTGCGCGACGCCGGCGCCGGCCCCACCCTCCTCATCTCGCCGCTGCTCGCCCTCATGCGCAACCAGCTGGAGATGGCGGAGCGGGCCGGGGTGCGGGCCACCACCATCAACTCCGAGAACCGCGACGACTGGGACGCCATCGAGGCGCGGGTGCGCGCCGGCGACGTCGACCTCCTCCTGGTCTCCCCCGAGCGGCTCAACAACCCCCGCTTCCGGGCCGACGTGCTGCCCCACGTGGTCGACGGGGTGGGGATGCTGGTCGTCGACGAGGCGCATTGCATCTCCGACTGGGGGCACGACTTCCGCCCCGACTACCGCCGGGTGGCGCGGGTCCTCGACGCCCTGCCGGCGGGCGTCCCCGTGCTGTGCACCACCGCCACCGCCAACCAGCGGGTCATCGACGACGTGGTGGCCCAGCTCGGCGCCGACCTGGCCGTCTTTCGGGGGCCGCTCGGGCGCGAGAGCCTGTCCCTGGCCGTGGTCCGCATGGCCGACCCCGCCGCCCGCCTGGCCTGGCTGGCCCGGGAGATCCCCCGTCTGCCCGGGTCGGGCATCGTCTACTGCCTGACCGTGGCCGACACCCGTCGGGTGGCGGGGTGGCTGGCCCGCCAGGGCATCGCCGCCGTGGCCTACAGCGGGGAGTCCGACGGCGCCGAGCGCCTCGCCGTGGAGGCCGACCTGGCCGCCAACCGGGTCAAGGTGGTGGTGGCCACCTCGGCGCTGGGCATGGGCTACGACAAGCCCGACCTCGGCTTCGTCGTCCACTACCAGACCCCGGGGTCGCCCATCGCCTACTACCAGCAGGTGGGACGGGCGGGCCGGGCCCTGGCCGACGCCCACGGCATCGCCCTGGCCGGCACCGAGGACCGCGACATCCAGGACTACTTCATCACCGCCGCCTTCCCGCCCCGCCCCCAGGCCGAGGCCGTGGTCGCCCTCCTGGGGGAGCGGGACGGGCCGGTGAAGCTGATCGACATCCTCTCCGAGGTGAACATCGGCAAGGCCCGCCTGGAGGGGATGCTCAAGGTCCTCGACGTCGAAGGCGCCGTGGAGCGGGTGACGGCCGCCGCCTACACCCGGACCCCGGCCCCGTGGGCCTACGACGACGAGCGGGTGGCCACCGTCACCGCCGCCCGGCGGGCCGAGCAGGCGGCCATGGCCGAGTACGTGGCCACCACCGGCTGCCTCATGGCCTTCCTGCGCCGCCAGCTCGACGACCCCGAGGCCACCGACTGCGGCCGGTGCGCCAACTGCACCGGCCGCCGGCCCGACACCACGCTCGATCCGGCGGTGGTGGCCGAGGCGGGCGCCTGGCTCCGCTCGGCGGCGCTCGCCATCGAACCCCGCAAACAGTGGATGGGCGCCGTGGACGGCCTGCCCTTCACCATCCCGGTGGGGCAGCGCCTGGAGGAGGGCCGCACCCTCAGCGTCTACGCCGACGGCGGCTGGGGCTCGGTGGTCCGCTCCTGCCGGCGGGGCGGGCGAGCCTTCCCCGACGAGCTGGTCGACGCCGCCGTGTCCCGGGTGCGGGCGTGGGCGCCCGACCCCGCTCCCACCTGGGTGACGTGCGTGCCCTCGGCGGGCGCCGCCGGGGGCGGGGCGGTGGCCGATCTCGCCCGCCGCCTGGCCGCCGGCCTCGGCCTGCCGTTCGTCGAGGCACTGCGCCGCACCCGGGCGGCCCCGCCCCAGGAGGAGATGGCCAACAGCGCCCAGCAGCTGCGCAACGTCCACGGCGCCTTCGCCGTCACCGGCACCCTGCCCGAGGGGCCGGTGCTGCTCGTCGACGACATCCATGACTCCCGCTGGACGCTGACCGTCGCCGGCGCCGTGCTCCGGGAGGCGGGTGCGGGCGCCGTCTACCCCTTCACGCTGGCCCAGGCGGTGAGCGACTAAGCCTCACGGCACCGCCTATGAGAGATTGAGGACCGTGGACGAGTTCACCTGCCCGGCGTGCGCATCCGATGACGTGCGGGGCGAACGACAGAGCAGCGGGGTGATCCTGCTGACCTGCGAGGCGTGCCAGACCCAATGGCCCCGGGTGCCCAAGGCGTCGTGCCAGCGCTGCGGATCGAGCAACGTCGAGGAGTACGGCCGGGAGCAGTGGGTCTATGACGACCCAACGGCCGACAAGAACGACCCCAACGCCACCGGGACGTTCTCGGCGGGGCGCACCTTCCGGTGTCGGAAGTGCCACCACACCTGGAGCAGCGCCTCCTGATCGCGCTTGGAGAGCTGCGAACCTCGGTACGCTCGGCAGCGTGTCAGGAGGCGACGCAGCCCACCGCTCCACGTTCTTCGCCCAGGCCCAGCGGCGCGCCCGGCGCATCCTGAAGGACCCCGACCAACTGGTCCAGCTGGCCAGGAAGGTGGAGGGCAAAGCCGCCAGCGGGCTCAGATCGGGCCCCATGTCGGGGGCGCTCGACGAGCTGAAGGCGTTGCTGCGTCTCGTCCGGGCCTACGCCAAGGGCGACTACCGGAAGATCTCCTGGGAATCGATGGTCGTGGTGGTCGGCGCCCTGCTCTACCTCGTCTCCCCCATCGACGTCATCCCCGATTTCCTGCTCGGCTCCGGCTTCCTCGACGACGCCGGCGTGCTCGCCTTCGCCTTCCGCCGGGTCCACAAGGAGGTCGAGGAGTTCCCCGAGTGGGAGCGGCCAGCGGCGACGAGCCGAGCAGGCCTGACCCCGGGTCCGAAGCCTCAGACGGTGGGATCCAGCCTTAGCTAGGTCACCTTGATGGTGGCTGTCATGCTTGGATGCTTGGCGCAATGGTACGGATACGTCCCGGGCGACGTGAAGGTATGTTCGTACGACTCTCCCGGATTGAAAAGCTCTGGCGACTCCCACTCGAGAGAGTCCGAAGTCGTGGTGTGAGGCATGGTTGTCTGCCACATCCAAACAACCGTCGTCCCAGCCGCGACCGTTAGCACCTGGGGGTCAAACGTGACGTCTTTCACGTTCACGGTCGCCCTCGGCCCCGGCTCCGGCCCTGACTCGTGGCCCCCATGGCTGCCCTCATGGCCGCTCGGCGGCTCCTCATGGGTCTCCTCGACCGGCGGGTGGCATGGCACACCCTCGGGGAGCCGGCTGGCGAGGGACCCGTCCTCCACCACCAGAAGTGATCCCATCATGCCGTCCATCATGTGGATTAGGACGTGGCAATGAAGATGCCATTCGCCCAACCCGGGTGGCAGCGCACCCATCATCGAGTTCTCCACGATGGTGAAACTGAACGTGTTGGCCGGCCCGAACGTCCGGGTGTCCTCGAACTGGGACGTGGCCGCCACCTGGGAACTGGCCTCAATCTCCGTCGGAGTGACCCCGCTCGGTCCGGGAACCACCCAGCGGTGGCCGTGGATGTGGAAGGTGTGGAACCCATCGATGTTGCCCATCCCCATGACCCCGAACCGCATCTTCGTTTCCGTGCCGGCGATCAGCGTCGGGGTGTTCCCCAGGTATTTCCGACCATTCATGCACATCTCGGCGTCGCCGAGGTTGTGGAACAGGAGCAGGTACTGAGCGTTCGCCGGGGGGCGCTGATACACCCGCCAGCACAGGCTCGACATCGTCTTGTACTCAGGGTCCGCCTGGCCGACCAGCGCACCACCGCCGAAATCCAGCCCCAGTCTGGGGCCGCCGGCCTCGTCGAGCTCTCCGGGGAGCTCCACGAGTTGCTCGAGGTGGTGGGGCAGCAGACGCGGTCCACCCTGGAACCCGGAAGGGGCGGGTCCGCCCTGGGAAGTGGAAGGGGCCGGGCACACGTACCTGGTGAGGGGGCCGTTGTGTGAGCGGCCGGGGAGGTTCTGGTGCACGACGTCGTTGGGGTCGTCGGGATTGTGGATGACGATGAACCCGATGGCGCCGAGTTCGACGTTGTGGACATCACAGATCGAATGGTCGTGGTAGAGCCACACCCCCGCCGTCGACGGGTAGCCGAGGGTGTCCCAGACATAGGTGAAGGTGGCGTCGAGGGGGACCCGGTCCCCCTTCTTGAAGTTGGTGACACCCACCGTCTTCCACAGGTGGGCTTCGTCGCCGACCGGCTGGCTCGGGTCGGGCGGCGAGAGGGGATAGGCGCCGTCGTAGAGGTTGCTGAAGAGAAACCCGTGGGGATGCATGCTGTGGACGGTTGCCTGGGGGCCTCCAACGCCACGGTAGGCACGATTCCGGAAATGGACGACGACCCTCTCACCAACGGCACATTCGATGGTCGGACCCGGAATGGTCCCCATCGTCTTGGTCGGATCCGGTTCGTTCAGGTCCCAGGGGTTGACCTTGCGGTCGTCAGGGACGGTCCACGCGTCGCTGCGGTCCTTCTTCCTGGGCGGACGGTAACGTCGATAAATCAGCGCCCGCTCAAGACCACCGCCTGACCGCCGCAACGGTCGATAC
>JBIOYN010000406.1:0-2575 GCA_044870155.1 Acidimicrobiia bacterium | reverse complement strand
AGGCGCTGGTCGGTTTGTAGCTCCTAGCACGTAGCTCCTAGCACCTAGCCGTGGACCTGGGTGTTGAGGTACAGGCCCTCACCGATCTGGCGGATGAGCTCCAGCTGGGTCTCCAGCCAGTCGGCGTGCGCCTCCTCGTCGGAGAGGATCGTCTCCAGCAGGAGCCGGCTGCCCTCATCGGTGCGCCGGCACTGCTCGATGCCGCCGGCCAGGCGGGTGATGGCGTCCTTTTCCGTCTCCAGCTCCAGGGTGATCTGCTCGGTGACCGTCTCCCCCACCCGGACGGTGGCCAGGCGCTGCATGTTGGGCACCCCCTCGAGGTAGAGGATCCGCTCGATGAGCGCCTCGGCATGTTTCATCTCGCCGAAGGATTCCTCTCTCCCTTTTTCGGCCAGGCGTTTGTAGCCCCAGTTGTCTTGCATCTTGGCGTGGATGAAGTACTGGTTGACCGCAGTGAGCTCGGCGGTCAGGACGTCGTTCAGCAGTTCGATGATCTCCGGAGTCGACTGCACGTGCGTTCCCCCCTGGTACGGCCTTGGCCCAGGCCCAGGTCCAGGATGCTAGTCAGCCCGGAAAGATCAGGCCGAGACCGCGGCGATCCGCTCGCAGTCGCCGCGCACGTCCGAGAAGTAGGCCTCGGCGGCCAGGTGGTCGGCCAGCAGCCGGCACACCTCGGGGAGGCATCCGCCGCACCCGGTGGCCGCCCGGCAGCGGGCAGCGATGTCCTCAGGGGTGCGGGCGCCGGCGTTGATGGCGGCTCGGATCTGCCGGTCGTTCACGCCCTTGCAGAGGCAGACCCACATGCCGCTGACTTACCCCCCGTGTCCGAGTGAGGAACCCTTCGACAGGCGCCTTAGGTGCTCCTAAGGCAGAGGATAAGGTCGGCTTGGGCAGAAGGTCAAGCCTCGCCTGCGGGAACCGACGTGAGGGCGGCCAGGATCTCGGCCAGGGCGGCGTCGGCCAGGGCCCGCATCTCGTCGTCGGTGCGGTCCTGGATGGGATGGGCCACGAACACCCGGGCGGGTGCCAGGCCCAGGGCCCGGGCCTGGGCCTCGGCCGCATCCACGAACTCCGAGGAGGCCAGCATCACGCCCGGGGTGCCCCGGGTCTCGAGGTCGACGATGTCGTGCACACTGCACGACGAGCAGCTGCCTCAGTCAGCCAGAGCTTCGATCACCACGTCGCACTTGGTGGCGATCTCGTGGCGGAGATCGACGGGCGCCACCTTGGTGAAGGTGGGTTTGCGGAAGCGCAGGGTGCGGACACCCCGCTCGGACAGGAGCGTCTCCAGCCGGTCGAGGAACACGTCGCCCCGGGGCTTGGAGATGTCGAGCAGCCCCACCACCTTGCCGTCCAGACCGGCGGGACGGGGGGCGAGCGACCGGGCCACCGGCTGGCGCTCGGCCGTGGGGTCCAGGTACACCCTGGGCTCGGTGCTGCTGCTCATGGCTCTTCGCCTGGCGGCTCATCGCGATGCGGCTGGGGGCCCCAGCCCCAGCCGCCAAGCCGTGCTTCGCACGTCTTATTGCTCATGGCGTGACCTCCCGGGTGACAGGGGTGCTCCCGACCGTGGAGCGCACCCAGCCGCCGATGACGGCGGAGAACAGGCCGGCGCCGCCGCCGGCGTGGACGATCAACAGCCCCTCGGGCGTGTACTTGGGGATGTCGGCGCCGGCCAGGGATTCCGGCATCCCCTCGGCGCAACCCCGGGCTCCCCGCACCATCTCGGTGCCGGGCCTGGTGAGCAGGGCCAGCAGCTCCTCCCGGAGCCGGCCCTTGGACCAGCCCGCCTCCCGGAAGACCTGGCCGTGCTCGGGGGACACCACCAGGACGGCGTCGCAGTACAAGGCGAGCTTGGGATGCCAGATCGCCTCCAACGCCCAGGCCAGCGACCGGGCCAGGGACTCGGGGGTGCGGGACAGCTGGTCGCCCACGGCGTGAGGTCCGTAGCCGGCGAAGAGGGTCACCGCCGAGGTCCCGTCGGGGACGCCCCGCTCGACGGACAGCGGCTCCCAGGGGGAGCCCTCCTCGTCCTCGGCGAAGCAGAAGGTGTACTTGCCCGGGGTCCCGAGGGTGGCCCGGTCGATCTCGCCCGGGCGGCCCCCGCCCACGTTGCGGACCACGAGCTGGAGAGCCCGGCCGATGGTGGCGTTGGCCCGGTTGCCCTGCCCGAGGGCGTTGACCCCGGAGTTCATGCCCAGCTGGAGGCGGGCGGGGCCGTTGACGATGACGACGGGCCCCGAGAACCACGTGGTGCACAGCAGGCCGTGCATGTTGAACTCGTCGGTGCAGGCCGCCTCCACCGCCGCCAGCACCACGGGGAGGTACTCGGGCCGGCACCCGGCCAGCACGGCGTTGACCGCCACTTTCTCCACCGTGGCCTCGTTGAACTCCGGCGGGACGAGCGCCACCACCTCGTCTGGCGCCCGGGTGGTGCCTTCCAGCATGCGCAGAACCCGGGCGGGCGTGGGCGCCACCACCGGCAGGCCGTCGGTCCAGCCTCGCTCGAAGAAGGCCTCGGCCTCGTCCTCGGCCTGCGCCAGCTCCACCCGGCGGGAGCGGAGGCCGGTGGCCC
>JBIOYN010000405.1:0-25047 GCA_044870155.1 Acidimicrobiia bacterium | reverse complement strand
CCGGCCAGTACCATCCCGGATATGCCCCCCGATGAGGACGATAAGCCCGACATCGACGCCCTGCTGGCCGAGTTGCGGGCCAAGGTGGAGGAACGGCGGCGGGCCGGCCAGTACCCCCCCGGGCTGGAAGACGACCTGGCCGCCCACTTCCGGCGCCTCCTGGCCCGGCGCCTGGAGCCGCCCCGGCCGGTGGACCTGCGGGGGCCGCTGGGCCAGATCGAGGAGGCGCTCCCGCTCCGGCGCGACCGCATCCCGCTCGAGTCCCAGGTGCCGGCGGGCGCCGCCTTCCACAAGGCGGTCGCCAAGCTCGTGGCCCGCCAGACCCAGGGGGTGGTCGAGCAGGTTCAGGCCTTCGCCCAGCCGGTATACCTGGCTATCGAGGCCCTGACCACCGCCGTAGAGGACCTCACCCGTGAAGTACGGGAGGACCTGGCCGCCCAGGTGGCCGCCGTCATCGAGCGCCAGGCCGCCCAGGAACGGGCTGCGGCCCTGGCCGGAGCGGGAACCGAGGCGCGCCCCTCGACGCCGCCGGCCGACGGCCGGACCTCCTTCCGGCCCTGGTACTCGTCGGTGCGCTTCGAGGAGGAGTTCCGCGGCTCCCGGGAGGACCTCCTGGCCCGGTACCGGGATGTGGCCGGCCGTCTGGCGGGCTCCGGCCCCGTCTTCGACCTCGGCTGCGGCCGGGGCGAGTTCGTCGAGCTCCTGGCGGGCATGGGCGTCGAGGTGTGGGGCGTCGACCTCGACGCCGAGCTGGTGAAAGCGGCCACCGACCGGGGTCTGACGGTGGAGCAGGGTGACGGGCTGCGGGCCCTGGAGCGCATGGACGACGCCTCCCTGGGCGGGCTGGTGCTCATCCAGGTCGTCGAGCACATGACGCCCCAGGAGGTCGTCGACCTCGTCGACCTGGCCACCACCAAGGTGCGGGCCGGCGGCCTCGTCCTGGTGGAGACGGTGAACCCCCAGTCCCTCTACGTCTTCGCCCACGCCTTCTACCTCGACCCTACCCACCTCCGGCCCGTCCACCCCGCCTACCTCATGTTCCTGTTCAAGGAGGCGGGGTTCGCCGCCGTTGACATCGAATGGCGCTCGCCGCCGCCGGCCGACGACGTCATCACCGAAGTCGGAGACCCGGCGGCCGAAGCCAACAACCGGCGGCTCAACCAGCTCCTCTTCGCGCCCCAGGACTATCTCCTCGTCGCCACCCGCTGATGGAGATCCACCAGATCGTGGTGGGCGCGTCCCCGGCTGACGCCGTCACCAACGACGCCCTGGCCATCCAGCGCCTGCTCCGGGAGGTGGGCCCATCGGAGATCTTCGCCCGCTACGTGCATGAGGAGCTGGCCGGAGAGGTGCACCGCCTGGAGGACTACGAGGCGTGCGCCACGGCCCGGCGGGGCGACAACCTGTTGATCTACCACGCCTCCATCGGCGAGCCGGCGGTGGTCTCCTTCCTCCTGGAGCGGCGCGAGCCGTTGGTGCTCAAGTACCACAACATCACGCCTTCCCGGTACTTCTTCCACGTCGATCCCCGCTTCGCCGAGCTCCTGGCCGGGGGCCGGCTGGAGCTGGCCGCCCTCCGCGACCGGGTCCGGCTGGCCCTGGCCGACTCGGCCTACAACGCCAAGGAGCTCGAGGACCTGGGCTACGAAGACGTTCGTGTGTCGCCCCTGGTGGTGGACACGAACGGGCTGCACACCCTCACCGTCGATCCTGACCTCAGCGCCCACCTCGACCGGACCCTGGAGGGCCCGCTGCTGCTGTTCGTGGGCCAGCTCCTGCCCCACAAGCGCCCCGACCTGCTCCTGTCCGCCTACCACCTGCTGGTGACCTATCTCCTACCCGAGGTCCACCTGGCCATGGTGGGGCCGTCGCCCTCGCCGCGCTACGGCTGGGCGGTCGAGACGTACTCGCGCCAGCTCAACCTCAATCGCGTACTCCTGCCCGGGCGGGTCCCGGCGGCCGAGCTCGCCACCTACTTTCGCCGGGCCAGCGCCTTCGTGACCCTCTCCGAGCATGAAGGCGTCTGCGTCCCGCTGTTGGAGGCCATGGCCTTCGGCCTCCCGGTGGTGGCGCGGGACTTCGCCGCCGTACCCGAGACGCTGTCCGGCGCCGGGCTGCTGCTACCGGCCGACGACGACCCCATGCTGGCCGCCGAGGCCATGGCCCGGGTGCTCACCGACGAGGAGCTCCGGTCCCGGCTGGTGGCCGACGGGGCCCGGCGCCTGTCGGCCTTCGATCCCGACGCCGCCCGGGCCACACTGCTCCGTCACCTGGCCGAGGTGGCCTAGCGTGCGCCTCCTCTTCGTCGTCCAGCGCTACGGCCGGGAGGTGCCGGGCGGGGCCGAGCAGCTCAGCCGGGAGCTCGCCACCCGGCTGGCGGGGCGGGGCCACGACCTGGAGGTGCTCACCAGCCGGGCCCTCAGCTACGTCGACTGGGCCGACGCCTACCCCGCCGGGACCGAGGAGCTGGACGGGGTGACCGTCCACCGGCTGTCCGTGGAGGCGCCTCGGCACGACGGGCGCTTCAACCTGCTCAACAGCCGCGCCGTCTGGGGGTACCGCCCGGTCCCCCTCCATCTGCAGGAGCACTGGATCCGCAGCTCGGGGCCGCTTCTCCCCGTGCTCCCGTGGCTGGGAGAGCACGCCGGCGGGTTCGACGTCGTGGCCTTCTTCTCCTACCTCTACTACCCGACCTGGGCCGGCCTCCCGGTGGCCTCCAGCCTGACCGCCACCGTGCTCCATCCCACGGCCCACGACGAGCCGTCCCTGTACCTGCCGCTGTTCCGCACCACGTTCCGGCATCCGGCGGCGTTCGCCTTCTCCACCGAGGAGGAGCGGGCGCTCGTCGGGCGGCTCTTCGGCAGCGCGGGGCGCTCGGCCGTGATCGGCATCGGTGTCGACCTCGACGCCGGACCCGGCGCCGGCGAGACGGCCTTCCGGGAGGCCTACAACATCGACCGGCCCTATCTGCTGTTCCTGGGCCGGGTGGATGCCTCCAAGGGCGCCGAGGAGCTCTTCGACTTCTTCCTGGCTTACAAGAAGCGCAACCCGGGGTCCCTGACCCTCGTGCTGGTAGGGGACCCGGCGCGACCGCTCCCACATCACCCCGACGTCATCGTCACCGGCGTGGTCGGTGAGGACATGAAGCGCGCCGCGCTCGACGGCGCCCTGGCGCTGGTCCAGCCGTCGTACTGGGAGAGCTTCTCCATGGTCCTGACCGAGGCGTGGGCGGCGCGGAAAGCCGCTCTCGTCCAGGGCCACTGCGCGGTGCTGGACGGCCAGGTGCGTCGCAGCGGTGGCGGCATTCCGTATCGGGGGTTCGCCGAGTTCGAGATGGCGGTTCGCCGCATCACCGAGGAACCGGATCTGGCCCGTCGGCTGGGTGTCGCCGGCCGGCGCTACGCAGAGGCCCATTACGGGTGGGACACCGTCCTGGACCGATATGAGATGCTCCTGTCCCGGGCCACCCGATCCTCTCCGGCAGACACGGCCCCGCGTTAGGGGATCGAGCTCAGGACGAGCTCGTCGCTCGAGAGGCGGTAACCGCGTCCACAGCGCGGGCAAGCTGGTTCGGCCCCGTCGGGAAGCCTCTCGCCACAGATGCACATCCACCCCAGGTGCCGAGCCGGTACCCCCACGACCAGAGCGTGTGGGGCGACGTCGCCGGTCACCACCGATCCCGCCCCCACGAATGCGTACTGGCCGATGGTGACCCCGCACACGACGGTGCAGTTCGCCCCCAAAGTCGCTCCCCGCCGCACGAGGGTTGGCTGGAACTCATCCTTCCGCTCGATCTCGGCACGGGGGTTGGTGACGTTGGTGAACACCATGGAGGGCCCGCAGAACACGCCCTCCTCGAGAACCACCCCGTCGTAAACGGAAACGTTGTTCTGGATCTTGACCCGGTCTCCGATCCTCACCCCGCTTGCGACAAAGACGTTCTGGCCCAGCGAGCAATCCCGGCCGATCACCGCACCGGACATCACGTGTGAGTAATGCCACACCCGGGTTCCAGCCCCGATGGAGACCGGCTCGTCGACGGTCGCCGTCGGGTGGACGAAGAAGCTGGTGCCGCCGGCTGCCGAGTCGAGGTTGCCCTCGGTGTCCTTGAAGGCCACGGGAACCCCTCCCCCCGTCAGTGAGCGCCGGGCCCCCTCCAGGACGCGCAACGTCTGGAGCCCCGACCACCCGTCGGTGAGCGGCCGGCCCCGATCGACGATCCGCTCGAGAAAGTGCCTGCACTCCGCCGTCAGTGGCGCTTCGTCATGCACCTCCACCGGCACCGCCGCCTCGGCGACGGCCACCGGCGGGCCGGCATCGTCACGCTCCACCCGATAGGGATAGAGGACGAGCCGCCGCTCGGCGGGCTGGGTGTCGTCGAAAACGGCCATCGCCGTCGCGCCGGCCACCATCAACCTGCGCTCGGGCACCGGATGGAGCCAGCTGACCGTCACCTGGGTCTCGACGTCCCCGGGAAAGGACAGGCCCAGGAAGCCGACGTCGTCGATGCCAGGGGTCAGCCAAGCGCCACCCCGGCAGGTGATCCACTCCGGGTCCGAGCCGACGATCCCGAGCAGGTGTGCGATGTCGTGGGGAGCGAAGCTCCACAGCACGTTCTCCTCGTCCCGTACACGCCCGAGCTTGAGCCGGGATGAAGAGGCCCATCGCAGAGCGCCGAGATCACCGGCGGCGACCAGTTCACGCAGGCGGCGCACCCCGGGTTGGTACTCCTGGACATGGCCGACCATGAGCACGGCGCCGCGCTCCTCGGCGACGCGCACCACCCGGGCTCCGCTCTCCACGTCGGTGGCCAGCGGCTTCTCGACGAGGACGTCCTTGCCCGCTTCCAGTGCTTCCAGGGCCAGTTCGGCATGGGTCGGCGCCGGCGTGGCGATGACGACCCCTTCGATACTGGGGTCCCGGAACACCTCGTCGGCCTTGGCTGTCACCTCGACCCCGGCGAAATGCCGCGCCACCTCCTCCAACCGGCGCTGGTCCGGGTCGCAGACGGCGGCGAGGGCGCCCAGGTCGTACAGCGTGCGCAGATGGTTCTTCCCCCACGAGCCCGCTCCCAGGAGAGCCACGCGGGGGGTGTCGTCGGACATCGGATCCCTCCTTCAGAGGGCGTAAAGTGTCGCGCAGAGGAGGAGCTGGGGGTGCGACGAGCTTCCCTCCTCGTACCTGAGGAGGATCGTTGTCGGACCAGCCGCGGATCCCGATGCTCGACCTGCCCGCCGAGCACGCTCCCTACCGTGAGGAGCTCTCCGAGGCCATCGAGGCGGTGCTTGCGCACGGCCAGTTCATCCATGGTCCCGAGGTCGGGGCCTTCGAGACGGAGGTGGCCCGCTATCTCGAGGTCCCGCATGCCATCGGCTGCAACTCGGGCACCGACGCCCTGGTCCTCTCGCTGCGGGCCCTCGGGATCGGGCCGGGCGACGAGGTCGTCACCACGGCGTGGACGTTCTTCGCCACCGCCGAGTCCATCAGCGCCGTGGGCGCCACCCCGTTGTTCGTGGACATCGACGAGGCCACCTTCAACCTCGACGCTGACCAGGTAGCGGCGGCCATGTCGGCGCGGACGAAGGCGGTGATCCCCGTCCACCTCTACGGCCAGCCCGCCGATCTCGACCCGCTCTCGGCCATCGCCTCCGAGCACGGCGTGGCGGTGGTGGAGGACACCGCCCAGGCCTTCGGCGCCACCTACGGGGACCGGCAGGCGGGGACGGCGGGGACGTGCGGCACATACTCGTTCTTTCCCAGCAAGCCCCTCGGCGGCATGGGCGACGGCGGGTTGGTGGTGACCGCGGACGACGCAGTGGCGGACCGGGTGCGGATCCTGCGGGTTCACGGGGCGCGCCGCCGCTACGCCAACGAGATGGTCGGCTACAACTCCCGCCTCGACACCCTTCAGGCGGCCGTCCTGCGGGTGAAGCTGCGCCGGGTGGATGACGCCAACAAGGCCCGCCAGCGGGTGGCCCAGCAATATGACGAGCGCTTCGCCGGCGTGGAGGGGATCGTCGCCCCGTTCGTGGCCCCGGGCCGGACGCACGTGTATCACGTCTACACCCTGCGGATACCGGGAGGGCGCCGCGATGCCGTGCGGGCCGCCCTCGAGCGCCGTGGCATCGCCTCCATGGTCTACTACCCGGTTCCGGTCCACCGGCTTCCGGTCTACGCCGCCGATGCTCCCACGCTCCCCAGGGCGGAGCGGGCGGCGTCCGAGGTGTTGTCCCTGCCCATCTCGCCCGTCCTTGACGAGGGTGCGGTCGACGAGGTGGCCGACACCGTCATCGGTGCGCTGGCGGGTCCCAACTAACATGCGCCCGGTGCGAGCTCCACGGGTCTCCTGGCGCCGGCTGGCCAACTGGCTGAAGCAGGTCACCCCGATGCTCCAGCTCCTCCTGGACGCCGGGGCCTGGTTGGTGGCCATCCCGCTGGCGGTATGGACGCGGCTCGACTTCACGATCGAGCTCGTCCCCACCGTGCGCTGGCTCCGCTTCTCCCTGCTCGCCTTCAGCATCCATGCAACCGTCGGGCTGCTCTTCGGCCTGTACCGGAGGAAGTGGCGGTACGCGACCTTCGAGGAGGCAAGCGCCGCCGCTCGCTCCGTCATCCTCACCACCGGCGCCCTGTACGTCCTCAACCGCTGGGTGCTGCTCCCCCGGTTCGTCCCCCACAGCGTGCCCGTGCTGGCCGGCTTCGGGACGCTCGTCGCCGTCGGGAGCTACCGGTACCTCCACCGCATCCGGGGGGATCTGCGGCGTCGCCCCAGCTCGGCCGGGGACACCGTGCAGCGAGCCATCGTCTTCGGGGCCGGCGAGGGCGGGACCCAGCTGCTCACGACCACCCTGCGGGACAAGGCGAGCCCCATCGTGCCCGTGGCCCTCCTCGACGACGACCCCAACAAGCGCCGCCTCTCCATCCGCGGCGTGCGGGTGTCCGGGACCCGGGAGGACATCGCCGAGACTGCCGAACACTTCGCCGCCGACACTCTGGTCATCGCCATCCCCAGTGCGGGCGCCGACCTCATCACCGACATCGCCGACCGGGGGACGGCCTGCGGCCTGTCGGTCAAGGTCCTGCCCTCGATCTCGGAGCTGATTCGGGGAGCCCGGGTGGGGGAGATCCGCGATGTCACCGAGAACGACCTCCTGGGGCGCCGGCCGGTCTCCACCGACGTTGAGTCAGTGGCCGGCTACCTGAAGGGGAAGCGGGTCCTCGTCACCGGGGCCGGAGGCTCCATCGGCTCCGAGCTGTGCCGTCAGGTCAACGAGTACGGTCCCGCCCGACTGATGATGCTCGACCGGGACGAGTCGGCCCTCCACGCCGTCCAGCTCAGCCTCGAAGGGCGGGCCATGCTCGACTCGCCCGACCTGCTACTCGCCGACCTGCGCGACGTCGAGAAGGTCAAGGAGCTCTTCGAGGAGCATCGGCCCGAAGTGGTCTTCCACGCCGCCGCCCTCAAGCACCTCACGCTTCTGCAACGCCACCCGGCCGAGGCGGTCAAGTCCAATGTGTGGGGCACGCTCACTGTGCTCGAGGCGTCTGCCGCGGTGGGCGTGGAGGTGTTCGTCAACATCTCCACCGACAAGGCGGCCGACCCGTGCAGCGTCCTGGGTTACTCCAAGCGAATCGCGGAGCGGCTCACCGCCCACTTCGGCGACCAGGTGGCGACGGGGACATACCTGAGCGTCCGCTTCGGCAACGTGCTGGGGAGCCGGGGGTCGATGCTTCCCGCCTTCCATCAGCAGGTCGACGCCGGCGGCCCGGTCACTGTCACCGATCCCGACGTGACCCGGTACTTCATGACGGTGCACGAGGCCGTCCAGCTTGTGGTTCAGGCCGGTGCCATCGGCAACAACAAAGAGGTGCTGATCCTCGACATGGGGCGCCCGGTGCGCATCGCCGACGTGGCCCGGCGTCTCATTGCCAGTGCCGGCGGGCACGTGGAGATCGTCTACACCGGACTGCGGCCCGGAGAGAAGCTCCACGAGGTCCTTTTGGCCTCCGGCGAGCCCGACTGCCGGCCCGAACATCCCCTCATCAGCCATGCCCCGGTCGCCCCGCTGCATCCTTCCGAGGTCCTGGCGCTGCGGCCGTGGGCATCGGGGGTGGAAGCGATCACGGCGGAGCTGGCCCGCCTGTCGTCCCGGTCCATCGCTCCTGCCGCCGTCCCCAGCCGGGCCCGCGACCCCCGTTACGGGCCGCAGCCGACCATCGACCTGTCGGAGTCCCGTCGGCGCCGGGCCGTGGGCCAGCTGGAGATCCCCAAAACGGAGCCCTGACACCTGGCTCCGGTCGGGTCTTCGCCCGTGCGTCTCGTCATCCTCTCGCAGTACTACCCGCCCGAGACCGGCGCCCCCCAGGCCCGCCTCTCGGACCTGGCCCACCGCCTGTCCCAGCGGGGCCATTCCATCACCGTCTTCACGGCCATGCCCAACTACCCGGCCGGTCGGGTCCATGACCCGTGGCGGGGCCGCCTCGTCGCCGCCGAGGAGCAGGACGGGGTGGTGGTCAAGCGCTCGTGGATCCGAGCGACGTCGAGCGGGAGCCGGTGGGTCCAGCTGGCCATGTACGGGAGCTTCCTGGCCTCGTCGTCCTTCACGGCACCTCTGCGCCTGCGGGCCGCCGACGTCGTCCTGTGGGAATCGCCTCCGTTGTTCCTCGCCCCCACCGCCTGGGCCCTGGCCAAGCGGACGGGCGCCCGGCTAGTGATGAACGTGAGCGATCTGTGGCCGCGGTCGGCCGTGGAGCTCGGGGTCCTGTCGTCCTCCGCGCTGGTGGCGTTCTTCGAGCGATGGGAAGCGTGGAGCTACCGGGTGGCGGACCTCGTCACCTGCCAGACGGAGGGGATTGCCGACGGCGTCCGGGCGCGCCACCCTGGCGCCATCACTTTCGCCTATCCGAACGGCGTGGACACGGAGTTCTTCCGCCCGGGGCGACGCGATTCGAAGGTCCGGGCCCGTTACGGCCTGCCGCCCGGCGCCGCCGTCGTGGGGTACGCCGGGAATTTCGGGCGGGCCCAGGCGCTGGAGCAGGTGGTGGAGGCCGCCGCCCTCCTCCGTGACCGGAGCGACATCTGGTTCCACCTGGTGGGAGCGGGGCCGTGCCGTGATGAAGTGGTGGAGCGGGCCCGCGCGTCAGGACTCGATCGGGTGGTCTTCAGCCCCCCCGTCCCCCGCGCCGAGGTCCCCGGCCTGCTGGGGGCGTGGGACGTCTCCGTGGTGCCGCTGGCCGACGCCCCCGTCTTCGCCGGCGCCCGCCCGTCGAAGATGTTCGAGCTGTTCGCCGCCGGCGTCCCCTTCGTCTTCTGCGGGCGGGGGGAGGGGGCCGAGTTGGCGCGGCGCTCGGGCGGCGCCACCATCGTCGAACCCGAGCAGCCACCCGGCCTGGCTCTCGCCCTGACCGATCTGGTCGACGCCGGCGCCGACGCCCGCCGGGCCCGGGCTGAGGCCGCCCGGGCCTTCGTGGTCGAGGAGTTCGACCGCCGGGCCATCGCCCTCCTTCTTGAGCAGCGACTCCTCGATCTGGTGGACGGGGCCCGGTCGTGAGCCGGGAGGAGATCGACCGGGTCCGGCATGTCTACGAGGGCTACGACCGGGACCCCCGGCGCCGATCCCGGTACGACGCCCGCAAGGGGGGGAATCAAGCCATCGTCTCCGAGCGGTGGCGCGTGTTCGACGCCCTGCTGACGGCGTCGGGCAACGGCTCGCTCTCCGGCCGGCGGATCCTGGAGGTGGGCTGCGGCGACGGCGCCAACGTGGACCCACTCCTGGCCACCGGAGCCCGGGCCCTGACGGGGGTTGACCTCGCGTTTCCCCGGCTGGCCTCGGCCCGCCGGTCCCACCCCCAGGGGTGCTTCGTTGTTGCGAACGGTGAGCAGCTGCCGTTTCCGTCCGCCGCCTTCGATGCGGTGGTTCTTTTCACCGTGATCAGCTCGATCCTGGACCCGGCCGTGGCCCGGGGGATGGCCCGGGATTCGGCGCGGGTGTTGCGGCCGGGAGGGATCGTCCTGTGGTACGACCTGCGGGTGAACAACCCCCGCAACGCCAATGTGAGGGGCGTCCGCCGTGGAGAGCTGGAGGGCCTTTTCCCCGGCTTCGGGCTCCAGGTGCGGTCGGTGACCGTCGCTCCCCCGCTGGCCCGGGCCCTCGGACCCGCCGCCCGCTGGCTCTATCCGGCGCTCGCCTCGCTGCCCCCGTTGCGGTCGCACTACGCAGCCGTCCTCACGAAGGTGGCCCCGTGACCGGGACGCTGCACCTGATGACGGTTGTCGGGGCTCGGCCCCAGTTCATCAAGGCCGCCGCCGTCAGCCGAGCCATCGAGGACCACAACCGCTCACAACCGGCGGCGCCCATCGCCCAGACAGTCGTCCATACCGGACAGCACTACGACCCGGGCCTGTCCGAGATTCATTTCGAACAGCTCGGGCTGGCGCCCCCGGATCATCACCTGGCCGTAGGTTCGGGCGGCCACGGCAAGCAGACCGGCGTCATGCTCCAACGCCTAGAACCGGTGATGACCAAGGAGGCCCCGGACGTGGTCCTCGTCTACGGGGACACCAACAGCACCCTGGCCGGCGCGCTCGTCGCAGCCAAGCTCGACATCCCCCTGGCCCACGTCGAAGCCGGACTGCGGTCGTTCCGCCGGGACATGCCCGAGGAGATCAATCGGGTGGTGGTCGACCACCTGGCGTCCTTCCTGTTCTGCCCCTCCGAACGCGCCGTGTCCAACCTCGCCGCGGAGGGCATTCACGACGGCGTGCACCTCTCCGGCGACGTCATGTTCGACGTCCTGTTGTGGCACCTTGAGCGGGCCCGGGAGCGGTCCCGCCCAACCGACTTCGGCCTCGAGCCAGGAGGTTACGTGCTGGTTACCGTCCATCGGGCCGCCAACACCGACGACCGGCCGCGCCTCGACAGCATCATGAAGGGTCTTGAGCTGGTGGCTGGGACGGGCATCGTCGTGGTGTTCCCGGTGCATCCCCGAACCCGGCGCATGATGGCTGCTCAGGACCTCCACCCGGGCATCCGCCTCATCGATCCCATCGGCTACGAGGAATGCCTCGTCCTGGCAGTCGAGGCCCGGGCCGTGGTCACCGACTCCGGGGGTCTTCAGAAGGAGGCCTACTGGCTCGGAACCCCCTGCGTCACGTTGCGGGAAGAAACCGAGTGGACGGAGACTCTCGACGCTGGCTGGAACGTCCTGGTCGGAGCCGATGCCGACCAGATCGCCGCTGCCATCGCCGAGCCGCCCCGGGGCTCGGCCCGACCCAAGGTCTACGGCGACGGTATTGCGGCAGTTCGCATTGTCGATGTTCTGAGAACCCGTAAGATGCCGGTGGGCTGAGGGGAGCCGATTAAAATCTATTGTCAAGAACGGAATGGAACACGCGGCTCCATTGTTCCACGATGACCTCCGGCGCGAATCGCTGCTGCACAAATTGCCGGCCTGCTGTGACGTGGTGATGTCGAAGCTCTCGGTCACGCGCGTAGCGCTCCAGATGCCGTTCCCACTCTCCGACGAGAATGTAGGGCTCGAACTCCCGATAACTCGGAATGAGATCGGCAACGACTGGAGTCCCGAGCATGAGCGACGTCACGATCCGATTGCTGGTCTTACAAATCGTGAATGGGTTGCTCGTTATCGGGATAAGTGCAATGTCGGCAGAGGCCAAAAAGGACGAAAACGTTCTGAACTTCCATCGGCAGTAATGAGTGGAGAAGTTCGCTTGCTTGACGTGGCGGCGGTATTCCTCCCGCGAGTTAGATATCACCGTGAGCGTGATTGGTACACGAGTGTTCAAGTTGTTCAGATTCGGTATGATGCGTGCAAGGTCAACGAGGCCAAAGTCCAAGCTCCGAGACCCAGCGGTTCCGAACCATGCAAGATGAGTTCCTGCTCTGAATCTTGGCCATCGGGGCTCACGTGACCTCGCGACAATGACTGGGTCGAGGGCATCATCGACCAAGAAGACACGTTTGTTCTCGATCAACTGCCCGAGTGTGGGTGTCGACACTGAGATCGCGTCGGCCAACGCGACCATGCGGCTCAGACGGTCAGCACGTTCCGTGAGTTGCGGTAAATCCTCGGGGTTGTAGAAGTGGTTATCGCAGAGGTCCAATACGATCCGCGTACCGCGGTCCGCAAGGCCTTCAGCAAGGAGAATGTCTTCCGATTCGTATGCCTTCTGGAAAACGACCACGTCATATCGATCGGTTGACACAGACTTGAATAGTTCGCTATCCCAGCCAGACTGAGCCAACAACTGATTCGGAACCAGGCTTCGGAGGCGCACACTCGCCACGTCGTTCCGTGGCGTGAATGGTTTGAAGGCGATTGACGGACGTCTCACTTCGTGGCAAAGAGGTGGAATCGATCAGCTCGACCCGCAATGGCTGCGGCCTTCGCAGGCAAGACAAGAAGAACTTGCAGGCTCAACCGGAAGGCAAGCGACTCGACGTCCTTGCGTGCCATCCGTCCTAGACGAGCTCTTCGGTAGCCCCAACTCCGCGCCATATCCTTGCTGAGGGTTTCGTGGACGATACGGACCTCGCGAAGTCCCAGTTTCTCGAAGAATTCCTTCGCCTGGTATGGCGAATACAGAAGGGTGTGACGGACATCGTACGACTGCCAGTCCCGCCCGAAGAGGTGGGCACTGACCCCAGCGGGGTTCGGGACGGCCACGTGAAGTCGGCCTCCTGGTGCAAGGAGATCGAGGATCCGGCTCAGTACGTCCCACGGGCGGTATAGGTGCTCGAGTACGTGGTTCATGCGCAGCAGGTGGACGGAGCCCGGACCGATTGCCTGCCAAGCATCATCGACCAGATGAGCAGGGAAACCGGCGGCCCGGACGGTTTCGACGACCACTGGGGTGAAGTCGACTCCGACTGCCGACCATCCCAGGTCAGCGGCACGGACCAACTGGGCCGGTGAACCGCAGCCGAAGTCTACGAACGTCGCCCCGGGGTGTGGAGGTGTGTAGGCAGTCCTCATCATCGGACTGAGTGGGTCGGGGAACAGTCTGTGGACCACCGCGAGGACGGCCTGGGCGGAGAGTCTGGCGAGCCGCGACCCTCGCCCTGTGCTAGCGACGGGAAGGTAGGGATGGTACGTCGGCGGATAGAGCTGTCCGAGTTCGGATTCCGCCACCCGTGTGGAGAGAAAGAGCACCTCGCATCCCTGGCAACGGGCGTAGGCGAGACCGTCCACAAGTCCGTAGAGGCGGTCTTCGCACGGTACGTCAGGGGTGAAGGCGGCTGACCCACAATGGGGGCAGGCATCTAGCCGTTGAAGTGTGATCATTTCGTATCTTTCTTCCGCGCCCGGGCGAGGTAGATGACGGCCGCCGCCGATCCGCCGACACCGGCGATCCCAGCCCGTGAGATCGCGACACCGACATCGCCCATGAGGTGGGCGAAGACGACATATCCGACGACTGTCAGACCGCCGAGAACAATACTGACGGATAGGAGAAACCGGACATGGCCCCCGGCCAGCAGCATGGGCCGGGACCAGAAAGCGGGGAGCGAAAGTGCCCCCCCAGCGACGAGAACCGCGGCCACACCGACGGCTGGCCGGTATTCGGATCCGGCGACGGCGGGGACGACGAACGGGAGGAGGGGGAGACCGAGCAGCGCCAGGGCAGCGACGGGGAGTCCTACGTTGACGGTGTACCGGCGCGCCGCCTTGCCCATGGCGGTTGCGTCACCGGTGCCCGCCAGGGCGGCGAACCTCGGGTACACCACCTGTTGAAGGGGGGTGACGATGCTGGCCAGCGGGGCCGTCATCGACCTCGCCAACCTGTAGTAGCCCGCCTCTGCCGGTCCGCGAACCAATCCCAGCGCCACCAGGTCGGCCTGTTTAACGAACGCGGTGACGAGCGTCGTGAGGTCCGTATAGACCATGAAGCGCACCATTTCTCGGAATTGTTCGCCCAGCGTCGCCCGGCGGCCAGACCACCATGACGCTCCCAGCTCGCGCCTGACGGTCCGGTGAGCGAGCACGCCGGCGCAGACGCTCTCCACTACCACGCTAATGGCAGTGCCGTAGACGACGCCGGCGACGCCGGCGCCGGCAACGACGAGGACGATGACCAGGGCGGTGCGAAAGACTGCCGACCCGGCTTGGAGCACCGCCACAGTGGAGAACCGCCGGAAAGTCGTGAGGATCGAGCGCGAAGTGGTGGAGGGGGCGGCCAACGTCGACGCGGCGGCATAGATCAGCAGGAGGTGGTCGGCCGCGTGGGAGTGGATCACATTGTCCGCCAGCCATGATGAACTCGCTGCCACCACGGCCAAGCCGGCCACACCGATGAGCAGGTCGGCGCCGTAGGCGACCTTGGGGACGGCCAGCGCATGCCGTACACGTCCGACGGCGTGGTGTCCGCCCAGGTATTTGACGACTGCTTCCTGTGACTGGGGATCGAGGAAGGTGAAGACGAGCGCCGTGGTCCCCAGCACCAAGGCCGCGGTCCCGAACCTCTCGGGGCCCAGCGCCCGGGCGACGACAGCTGCTTGGGTGATGGCCGTGGCGAGAACTACCACCTCCGCCATCCACAAGCTGCCGACCTCACGAGCGAGCAGGGACTGGCGAACGGTGCGAAGAAAGCCCCAAGGCCCGACGGTCTCGGGCTTACCGGGCCGGGTGACTGTCATCAGCGCAGCAGTCGCCAGGCCCGGTCTGCCAGTCGCTCGACCATCCCACCGGCACCGGTGCTCGCGTGTCGGGCTCGGGCCTTACGGACCATCGGCCTCACGTAAGGGGCGGCGGTTCGGCGGAGTCTCGCTCGAAGCTGTCTCCGTTCGATCTCATCAATACGACCAAAGGCCGCGGCCAGCGCGACGCTTGCCGCCGAGGTGTGTATCTCCCGCTGCTTGGAAGGAGATGCATACGGAGCGGTGCCCGCCGAAGGGCGCTGAGCATCGTCGCGGGTCAAGGGCTGGAAGTCAATGCGATGGCGGTCCGCGATACGTCGAAGTTCGGCGAACTGGAGGTCAAAGCTCGGCTGCTGGTTGGCCAGGCGGGTGACGCCCGAGAGTGAGGAGAAGGCAGCGCTGTAGGCGGTACCGCCGTCGATGCCGAGAGTCCGGACCACCTTCGCGCCCATCTCGCCGAGGATGGACAACGCCGCCTCGGAGCTGAAGTAGCGCACCTCCATCACCGGGGAATCACCCACGCGGGGCGACGTCTCGGCGTTGTACCAGACGAGCCGACCGTCCCCGTCGAGCTGGCGGAGGACATCCAGCGCGTCCCGGTAGTCCTCGAGCCGGGCGAAGCCGACCCGTTGCTGGATGTGGGGAACCCGGGGCATGAGGAGCCAGCGGCAGTTGGCCAGCAGCTCGTCGGCGCACGCCTCCACCACGTCGATGTCGATGATGTGGGCCACGTCGACAGCCAGCTCCCGCACGACGTGGTTGAGCGAGAGGAGGTGGTAGCCGGAGAGGTCGAACTCCGATCGGCGCGAGAAGGTGGGCCCCTTGCCGAGGATGAGCCACGGCCGGCTGTCCAGGCCCGCGGTCCGGATCCACTCGCGGAGCTCCAACATGGAATTCTCTCTACCTGGCCACTGTCGACATGGGTACCGCCGTCGACCCTACAGGGGGAAGAGCGCCATCGTGCGGACGATCGAAGCCGTGACCTTCGATTTCTGGAACACGCTGATGTGGGAAGGGCCGGACGCCCTGGTCGCCAGCAGGATGGCCGCTCTCGTGGGGCTCGTCGAGGAGATCGGCCTGCCCGTGGACGAGCCCGCCCTCCGGTCCGCGCACCAGGTCGCCTTCGAGCGCTACCAAGCGGCGTGGCGGGCGAACCGGCAGTTCTGCGTGCCCGACGCGGTGACGGTCATGGCCGAGCAGCTCGGGATCGGGAAGGAACCGAAGCTGCTCGATCTCCTCGCCGGCGCCTTCGACGCCGCCGGCGACGATGTCGAGCTCCACCTGGCGGAGGGTGCCGAGGACTTCCTCCGGCGCCTCGACGCCCGTGGCGTGCGGCTGTCCATCGTGTGTGACATCGGACTTACTCCCTCACCGGTGCTGCGCCGCCACCTGACCCGGCGGGGTCTGCTCGACCTCTTCGGCAGCTGGGCGTTCTCCGACGAGATCGGGTGCTACAAGCCGGAGCCCCGCATCTTCGAGCACGCCCTCGACGGGCTCGGCGGGGTCTCGCCGGGCCGGGCCGCCCACATCGGCGACCGACGACGGACGGATGTGGCCGGTGCCCGGGCGCTGGGCATGTTGTCGGTGCGCTACACCGGCGTCTACGACGATCCGGACACGGAGGGTGGCGACGCCGATATCGTCATCTCGCATTACGACGAACTGCGCGACTGGCCCGACTGAGCGCCGAACGGTGCCTAGGGCCTCATATGATCTCCGCTGTGGAGACCATTCCGTCAGCCGCCGAGGTACTGCGGCTCGAGGCCCAGGCGCTGCTCGAGGCCGCCGACCGCTTCGACGACGTCGCTTTCGAGAAAGCCGTCACCCTGCTGGCCGGCTGTGGTGGCAAGGCCGTCCTGACCGGTGCGGGCACCTCCGGCATCGTGGCCCGCAAGATCGCCGCCACGCTGACCAGCACGGGGACGCCGGCCCTCTTCCTGCATCCGGTCGACGCCCTCCACGGGGGGCTCGGGGCCGTCACCGGGGACGACGTTGTGATTGTGGTGAGCAATAGCGGCGAGACGGACGAGCTGCGGGCCATCCTGCCCTATCTGGGGAACCGGCAGGTGCACATGATCGCCATCGTCGGGCGCCTCGAGTCGACGCTGGCCCGCGCCGCCGACGTGGCCCTCGACGCCTCCACGGCCCGGGAGGCCTGCCCCTTCAACCTGGCGCCCACCTCCAGCACTACCCTCGCCCTCGCCGTGGGCGACGCCCTTGCCATCGCCCTCTACGACGTCCGCGGGCTGACTCCGGAGCGATTCGCCCTGAACCACCCCTCCGGTGCGCTTGGTCGGCGGCTGACCCTGCGGGTTACGGACGTGATGCATGCCGGCGACGGGCTCCCGCGGGTGGCGCCGGATGCGGGCTGGATCGACCTCGTGGCCCGGATCAGCGAGGGCGGACTGGGGGCCGTGGTCGTCCTCGCCCCCGACGGGCGGCTGCGGGGAATCGTCACCGACGGCGACCTCCGTCGGGCCATCCAGTGCCAGGAGGCGGCCGTGGCTGACACCCGGGCGGACGCGGTGATGACCGTCGACCCGGTCGTCGTCGGCCCCGACGAGCTGGCCTACAACGCGCTCCAACTCATGGAGGACCGCCCTTCACAGATCTCCGCTCTGCCCGTAGTCGACGGCGAGGGCCGCTGCGTGGGGCTGGTCCGTGTCCACGACCTCGTCCGGGCCGGTCTGTAGGCTCGGTCCGTGCGCACTCTTGGTGTCATCCCGGCGAGGATGGCGGCCACCCGCTTCCCCGGCAAGCCCCTGGCAGATCTGGCCGGGCGACCCCTGGTGCAATGGGTCTACGAGTCCGCCTCCGGCTGCGGCGACCTCGACGAGCTCGTCGTCGCCACCCCCGATGCGGAGATCGTCGATGCCGTCGAGCGCTTCGGAGGCCGGGCCGAGCTCACCCGGGCCGACCATCCAACCGGAACTGACCGTGTGGCTGAGATCGCCCGTGGACGTCCCGAAGCCGATGTGGTCGTCAACGTTCAGGGCGACCAGCCCTTCGTCACCGCCGAGATGCTCAGCGCCCTCGTCGCCCCGTACCGGGAGAGCACGCCGGAGATGACGACGGTCGCTGCCCCCCTCGACCCCGAGCACGGCCCCGGCGACCCCAACGTGGTGAAGGTGGTCTGCGACCGGGCCGGCGACGCCCTGTACTTTTCGCGGGCCCCGATCCCCTATCCGCGCCAGACCGTGGCCGGCCACCTGCCCGTTTACCACCACATCGGCCTTTACGCCTTTGACCGCCGCTTCCTCGCTGCCTACGCGGCCATGTCGCCCACGCCGCTGGAGCAGGCCGAGGGGCTCGAGCAGCTCCGCGTGCTCGAGCACGGCCACCGCATCCGCGTTTGTGCCATCGACCGCCCGGTGCTCGAGGTCAACACCCCCGCAGACCTCGCCCAGGCGGTGGCACTGGTCGAACGGGGAGGGGTGGCATGACGGCCGTGGCCGTGACCGCGGACGTCGTGGTGGGCGGCGAGGATCTGGTTCTCCTCGGTGGCCCGTGCGCCATCGAGTCGGAGGACATCACCCTGCGCATCGCCGAGGGTGTGTCCGAGGTGTGCCGCCGGCTGGGCGTGGGATACGTGTTCAAGGCTTCCTTCGACAAGGCGAACCGTACGTCTGTCGACGGCTACCGGGGTCCCGGCCTGGAGGACGGGCTCAAGGTGCTGGAGCGGGTCAAGCGGGAGTTTGGGGTGCCCCTCATCACCGACATCCACGAGGCGTGGCAGGCCCAGCCGGTGGCCGAGGTGGTGGACATCCTCCAGATCCCCGCCTTCCTGTGCCGGCAGACCGACCTCCTATTGGCTGCCGCCGGCACCGGCCGGGTCGTGAACGTGAAGAAGGGCCAGTTCGTGTCGCCCGCCGAGATGGATCAGGTGGTCCGCAAGCTGGAGTCCGGAGGTACGCAGCGCATCCTGCTCACGGAACGGGGGTCCTCGTTCGGGCACAACGCGCTCGTCGTCGACTTCCGGAGTCTCCCGCGGATGCGGACGACCGGGTACCCGGTGGTCTTCGACGCCACCCACAGCGTGCAGATGCCCGGCGGCCGGGGCACCAGCTCGGGGGGCCAGCGCCAGTTCGTCCCGTACCTCGCCCGAGCGGCGGTGGCTGTAGGAATCGACGCCCTGTTCATGGAGATCCACGAGGACCCGGACCGCGCCCTGAGCGACGGGCCGAACATGGTGCGCCTGGCTGACCTGGAGGGGCTCATGCGCGACCTGGTGGCCATCCGCTCCGCCGCCCCGATGCTGCGCCCCGCGTCATGACGGAACCGATCCGCATCTTCGTGGGAACCGAGGACAACCAAATGCCGGCGGCGCGGGTTCTCGAGTACACGATCCGAGGGCACACCCGGCATCCCGTCCAAGTCGAGTTCATGCGGAACTACTACGGGCGGATGCCCAAGCACCGGAAGAACCGCCCGCGCACGACGTTCTCCTTCTGCCGGCTCCAGATTCCCCAGCTCTGCGGCTACCGAGGCCGGGCCATCTACATGGACGCCGACATGCAGGTCTTCGGCGACGTCGAGGAGCTATGGAGCCGGCCGTTCCAGGGCCACAAGATAATGGTGACCAGGCAGGATGAGCCGCCTGACGTCTGGAAGGACAACAGCTGGTTCCACCCCGGCCGGCAGATGAGCGTCATGGTGCTCGACTGTGAGCGGCTGCCGTGGGACGTGGACGAGATCATCGGGGGTCTGGACGAGGACCGGTACTCGTATCCGGACCTCATGTTCGACATGTGCCTCGTGGCCCCGGACGAGATCGACGACACGCTGCCCCCTGAGTGGAACCACCTCGAGCGCTACGAACAGGGGGTGACCAAGCTGGTTCACTACACGGTTGTGCCCACACAGCCGTGGAAGAACGACCAGAACCCCCGCTGCGAGCTGTGGCTTTCCGCCTACCGGGAAGCAGCGGCGGCGGGAGCCATCGTGCCCGAGGAGGTCGAACGCCTGGCACTCAGGGGCGAGGTCAAGGCCTCGCTCCTCGATGACCTTCCCGGGTTCTCCCCGGGGCGGCTCTCAACGGGGGAGCCGCGGACCCGCCGGCCGGGAGTCGTCAACCTCGGGCAGCGGGCGGTGTCCCGACTGCGTCGCGATCTCCGGCGAGGATGAGCGCTCCCTAAGCTCCGGGCGTGTCGTTCGCAGCACCGGTCTTCCTCTGGTACTTCCTCCCCGTCGTATTGGCCGGCTACTTCGCTCTCCCCCCACGCCGCCGGAACCTCCTGCTCACGGTGGCGAGCCTCTTGTTCTACACCTGGGGCGCCGGTGCCTTCGTTCTCATGTTGGTGGCGCTCGTCGTGTTCAGCTGGAGCGCGGGATTGCTCATCGGTCTCAGCCACGGGTCAGCCCGCGGTCGCGCCGTCCTGGCCGCCGCGGTGGTCGCCGACCTCGTTCCCCTGCTGATCTGGAAGTATGCCGGCTTCGCCGTCAGCCAGCTCAACGCCGTCATAGGCCTGGGGGGCTTCGCCGCCCTCCACGTACCCCAACTGGCGCTGCCCATCGGGTTCTCGTTTTTCACCTTCCACTGCCTCAGCTACCTGGTGGACGTGGAACGCGGGGTTCGGGAACCGCAGCGGAGCCTGGTCGACTTCGCCACTTACATCGTCATGTTCCCCCAACTGGTGGCCGGTCCCATCGTGCGCTACCACGAGATCGCCGTCCAGCTCGGGGCCCCGCCAGCGCGTCGTCACCGGCTGGACGACTTCATCGCCGGGTTCCCCCGCTTTGCCTGGGGTCTGACGAAGAAGGTGCTCGTGGCCGACAGTGTTGCCGCCGTCGTCCGTGCAGGGTTCGGGCTCCAGGGAGCCGACCTGTCGTTTGCCGCCGCCTGGGTCGCCACGCTCGCATTCGCGGTGCAGATCTACTTCGACTTCTCCGGCTACTCCGACATGGCCATCGGCATAGGGCGCATGTTCGGCTTCATCCTGCCCGAGAACTTCGACCGCCCGTACTCGGCCGAATCCGTCACTGAGTTCTGGCGCCGCTGGCACATGAGCCTGTCCCGGTGGTTCCGGGACTACCTCTACGTCCCGTTGGGCGGCAACCGGCACCGCGCCTCGAGGACGTACCTCAATCTGGTCGTCGTCTTCCTCCTCACCGGGATCTGGCACGGCGCCGGGCTGACGTTTCTGGCCTGGGGCGCTTACCACGGCGCATGGTTGGTTGTCGAGCGCATCCGGGGTGTCGTCCCCGATCCCGCCACCACTCGGCCCCTTCGGCGCGTGGCGACGTTCCTGATCGTCTGCGGGGGATGGGCCATCTTCCGGGCTCCTGACCTCTCATCGGCCGGGCACCTCCTGGCGGCCATGGCCAATCCCACCGCCGGCCTCGGCCTCGGCCCGGAGCTGGCCGCCGCGCTCACGTCTCAGCGCACCTGGCTGCTGGCGGCCGGCCTGGCCACGCTCCTGCTCCCGCGGCACGTCGTGTTCGGCCCGTGGCTCCAAGTCGACCCGGGCCGGCGAGCCTGGGCGGCGCGCCTCGTGGTGGCCAGCCTCGGCGTCGCCTACTCCGGGCTGTTGGTGGCCAGCGGTACGTTCAGCCCCTTCCTGTACTTCCGGTTCTGAGATGCACGGCACCTCCCCCTCCCGATCCCGCGTCGGCGTGGCCGTCGCCTGTGCCGGGCTCGCGTTCCTCTTCGCCCCGCTCGTCCTACTGGGACTGGGGTTCAATGCCCGTCCCATCGAGAACCGGTCGCTGACCTCGTGGCCGGATCCCGGCGCCGGCTGGGTGATGTTTTCCCAGCTCGACGCCGCCCTCACCGACCGGCTGCCCACCCGCCAGCTTGCGATCCGGGGGGACGCATGGGTCGACGAGGTCGTCTTCCGGGAGGAACCCGCCTTCGGTCAGTCGGCCGATCCCCAGGTCCTGCGGGGGGCCGGGGGTACGCTCTTCCTCGCCGATGACCTCAGCAACGCGTGCGATGGGGGAGTCGGCCCCGACGAGGCCATCTCCCGCTGGGAGCGGTTCCTGGAAGTGATCCGGGGGTCTGGCCGGCCGGTGGTCCTTCTCGTCGTGCCGGACAAGTCGACGGTGCTTGGGGACCGGCTCCGCCAGGGCGCACCGGGCCGCGCCTGCGCCGAGCGGAATCGGAAGAGACTGTGGCGGCATGTCCAGTCCACCAAAGACCGGAACTGGATCGACCTCAGGCAGGCATTCGACGACGTGGGGCGGGACGGAGGGGAGCCGCTCTACTTCGAGCGGGACACGCACTGGACCCCCTACGGGGCGATGCTGGCGGTCCGGGGCGTGGCCCGGACCCTCGATCCCGAGCGGTGGGGGTCGGCCCGGCTGGTGCGTGGGAAGTCGAGGACGTATCCCAGCGATCTGAGCCGGATGCTCGGCCGGCGCGAAGGGGAATCGGCGCCGCAGTACTTCGTGCAGGCGGCGCCGCCGCGGCCGGGAAGGACCCTTTTCATCCACGACTCCTTCGGCAACCTGATGAAGCCGGGGCTCGCCCGGATGTTCACCGAACTGCGCACGGCCAACTGGAGCGAGGCGGCGATGCCGGCGCTGTGGAAGGAGGTGGCGGCCTCCGACGTCGTCATCGTGGAGACCGCCGAACGATTCGCCTACTCCCGGCCGGGCAGCTGGCTGACCGATGCCTCCCTCGCCGAACTCCGGGAGGCCGTTCGGTCAGCGGCTGAACGCCTGGGCCAGCCCGGCGTCAGGTAAGCCGGTGAGTACGGCGCCGACGACGTCGGCGCCCAGGGACTGGCTGGTGAGGATGAGGGACCGCACGTCGTCCTCCGGTGTGCCGGCTCGTACCACGAGGAGGAGTGGTGCGCCGTTGGCGACGTCAGAGACGTCGTCGAGGACCTTGATCGAGGAAGACTCCGGATCGGGAATCAGTCGCGGCAACTCGGAGCTTGGAACACCCGGGGCCAGCAGGACGGCCAGCGCGCCCTTGCCGATCATCTGGCCGACCGCGGCCTGCGCCAACCGATCCCCGCCCTTCCGGCCGAGCACGGCTACGCATCGGGTGCCGCACCGCTCCAGAGAGGCACGACTGTCGACCGGGAGCTCGACGAAGCGGCGCAGGAGGATGACGCCGACGCCGACCAGAGCCCCCAGGAGAACGCCGATGGGCACTGCCCGGGGGAGCGAGAGCCCACCGGTGGCCGACGGGTCCACACTGCCGCTCACGACCTTGACCCCACCATCGCCGTCGGCCTGGTAGCGCTCGAAGGCGGCCAGCCCGGCGGCGGCGTCGTCGACCCGTTCCTGGACGAAGACCCGCTCATGGGTGAGGGACACGGAGCGAGCGGACCCGGGCGGCTCCTGGGCCAGGAGAGCCTCGATGCTGACGAGGCGCGCCTGGGCCAGATCCCGCCGGGTGGTGAGCGCGACCACAGCCGTCGCATACCGATCGAGAAGATCGCCCCGCCGGAGGTCCCGCAGCTCTTCCTTGGCCCCGTCGAGCACGGAGCTCGTCACCTTCCGGGACGGGCCCTCGACGCGGATGGTGACAAGGCGGGACGACTCGTCACCGGTCGCCCGGATCAGGATGCGTGAGGAGGTAGCCCCCCCGGTCCGCTTGAGCACGGCGGTCTTGAAGGCCGGAGAGTTGACCTGCTCGACGAGGGGTGCCAGGGCCACGCCCGCGGGAGCGGACTCCCCTCCGAGGGCGATGCCCAGCGACGGTCCCTCGTCGACCAGGTTCACCTTGGTCATGCTGGACCACCCGCCGCCCTGGGGGTCGAGGGCCCACAGGGCCACGGCGAGGGCGGCGCCCAAGGCGCAGGCGATGACGATCGTGCGGGCTTGACGCCTGAGCACCCAAAGGTAATCACCGAGGTTCGGTGCGACGTCATCCACGATTCAGGGCCCCTCCTCGGGGGTGGCTGTGAGTCGCTCGACCCACGATGCAGGGATCTCGACCCGGAACACCCATTTTACCCCCCAGTCGGCTGACCCCTGGGAACATCGACGGTGGAACGGCCCTGAGCGCGCAAGCCCTCGACCCCAGCCGGGTCCCAGCCCTCCGCCCGCCGCCACCCCCGGGTCCGGACATGGCGGAGCACGGCCCGGTAGGCGCGGGCCTTGTCGCGGGCATCAGCGTCCCGCCGGCTGGCGAGGCTGAACCAGCCCCACCGGAAGGCGGCCACGCCTCCCACGGCGAGGACCACCGCGGGAACGCTCCGGGGTGCGTGCCGGCGGGCGTAGCCGATCTTGCTGGTCAATTGGAAGAAGGTCACCAGACCGGGGTTGCTCCGCTTGCTGTATGACCGTCGGTGTTGCACGGTCGTGCTCGTGCAGACGCCGAGGGTGGCGCCGAGGGCGAGCGCCCGGGCCGAGAGGTCGACGTCCTCGGCCCAGAAGAGACGGGGATCGAGTCCGTCGAGGTCCCGCAGGCGTCGCCGCGCCGAGGCCAGGCAGTAGCCCGACAGGTAACCGTCGATCACGGGACGGAAGGTCTCGCCGGCGATCTCCAGGGGCGGACCCACTTTGGCCGACCCCCGGCGGCGCAGGACAACCTGACCGACGATCTCCCGGGCGGACATGAGCGGGCCCGTTGAGGCGCGCAACTCGGTGTCCTGCTCCTGCGCGAAGGTGAGCAGGGCGAAGGGTCCCGCGGGCTCCAGGGCGGCGGCCGCGATTGTGAAGAGCGGCGGGGGGATTTCGGCGTCCGGGTTCAGCAGCAGCACCCGTTCCCCGGCGGCGGCCGCCAGGCCCTGGTTGACGGCGGCCGGGAACCCGACGTTGACGGGATTCCCGATGACGCGCACGCCGGGACGGCCGAGCGCCGCCCCCTCGGTGCTCTCGTCCCGGGAGGCGTTGTCGACGATGATGATCTCGGCCCCGGTACCGGCGGCGGTCACCACGGAATCGACGCAACGGCGGAGCAGGTCGCCGCTGTCGAAGTTGACGATGATCACCGACCAGGGCGGCGGCGGTGGTGTGGTCCCGCTCACGGATCATGGTCCGGGCGGCGGCAGGCGATGGCCGTGGCCAGGCCGAGAAAGCCCATGAAGTACCCGTTGGCGAAGGCGTTGTACCCGAAGGCGCCTACAGCGACGGCGCACAGGGCGACGAGGCCTCCGGCGGCGTCGGCCCGGGCGTTGCCGACCGCATGTCCGACGGCGCGCCACAGGCTCACGCCCAGGCCGACGAGGACCACAAGGTACCCGGCCAGCGCCACGATTCCGGCGCTGGCCCCGGCGTCGGTGTAGGAGTTGAACGTCGACCACTTGGCGTTCTCCCAGGGGCGCCGGTGGCGCTGGTACCAGACTCGGTACCCCCCGAGGCCGACCCCCCATGGTCTCGTGACCATGAGATGCAGAGAATCCCGGAGGGCGGAGAAGTGGAACTAACGCGCTCCCCGAAGGCATGGAGTTTTTGGTCGACATGCGCGCCGACCTGCTTGCGCTGGCGAGCGACG